>CACYYS010000037.1 GCA_902778725.1 uncultured Ruminococcus sp.
CGGGAACGGCGCTGACGTTCTCGGCTGCTGCGAGCATATCGCGGTCGTCAATCCTTACCGTTACCGCTCTTACTACTACGACGAGGAGCTGGGGATCTACTATCTGCAGAGCAGGTATTATGATCCGACTGTCGGTAGGTTTGTTAATGCGGATGAAATATTGATGTTAATATTAGATCGAAAAGTAATCTTTCTTTTAGGAGGCAATATATGGATTACATTGAAGCGAGCAATCCTTTTTGGGGTGCCGTCATCAACGATATGAAAATTGACCTTACGCATAAGATGATTCGATTTGATTTGACGGCAATAGATGAAGGCCGCAAAACGAATCACATATTAGAAATAAATGATTACACCTCCTTGATTTGGATTGAGAAAACCCCGGAAACACATAATAGCTACGATTTTTCCAGCTGCAACTATTATGAGTTTACTTCCATAGTTTTTAGAGATGTTCATGCATATTCAAATGACAAGTGGCTGAGTCAGTATATAATGAATTATAATATTATTATTGAGATTTGGGAGTCCGCGCTGCTGATTCAATCGAGTGCGATTATTATTGACGGAACAAAATATTGTTTTAGTTAAGATGACAACAGAAGACGAGGACACAAGCAGCCGGTTTTCTCGATAGCGGGGCAGACAGCTCCAGTCCTTTGACAATATCCGGTATACTTACAACGCAAACGGCATCCGCACAAGCAAGACGGGAGCGGCGTCATCTATAACAACGAGCCGTTTTACTTCCAGAAGAATCTGCAGGGAGACGTCATTGCGATCTACGACCGGAACACCGAAGTCGTCGCGCGCTGGAACGGCGCTGACGTTCTCGGCTGCTGCGAGCATATCGCGGTCGTTAACCCCTACCGTTACCGCTCTTACTACTACGATTAGGAGCTCGGGATCTACTATCTGCAGAGCAGGTATTATGATCCGACTGTCGGTAGGTTTATCAATGGGGATGAGGCAATTATATGTCTTGTTTTGGCAGAAAGCATTCTTTCTGCCAACGCATTTACATATACGAATAATTGTCCTGTTTCTAATATAGATAAAAACGGGTACGATCCTGCGGCAGTTGTTGCCTCTTCTTTGTATTACCAAATGTTGGCAATGTCAGCGGCGGCAACATCGCTTTTACGTTCTTGCAAGAGATTCTGAAGATATAAAAACAGTATTCTATGTAGGACGCACAAAGAATACCGTTGCCAGATTTAACCGTCACAAGCTTAGCAAAGGCGAGTTTGGTATGTATGTCGTATATGTGTGCTCCAGCATCCAACAGTCAAAAGTCGTTGAACAGTGTGTTTTGTCTGTTTGCTTAACACTCAAATATACTGGTATTATTTTTGGAGCTAAGCCGTCCAATATGATCAGAGGCATTTCTTTAAAAAATGTCAAAGCCGCTATCCGAAATCTGGGATCGGAAATCAATAACACGGTTTCGTTGTTAGGATGTACATATGAGAGTGATTTATTGCTTATGATGAATCTATGATATGAAAACCACGGGAGGAAATAAAAATGGGCACATGGGGACCGGGGATCTATTCAAACGATACGGTAATGGACTTAAGATGCGATTGCAACGAGATTTTTGCATTTTATGGAGTTGAAGAAGGGAACAAAGTTTTATTCAGAGAATACAAAGAGATTGTCGAACGAAACTGCGTTGATGACGACACCGCGTCCTTTTGGTATGCTTTGGCGGACTGGCAGTGGAAGCACGGGATGCTGACAGAACAAGTGAAAAAGAAAGCTCTTGAATTATTGAAAGAATATGCCGGGCTTGACGAATGGATTGAAGCCGGGAATGAAAAGAACACGAAAAAGAGAAAAGCAAATCTCGACGCGTTGAAAGAGCAACTGCAAAAAGAGCAAATGCCGTATAAAAGACCCAGAGTGACGCTTGCAAGGCCGAAACACAATCCGGGAGACATCGTTGTGTTCCAATACACCGACATCAGGGAAAAATGGTGGGGAAGACCAGATTTTTATGCTCCATTTTACTTTGCTTCACCAGTTATAGCAAAAAGTCCGTTAGTCGATGATATCAAAAAAAACGACATGTATGACTTTCATGGGAAATGGATGGCTGCTCTGTGCGTGGGTACCAAAAAATATCTGCATAATGAGCGGATCTTGCCGGGCTTCTATGACGAGTACAGCGTTTATGCTTGGTACGATTATTTGTCCGACGCACAGCCGGATCTCGAAACTCTGCAAAAAACCGGGTTCCTTCCGTTTCTTCATTGCGAAAGCGACGATACAGGAATGGAATATGATAACGTTGAATGGTCGTACACTTTCATTCTTTGTTGCGCAACATTTAAACCGGATCGCTTGATAGTAAAACTGGAGAAAAACAGTTGTCTTTCTGAAAAAGAAAGGTTTGATAGCCTGTTTTCCTTAAAAAAGTATTCAACCGAGCCCTGCGAACTGCTTGAATTGTGGCACATGGCAGGAAAAGCATACACGGAGAAAAACAGGATGGAACTGCTCGGTATCAAGATAGACAACTTGCTTGACGCGAGTATGGAAAACCCTGCTATTGCCCCTATTGAAGAAATAAACAAAAGGTTTGAGTTAGATTCCGAAGAAACTCAAAGAAAATTCGAAGAACGGTTTAATTGAAAAACGCGCTTTGCTTTTTTCGTACAAACTCAGCCGCAGGTGCTTCAAAAACGGCTCCTGCGGCTGTTTTTTTATTCAGTTCAATCCGGACAGTATGTGTCTTCTTTATGCTTTACACTTTGTATGCAGCTGCAAAAATACAAAGTAACTCGGTCTAATAACGTTGTGGTATCGTTATCTTATGATGTCAGCGATTTTTTTTGTTACGTAAGCGTTTGGTCCTGCGTTTAACAAGACTTCCGCTTTTTTATTCTCGGCGTTGATAGTGCACAGCGTTTTTAAGAACCGTTCGGAAGGAACGTCGAGGATATTTCCTTTCCACATACACACAAGTTTCAAAACAGCGGAAATCTTTTCCTGTTTCACAGCAGAACAACTTTGGTTGATTAAATCATCAAGAGATGAGCAGGAGACGCAATACCCTTTTTCTTCTCCTGTAATTGTTTTCAGTACTATGCTTTGGCTATATTTGTTTGTGTCCTGGTTTTCATCGCAAAAAAGCGATTTGGCTTTCATCATCATGCTCTGAAAATCAAGATCTATTGTTTTATTATTTTTGAACATATTTATATTTCCTCCATTTAAAAATTATCCGACATGAAAATACATTCTCGATCCGTCTGAAAATTTCTCATTGAATACTATATCTCCTTTATAACATTTTGTCAATAAAAGCGGGATTATTCAAATAAACATCGTCAACGAAGGTATTGTCTATTTCTGTTTTTCCACACATCCATAACGCGATTTCAGATGTCTCTAACGCCGAAGGACAAAAAGGACTCCAGGTTTCAGGTTTGTTGGGGGTTTTGGGTTCTGTAGCGCAAAATATTGTTCCAAAGCAACTTGTGTCGCGCGTCGCATTTGCAAAATGGCTACACTGTCTATCAAAACTACAACTCTGAGAAGAATCAGTATTTGCTATGAATGCGGGAATGTATCCGTTTACAACCAGAGTCTGTGCAAAAGTTATCATCCAATTGTGATTTATACTCCAATTAGGATTGATATCAGCAATTATTGCAATTCTTTTGTCCGAATTCAAATCGAAGCGTTTTCATTCGCGAATCGCTTTAAATGCATCTTTATCCCCATGAGAACTAGAAATATCGAGCTCTTTTAGATCACGAATTACCATTCCCATTCTACAATTCTTTTTTTCAAATAATCAATTTCTTCTCTTGTCGTTGAGTTTTCTCCACACAGAGTTCTAAAACAAAACGCAGGAATTCCTTTTTTTCTTACAACCCAATCATAGATTGTATAGCCGTTTTTTGTTTTACTGTTTAACGGGATGTTTGAGTTTACTCCAAAAAAAATTTTCATTTTTTCCCCTTTCTTTTTTTATTTGATATCATTGCAGCTGCATATACACTATAAACACTTAGCCTGCCCAAAAAATGTCCTTTTTAAAAATAAAATTTTCCAAATACGCACATGGTTTTATAGCAATATGCTTTTTAATTTTCTCTAAAACACTATCGCTACTGCGTAGCCACAATACTTTTGGCTTTTTCCCTTGGTTACTATTTCACCGCACCTGCAACTTCTTAACTTCTCCACTTGCAGCAGTAAAGAAGAGACTAAATCACGCGCAAACAGCACACAGGCTTCTTTTTATTTCAGCGCATAAAAGATATTTTTGCGCGATTGCGGAAAGACAAGGAACAGCGAAGCCTGCGCTTCGCTGTTCCTTGTTATTCTCTTTATATATGAATTTGATCCTCCAACAAAAACTCTTCTACCCGGCTGCGGATCGAGTTCATTCTCCGCGCCCATTCCATTTGATCGCTTTGTTTGAGTTCCTCGCCGATGCCCTCGATCTCAGCGTATTGCCGGATAAGGTTATCGTAGGTTTCCTGTGCGTCGCGGTCAACATCGCGCAGATATGCTTCCAGATTTCCTTTCATTCGCATCACGCTGACAACCGTCGGTTTATGCTTTTTTAAGTAACAGTAATGCCTTTGTCCCCAGATGCCGATTCTTCCGATTAATTCATCTTTCATTTGATACTGATTCCTCCTTTTGTTTTTCTTTTTCGAATGATTCTCTTGTTCTCGGTATTTTTCCTCCTTTCTCTGATATTGTATCTTGCCCCAGTGAGAAAAACAAATGTGCGAAACAGAATTTACAAAAAACTAATTGAACAAACCGCAAATTAGAGCACAAAGTAATTGCGTAGGCAAAATCGGCACGGGCTGTTTTCCGGGGTGTGTAAAGATGCCACTCGGGAGAGCGCCGCGTTCGCAACGCGGAGGTCATGGGTTCGAATCCCACCAGGTCCACCAAAAAACGGAAAGCACCCAACGGGTGCTTTTTCGTTTTTTGCTTGGATCAAAAGAAGGGATTCGAACGGTCGGTAGTGAATGACGTGCCGGGGGCACGTCAGAGCCGACCGAGGCTCGCCCGCAGGCGAGGAATCCCACCAGGTCCACCAAAAAACGGAAAGCACCCAACGGGTGCTTTTTCGTTTTTTGCTTGGATCAAAAGAAGGGATTCGAAGGGCGCGGAGAAGAGACTTTCGCTCCGCGAAAGATTCCAATTCATGCCGCGCCGCAAAGAAGAGACTTTCGCTCCGCGAAAGATTCCAATCCATGCCGCGCCGCAAAGAAGAGGCTTTCGCTCCGCGAAAGATTCCAATCTATGCCGCGCCGCAAGGCCGCGGCTTTTCGCGGCTTTCCGCGGCTTTCCGCGGTTTTTCGCGGCGGAGCAGATCACCCCTTTGCCGTGACCAGATAGGAGAGGAGATAAAAGGCGATCAGACCGGCGAGGATCAAGAGCTGTTTGCCGCGGTGGCCGGTGAGCAGACCGGCGAACTCCCGCACGGCGGCGTTCGGCCAGAAGTACCATTTTGTCGGCGCGCCGACGCCCTCCGCCTTGAACTTGCAGGCGCGGTTTGCCCAGATCCCCGAACGGAAGACGTGGTAAGCGGAGGTGGCGAAGGCGCATTTCTCGCCTTCCCCGGTCTTTTCAAAGGAAAAACGCATATTCTCAAGCGTGTTGACGGACCTGTCCTCGAGCGTGACGTCCTCCGGGGCGACGCCGCGCCGGATCAGATAGTCGCGCACGCACGCCGCTTCGGAGACCGGTTCGTCGGCGCCCTTGCCGCCGGAAGGGAGGAAGGTCGCCTTTTTCCCCGTTGCGTCGAGCTGGCGGCGCGCAAAGGCGAGCGCCGCGTCCGCCCGCTGGCGGAGCAGAGGCGTCGGCTGTCCGTCCCGGGCGACGCGGCAGCCGAGGATGACGATCCGGTCCTTGTCGTACGCCGGCTCGTGCAGAGCGGCGAAGACGTCTGCAAAGATCGCGCCGACGATCATACATTCGATATAGAGATAGAGGAAGGAGAAGAGCCCGACGGCAAAGCCGAGGGCGCCTCCGGCGGAGCCGAGGAGGAAAATGACCGCTTCTCCGCCGAGGAGGAAGACGGCGAGCGCGAGCGCAAGGACGTTCTGCGCGCGGACGCCCTCGCGCTGCATCAGCCGGACGTTGGAGACGGCGAGCGCCGCCGAAAAGAGCAGGAGGAAGGGCAGGGAAAGACGCATGTAGTTTTTCGCGGACGCGACCGTCAGCGCCGCGGCCTCCGGGAGACCGAAGGATCCCGCCCCCGCGATACAGCGGCAGGCGGCGACGGTCTGCGAGATGCAGAGCGACAGGAAAAAGAGGGCGAAGCCGAAGTAATAGATCGTATTGTAGGAATACGGGTTATAGCGCATCTGGCGGATCAGAGTGAAGACGAGGATCAGGACGGCGGAGAAAAAGTATACCGCGAGGAATACGGCGAGATTCCCCGCGCCCCATACGCCGGACCGGTCCGGGAGGAGCCAGAGAACCCCCGCCGCCGCAAACCAGGCGAGACTGAAGAAAAGAAAACCGAAAAGATTCGGTTTTCTTTTCCGTGTGTAGATCTTCATCAGAAGGTAAGGGCGTCGATCTGCGGGAGCAGTTCGTTGAAGTGCCGGCGGCAGTTCTCGATGATCGCCCGGCCCTCCTCGGTGTTGAGTCCGTTGCGGCGGATCGTGCGGCGCATGATCCGCGTATAGCCGACGATCATCGCTTTCTTCTCGACTTCCGCGATCCGGGCCTCGTCCCCGGTGCCGAGATAGAGCGAGAGGGATTTCCTCCACAGCTCGCCCGCGGTCTCGTAGGAGATCCCGAGAAAGTCCATCACCTGCCCGTGGTTGAGCTCCGCGTAGCCGACGTAGGCGTTGTACATGCTGGCCAGTTCAAAGATCGGATGGCCGTGGCAGAGGGTGTCCATATCGATCAGGAGGCTCTCTCCGTTCTGGAGCATGACGTTTTTGAGATGGTAGTCGCCGTGCATCATATGGTCGTCCTCCGGGACGGCGGCGATCAGCGAATAGAGCTTTGCGTACTGGTCGGCGGGCAGATACTTCTCAAGGAACCGCGCCCAGTCGAGCGCAACGGCGCGCATATCGGGCATGGTATCGGGTTTGACGACGGTGGAGTGGATCAGCTTGAGCAGGGAGATGCTCATCTCCGCGATCTCGTCCACGGTTTTTTCCCCGCGGATCAGCAGCTTGGCAAAGCTGGACGCGTTGAGCAGCTCAAAGACCGATCCGTAGCCGCCTCCCTCGATGCGGACGACGTCATAGGGGATCGCCGTCGGCACGCCGAGGACAAACGCCGCGCGCGCCAGCTCGCGCTCGCGGTGGATCTCCGGCAGCGCGTCGGGGTTGAGGTAGACCTTGACGATCGTGTCGGGATCGATGCGGTAGACCTTTCCGTTCGCGCCCTGGCCGATGACCTCGCACCCCTCGACCGAGATCACACGGTAGGCCTTGCGGATCTCCATCATCTCGGTAAAGCCGGTCATCTCAAAGATCTCGTATACTTCGGCGCTGACGTTGACCAGCTTGGTGTCGGGGATCGCCTTTTTCAGACGGAGGATGACGCGCAGACCCGCACTGGAAATATAGGTGAGCTTTTCACAGTCGATTGTCACGCTTTCGGGAGAATACCGTTCCCGCAGGGCGGTGATCGCCTCCTCCGCTTCCGCGGCGTTCGCGGAGTCGATGTGTCCCTCCGGGAGGATCGTGAGGGCGCCGCCCTCCAGGGTGTGTTTGATTTCCGTCATGGTCATTTTACTCCTTCAAAAACTTTTTCGGTCAGGTCGGCGTATTCCCGCCACGCATCGGTGCCGGAGAGCTCCCCGGTGTACTCCGCTACGGTGCGGTAATACCATGCCTGCTTTGCGGGATCGCTTTGGTGGAACCGCTCCCAGAGCTTTGCTCCTTCCCGGCGGTACATCCGGTAAAAGGAGCGCATATTCGAGAGCTTGTCGGAGAGCCAGATGATCTTTGTGCCGGGATCGGAAGCGTTCTTCAGCTCCCGGAGCGACTCCTCCTTGCGGATCTGCCAGCTCTCCTCCGGCGGGACGCCGCGGCGTTTGTTCTCGGTCTCCGAGGAGACGAGGCGGGCGACCCGCCCGCCGAAGGCGTTTTCGATCTCGGAGAGCGTTGTCGGGGTGTCCTCCAGCGTGTCGTGGAGGGCGGCGGCGGCGAGCACCTCCGGATCGTTTGTGAGCGTTCCGGCGATCACGGCGACTTCAAGCGGATGCAGGACGTAGGGGACGGCTCCGCCCTTTCTCACCGCGCCGGCGTGCGCCTTTACGGCGAAAGTGAGCGCTGTTTCAAAAAGATCCATTTTCCGTTTCCCTTTCCGTTACAGAATGAGCGTGAGGTTGTTCAGACCGAGGGAGTTGACGTAGTTTGCGCTTTTTACCGTCTTCATGACCATGCGGATCCCGATATGCGCCAGCGGATCGTCCGTTTTGTGGAGCTCGAGATAGTGGAGCGGATCAAAGTTGAGACAGTTGTCGCGGATGCGGATCAGGCGCTTGCCGTCCTTAAAGAGCAGCCGGACGTCCACGCTGTGTTCTTTGTTGTCTTTGGTGAAGCCGTGCTCCACGATGTTGGAGGTCATCTCCTCGATGCAGAGGGAGATCAGATTGCTGCTCCGCTCGGTTTCACCGTGCTCGCGGCAGAAGCTCGCCGCGTCGGCGGAGACGGCGACGACGTCGGAGAGCGAGGCGATGCTCGCCTCGAACCGGTCCGAGTCTGCGGCGCCGAAGGAGGCGGGGAGATAGGAGAACGCATCGGCGGAGAAGGAGATCTTCCCGTACTTTTTCCATACCGCGACCGTGATGATGACGAAAGTCAGCGTCTCGCCGCAGAGGAAGGCGAGCCAGACGCCGGTCGTCCCGAGAAAGCGGCTGAGAAAGAACGCGAAGAGCGCGGTGAACGCGAAGTTCTGCATAACGGAGATCGCCTGGGTAAAGCCGGTCTTGTTCACGCCCTGCAGGTAGTTTTTGTAGGTGGTGTTCAGCGAGCAGGGGAGCAGCGAGAGGGAGAAGAGCCGGAGCCCGAGGATCGCCATATCCTTTGCCTCGAGCGCCTCGGTGAGGAAGAGCCCGACAAGCGCGGGAGCGGCGAGCAGGACGAGAACGATCACGCCGAGATCGAGCGCGACGGCGTAAAAGAACATCGTCCGGACAAGGGCGCGCAGCTCGGTGCGGTCCTCGTCGCTGTAAAAGATGGAGGAGAGCAGGAGCGCGACGGACGCCACGCCGGAGCCGATGCAGTAGCAGATGTTGCCGACCGTCGAGATCACCGAGTAGGCGGCGACCGCGAGATTCTGCCCGACTTCAAGCAGGATCTTGTTGAGCACGAAGACGAGCAGGACGAGGCTGATCTGGTTGACGACCGTCGGCACGCCGTAGCGGATCAGATCGAGGCCGGTCTTCCCGCGCACGAGGGAGGCGCGGAATTTGAACATACAGTTCTTTTTGAAGAAATAGAGGACGCCGATGAAGAAAGCGATGTAGTAGCTGAAGCTCGAGGCGAGCCCCATGCCGAGGGTGCCCTGTTTTACGACGAAGACGTTGAGGATATCGAGGGCGACGTCGGCGAGGGTCATCGCCGCGACCGCGACGACGAGCCGGGTGCGGTTGCCGGAGATCTGCATGAACGGCACCATGATCTGCGCAAAGATGAAGGCGGGCGCGCCGATGATGAAGCCGCGCAGATAGTCGCGCGTGAGGAAGAACACCGTGTTGTCCGGGGTGGGCTGACCGGCGCCGAGGAGGGTGCAGATCGGATCGGTGAAAAGCAGCACGACCGCCACGCCGAGGAAGGAGATCCCCGCCGCAAGGGCGACCGAGACGGAGAAGCAGGCGTTGGTCGCCTGCATATCGCCGCTGCCCATCGTTTTGCCGCACATGACCTGGATCCCCGCCGAAAGCATACTGCCGAAGGCGGCGAACACCAAAAGCACCGGCGTCGCGAGCCCGTATGCGGTCATCGAGTCGACGCCGAGGAAGCGGCCGATCATGATGCTGTCGACCAGCATGCAGAGCATGACCGTCATGGCGGAGACGATCTGCGTGACGAGCATCTGTCGGAAGATTTTTCTGATCATTTCATCGCCTTACTCGATCGTGAGGATGTCGCAGAAGCCGGTGACTTCAAAAATCTCGGAGATCGTTTCGTTCACGTTGCGCACGGTCATTTTTCCCGCGGCGTTCATCTTTTTCTGAGCGGAAAGGAGAACGCGGAGTCCGGCCGAGGAGATGTAGTCGAGTCCGGCAAAGTCGAGGGTGAGCTCCGTCACGCCCTCGAGGTTCTCATTGATCGCCTGCTCAAGCTCCGGCGCCGTGACGGTGTCAAGGCGTCCCTCGGGCGCAAGGCAAAGCTCAGTTCCGTTTTTGGTTGTGTTGATCGTCATGTGTGTGCCTCTCTTATTCAAATATTTTTTTTGATCGTAAGAATGTTTTTCCCGTCTTTGTATTCGTAGGTCACGGCGTCCATCGTCTTTTTGACGAGGAAGACGCCGAGACCGCCCACCTTCCGCTCGTCGGCGGCGAGGGTGACGTCGGGATCGTCGGCTGCGAGCGGGTCGTACGGTTTTCCGTTATCGATGAAGGTGATCGCCACGGCGAGCGGATCCTCCTCCACCTCCACGCGTACGGTCGCCGGACCGGTCGCGGGGTCGTAGGCGTAATGCGCGATGTTGCCGAACAGCTCGTCGATCGCGATGTCGATCTGCGTCTGCGCCTTGAGCGGGCAGTCGAGCTTCTCCAGCTCCTCGTTCACAAAGTCCGTTACGGCCGGGATGTTTGCGACGGTGGCTTCCACCGTCATTTCCTTTGCGGTTTTCATGGTCTTTCCGGTCTCCTTTCCGATATAATGGACGCAGAGCATCGTCAGATCGTCGAACTGCGGCGCCTCGCCGACAAAGCGGCTGACCGCGCGGTCGACCGCGCCGAGGATCTCCTCCGGCGTCCCGTTCTCGGCGGAGCGGAGCGCCTCCAGCATGCGGTCCGTGCCAAAGAGCGCGCCGGTGCTGTCGGTCGCTTCCGCAACGCCGTCGGTGTAGAGGAAGAGTCTGGCGCCCGGTTCGAGCTTCAGCTCGTACTCCCGGTAGCGTGCGCTTTCCATCCCGCCGATGACAAAGCCGTGTTTGTCCTTCACCAGTTCAAAATCGCCGTCCGGCTCTTTCAGCACGGGGTATTCGTGCCCCGCGTTGGCGGCAGTCAGCGTGCCGGTCGTGAGGTCGAGCACGCCGAACCATACGGTAACGAACATTTCCTCGCGGTTGTTGGAGCAGATCTGGGCGTTCACCGCGTTCAGGACCTCGCCCGGGCTGCGGCCCGTCATCGCGTAGTTCTGCACGAGGATCTTCGATATCATCATAAAGAGCGCCGCCGGCACTCCCTTGCCGGAGACGTCCGCCATCACGAGGCCGAGATGGTCTTCGTCGATCAAAAAGAAGTCGTAGAAGTCGCCGCCGACCTCCTTTGCGGGGACCATCGAGGCGTAAACGTCAAAGTCCGGCCGCTCCGGGAAGGCGGGGAAGATGTTCGGCAGCATATCCGCCTGGATCCTCGTCGCCAGCGCGAGCTCGGTGCCGACCCGCTCTTTTTCGGCGGTGATGCGGGTGAGATTCGCCTCAAATTCGGTGAGATCGTTTTCCATATCCGCCATGATCAGCGCGAGGTTCTCCACTTCGTCCCCCGTCGAGATCTTCAGCTTTGAGAAGTGGTCGGAGTCGGATCTCCCCTCCCGTTTGTCGCGGACGTAGGCCTCCGCCGCCTCCGCGATCTCGTTGATCGGGGCGACGAGCGTCTTTTTCATGTGGCGCGCCATCAGGACCGCCACCAGATTGACAAGGACGAACATGGAGAGGGCGTACAGGAGGAGAAAACTCTTCATCCGGGACGCCATATTGACGAGCGAGACGTCAGCGAGGACAAAGGCGACCGTCTCGCCCTGCGCGTCCCGGATCGGGACTCCGCTTGTCGCGAGCCAGCCGTATTTTTCCGTGCTGCCGACGTCGTAGAGGCGTCCCTCCCCGTTCCAGGAGAGGAATCTGTCCACCTCCCGCCGGGGGACGCTCTCCCAGTCTCCGGGGAGGCAGGCGAACGCCTCGTCCTCCTCGGGGTCGGCGATGTAGACGATCGCGCAGGTGTCGCGGTCATAGAAGGCGAGATAGATGTCGTAGACGTCGCTCGTTTTGCGGAAGGCGGAGAGGAACTCCCGCACATACCGGTAGTCCTCGCGGGCGGCGATGTCCGCAAACACCTCCCGATAGGAGCTTTCCCCCACCTCGGCGAGCCGTTCCGCCGGCAGGGACCGGTAGCGCGCCGCGATCTCCTTTGCGAGGGGACCGACGTCGACGGATTGCTCCATCAGAGCCGCCGTCGTGCGGGAGAGGTTGAACGCTTCTCCGATATACTGCCCGCCCAGCGCGTAAGCGTAAAGTCCGAGCCCGATCAAAAGCGCCGCGAGCCCGAGGATGATCGCCCCGAGGATCGTTGCGCGGAAGGTCCGCGCGGCGAGCGAATAGTGCTGCCGCTCGAGCTTGTTCATCTCCCGTATGCTTTTTTCCGGCATATCCACCTCTGTCCTCCGGCGGGAGAGCAGGCGCTTCCGCCGGATCTTATATTTAGATTGTATTTTGTATATTATAATATTCTTTGACCGATTTGTCAATCGGATGGAGCAAAACGGAGATCGCCGTTTTTGGGGATCGTCTGTCTTCCGTTTTCTCCGGAGGGAAGCCTGGAACGCGCCCGGAAGGCGGAGGGCGTTACCCCCGCCGTCTCCTTGAAGACGCGCATGAAGTGGACGTCGCTGTCATACCCGCAGGAGCAGGCGACCGACGCCACGGTCATATCGGTCGAGGAGAGGAGGTTTTTCGCGTGTTCCATCCGCCACGCCCGTACGTCGGAGGTGATGCTCGTACCGAAAAACGCTTTGTAGAGATGCTGGAGATAAGAACGGCTCAGGTTCATCCTTTTGCAAACCGTCCCGATCCTCCAGTCGCTTTGCGGCTCCAGCCGGATCTCTCCCCGCAGCCGGCAGAAGGCGGGATAGCAGGGATGCGTTTCCTCCGGCTTTTTCTGCCCGGTCTGCTCCGAGAGCTTCAGCAGGATCAGCTCAAAGTAGCGCTGCGCGCTCTCCGCCTTGCGGGGATTCTGCGAGTGGTATTCCCGGAAGATGCTTTTGAGAAGATCGGAGAGCTCCGCTGGCTCCGTCAGCGGGATAACGGCGTCAAGGGGGACGCCGAGGGAGCCGATCAGCGCCGTGTCGGACGGTCCCGGCTCAAAATGCATCCAGTCGTTGACAAATTCCGCGCCGGCCGAGCCGTAAAGCTGCGGCGTGCCTTTTTGGAACAGGATAGCACTATTCTGCGGTACGCTCCCTCGCTGTCCGTCCAGAACGGCAAACGCCTCGCTCTTGATGATCAGGAGCAGAAAATCCCCGGATCCTTGCGGTCTGTTGATGGAAAAACCGGCGGGATGCCGATAGCCGCATCCGATTTTCAGTATCTTCAAGGCGACCTCCGAAAAGCACAAAAGATCAGTATGATGACAGGATACACTATTGCGAGAGTCCTGTCAAGAAGATATAATGGAAAAAACGGGATAAAAACAAAAAAGGAGACGTCTATGAAAGCGAAGATCACGGGAAACAGAAAATTCACGGTAGGGGAGATCGATCCGCGCCTGTACGGGTCGTTTATCGAGCATCTCGGGCGCGCGGTGTACGAGGGGATCTACGAGCCGGACCACCCCTCGGCGGACGATCAGGGCTTCCGGGGCGACGTGCTCGAGCTTGTGAAAAAGCTGAACGTCCCTATCGTCCGCTACCCCGGCGGCAACTTTGTGTCCGGCTATCGCTGGGAGGACGGCACGGGCGACAAGGCGAAGCGCCCGAAGCGGATGGACCTTGCCTGGGGCGCGGTGGAGACGAACGAGGTGGGCGTCGACGAGTTCCAGGAATGGGCGAAGCGCGCGGGGAGCGAGGTCATGATGACGGTCAACCTCGGCACCCGCGGCGTGCAGGATGCCGCCGATCTGGTCGAGTACTGCAACGCGGAGACCGATACGCATTTCGCGGAGCTGCGCCGCAAAAACGGCTTTGAAAAGCCCTTCGGCGTCAAGGTCTGGTGTCTCGGCAACGAGATGGACGGTCCCTGGCAGCTCGGACACAAGACGGCGGAGCAGTACGGGCTCCTCGCCGCCGAGGCCGCCAAGATGATGAAGCGGGCGGACCGGTCGGTCGAGCTTGTCGCGTGCGGCTCCACGGGATGGAGCCGGTGCGGCGACTGGGACTATGAAATGCTCGACCATACCTACGGGTACGTCGATTACATTTCGCTCCACACCTACTTTTCAAACAAGGAAAACGATCCGGAAAAGTATCTGGCGAAGGTCGAGGACGCAAACGATTATATCAACGGCGTCGCCGCGCTCTGCGACGCGGTAAAGGCGAAGAAAAAATCGCACAAAACGATCAATCTCTCCTACGACGAGTGGAACGTGTGGTATCACAGCATCGAGGCTGATCGGGAGAACCGCGACGCGGACCGCTGGACGCGGGCGCGCCATCAGCTCGAGGACGTCTACAACTTCGAGGACGCGCTCGTCGTCGGCTCGATGCTGATGACGCTGCAGAACCACGCGGACCGGGTGAAGATCGCGTGCCTCGCGCAGCTGGTGAACGTCATCGCGCCCATCATGACGGAAAAGGGCGGAAAGGCCTGGGCGCAGACGATCTTCTATCCCTTCTTCTTCGCGTCGAACTACGGCAGAGGCACGGCGCTGCGCGCGCTCACCGAGAGCGGGACCTACGACGTGGAAGGGCGCAAGGACGTCCCTTATCTCGTCGCAAGCGTCATCTATAACGCCGAGGCGGGGGAAGTGACCGTATTCGCGGTAAACCGCTCGCTGGAGGAGGAGATGGAGCTCGAGGTCGCGCTGGAGGACTTCGGCGCCTGCGCGCTGACCGAACACACCGAGCTTTACGCGGACGATCTGAAGGCGGTCAACGAAAAGGACGCCGAGCGCGTCGCGCCCGTCCGCGTCGGGCTCCGCCCGGACGGGAAGATCCTCCTGAAAAAGCACTCCTGGAATATGCTCCGCTTCAAGACGAACGGGTAAAAAACGATGGCGGGGGAAAAAGAGAAAACGATGAAAAAAACAATGAGGCGGATTTTTTCGGTTCTGTTTGCCCTGACGGTGGCGGCGCCGGTCTTTTTTGCCTCCTGCGCGGGCGATCGGCCCCCGGAGGAGACGTCTGCGCCGGTCCCGGAAACGGAAGCTCCGGCCCCGGAAACGGTCCCCGGCGTGCTGGTACGCAGCCACGGACCGTTTGCCTGGGGCGGGGACGCGCGGGAAGCGGTGCATAACGCCGCGGTCCTGGAGGAGGTCGCGTGTATGGCGCTGCACGCGATGCTGCTTTCCCCGGAGATCGGACCCGTGCGGCAGGAGCTGCTGGACCGCCATTATCTCAGAAAGCACGGGAAAAACGCCTATTACGGGCAGTAAGCCTTTTTGAGCAGGAAGGAAAAAACAGGATGAAACGGATATCGGGACTTTTTGTCTTTTTCGCGCTTTTGTTCACCGCCTTCGGCGCAGGGGTGCGGGCGGAGGAAAAGGTCGGGTATTTTTACGTCAATTCCGAGCGGGGGAACGACCGGGCGAGCGGCCTTGACGCGGCGAACGCGGTAAAAACGCTCGCGCAGGTCTGGCGCATCGCCGAAAAGTCCGGGGCGGACCGGGCGTATATCGTCTTTACGAACGCTTGCACCGCCTCCTCCACCGTGAGCGAGACGGTCCATTCGGTCCCCTTTGTCCTGACGACCCGCGACGCGGAAACGGACTACGCCGAGGAGGGCGCCAAACTCGTGTTCGGCAAGGGACTGCGTTATATCCTGAACGGCGATACCTCCTTTGAGAATCTGCCGATCGAATACAGCGGCACGCTCAACTTCGTCGCGCAGTATCACAGCATCGCTTTCGGCGAGGGGGTCACGCACACCAGGCTCGACGGGGAGGAGAGCGGCGTCTACGTCGTCGGCGGCTTCCAGAGCCCCGGCGCTTCCGTCCGGACCGACCTTGATTCTCACGTCACGATCGCCTCCGGCTCCTTTGCGTACGTCGTCGGCGGGTCGCGGCAGAGCTCCGGCGGAGTCGATCTCACCTTCACGGGGACGCACCGCGTCACGGTCAGCGGCGGCGAGATCACGGCGCTCTACGCGGGCTCGCTCTCCAAACATACAAGCGGCAGCGCGGAGCTCCGTGTGACGGGCGGAAGGATCCGTTCCCTCTTTTTTGCCGGGGACAACGAGCGCGCGCTGAACGGAAACGCCGACGCTGTCTTCTCGGGCGGAGAGATCGGGACCGTTTCCGTCAACAACGTGATCGGGGACGTCAGAGTCACGCTCTCCGGCGCCGGAGTCGGGGAGATGGCGGTCTCCTACTATAACGGCACGATCGAGGCGGCGCACAAAGCCGCGGGCGGCGCCGCCAGCCTGGTCTACCGCGGGTCCTACAGCGCGGCGATCGGCCGTTATACCGGCTTTTCCTCCGTGCAGAACGAAACGACCTATTACGCAAAAGAGGGCGCGAACGGCAGGGGCCTCAGCGAGAGCGATCCCGCTTCCTTTGCCGCCGCCGTGAAGGCGGCGGCGGAGAGCGGCGGCGCCGTGAAGATCCTCGGCAGGATCGGGCTCGGGGATTTCAGCGAGCCCGCGCACGGGGAGCCGCTCGTCGTCACGGGCGCGTCCTCCGACGCCCGCCTGCAGGTAAGCGGCGTCTACACGCTGGGAGGCGAGACGCGCTTTGAATCGCTGGAGATCGCCGGCGGGACGTTCGACGCCCGAAAAGGACGCTTCATCGCCGCGGAGAGCCTGCGCGTTTCCGCGGGCGGAGAGCCGCTGCTCCTCGGCGGCGCGGACCTTTCCGGCGGGACCTTTTCCGGGATCCGGGAAGCGGGGACCGTCGTTATGACGGGCGGAGAGGTCACGGGAGAAGTCGTCGGCGGCGGAGAGGAGACGCATCTGACGCTTTACGGCGGCAGGATCGGGAGCGTCCGCACGGCGGAGGAATCCGTCCGCGTTTTCTCCCTTTCCCTCTACGGAGGAGAGGTCGGGACCGTCGTCTTCCGCGGCGTGACGGAGAGTCTCTCTCTGCGCGCGGCGGGCGGCTCTGTTTCCGAATACCGGACGGAAGGCACCTCGGTAAAGGGCAAGCTCTATCCGGGTGCCGCCGCCCCCTCGCCGGAGGCCCTCTCTTCCGCCGCTCCGCTCTTTGAAACGGCGACGGACGGCGTCTTCTTCCTCTGTGACGGCGCGTCCGGCAGCGGCGCGAGCGCCGCGGACGCCTCTTCTTCGCTCTCCGACGCGTACGCCGCGATCGGAGAGAGCGGCGGGACCCTGGTCGTCTGCGGTCCCTTCACGCTCGCGACCCTTGAGCGGAATCTGAAGAATACCGCGCCGATCGTCGTCACCTCGCGCAACGAGGGGATCGACTACGCCGCGAGCGCGCAGGCGCGCATCCTTTTCCGCACGGCTTTCCTCTGCGGCGGGGATACCGAATTCCGGGATATCACGCTCGCCGCGGACGCGGAAAAGGCGAAGATCTACGGCAACTGCCACAAGCTCGTGCTGGGGGAGAAGATCCGCTGCACGCCGCACGCCTCCTCCGGCGCCTATCTCTCGGTGACGGGAGGGAAACAGACGGCCGTCGCCGACGAGCATATCGACCTGACCTTCCAAAGCGGAAAATGGCAGAAGGTCACGGCCGCGTCGGATAACACGGGCAAGAATACGACGGTGGATCTGACGGTGACCGGCGGCGAGTTCCTCGAATACCTCACCCTCGGCAGCGCCGCCTCTCACAGCGGGGACATCCGCGCGGCGATCCGCGGCGGGACCTTCTATCAGGGGATCTACGCTTCGACCCTGAGCCAGACGGGACATTCCTTTTCCTCCGCTGTCTCGCTTCTGATCGAGGGCGGGACCTTCTACGGCAATATCGCGGCCGCGATGCGGACGGGCGGCGTATACGCGGGCAGCTACCGGGGCAGCTTTGACGTGGAGATCCGGGGCGGGGATTTCGCCCATCTCACGGAGCTTGTCGGCGCGAGCGGACACGCCGGGGATATGACCTCCTCCCTCAGACTGGCGGATACGATCGACCCGAACGCGCCGTTTACCGGGAAGACGACCTTCACCAATCCCGTCAAGATCAAGAGCGACCCCTGGCTGTTTTTCCATGACGGATACTATTATCTGACCGGATCCGCCGCCTACGGGACCACGGTCGTAAAGGCGCCGAACATCGGCGATCTTACCTACGCCCTCTATGAAAAGGTGTATACCTCGAGGATCAAGAGCAACTGGTCCGCCGAGATCCATCATTACACCGACGAAGAGATCGGGGAGGGCAACGGCGGCTGGTACTGCTATATCGGCTCGCCCGAGGACGGCGTGGAGAACGCGACGCGCCGGATGTACGTCGTCAAGTGCCTCGACGGGGACGACCTGATGGGACGTTGGGGCGACCCTGTGACGGGAGAGGTCAACACCCCGCGGCGCGTGACCGCCCCCGACGTCGCCGACGGAGCAAGCTGGTGGGGCGCCGGGCAGTCGGATATCCGCATCGGCGGCAAGGTCTACGCGCTCTTTGTCTCCGAGGTCGGGCGGGAGACGGCGGATTTCCACCAGACGATCAACATCATGGAGATGGAGACCCCCTGGATCCTCCGGGGCGAGCCCTCCGTGATCTGCGTGCCGGAGTACGACTGGGAGAAGCACGGTTACGCCTATAACCCGAACGCCACGGGCAAAAAAGCCTATCCCGCGGTCGTGGAGGGCTCCACCGCGCTCTACGGGGAGGACGGCACCGTCTTCCTGACCTATACCGGCAGCGGCGTCTGGACCACCGAGTATCAGCTCGGATATATGAAATATCTCGGCGGCGATCCGCTCGACGCGAAAAACTGGCAGAAGAACCCCACGTCGATCCTCTATAAGTCAAAGGAACTGAACGGAACGGGACACGGCTCCTTCGTGACGGACACCTCGGGGCAGCTCTGGATCTGCTATCACGCCTACAAGGGGGCGCTGGCGAGCGGCAGCCGCTACGCCATCGCGGAACCGGTCAGGGCGGACAAAAACGGTGTGACGATCGGGAACGGTTCGGGGATCGCCGCTCCGCTCGATACCGTTTACGAGGTCGATCTCAACCCCCTCCCCCTCGCCGGGAGGATCAAGGGCTTTGATACCGTCTCGGGCGGCAAACCGTCCGCGCCGGAGGGGACCGGCACGGACGCGCCCGACACGGCCGCCGAGCCCGGCGGATCCGGATCCGGCGGCGGGTCCGGCCTCCGGAAATACGCGCTCCCCGCCGGGATCGCCGCGGGCGTTCTCCTCCTCGCGGGAGCCGCGATCTGTTTCCTCAAACGCAAAAAATAAGCCCGGGACCGGGAAACGGCGCGGAGACCGGAAGGATCGGGCCGTTTTCCTCCCAAAGACAAAGACGACGCCGGGCGCCCGCGGGCGCCCGGCGCGCTTTTTTGCGTTTTTCTCCCGCGCGGAAGGAAAAGGATTTGACAAACGCGTCATTCTGTGGCACAATAAGAAAAGGATTCTGCGAACGGAGAACAGGGAACGGATCCGTATCAGAGGTACGGAGCGACCCGAAAACGGAAAAGGAGAACGGTTATGCCTTCCAAACAGTCCTATAAGATCCAGACGAAACGGAACAATCTTTTTTTGCGCGTCTGCAAGGGGCATTTTGCCACCAGCCACAGCCATATCAATTATTATATCGACGTCACGATGCAAAAATCCCGTCTGTCCGAAGCGAAGGCGGTGGCGCGCGAGCTGGTTTCTTATTACAATTCCAGCACGATCATCGAT
>CACYYS010000038.1 GCA_902778725.1 uncultured Ruminococcus sp.
CCCGAGCGACGCCGCAAACTCCCCGACCTTTTCATGCTGAGGTCTCGTCTCGCTGCCAAGCTCCCGCATATCGCCGAGGAGGGCGATCTTGCGGGCGTTCTTCTCCGCCGCGAGCTCACAGAGGACGCTGAGCGAGGCGCGCATGGATTCCGGACTTGCATTATAGCTTGCGTCGATGACGGTGACGCCGCCGACGTCACTGATGCTCTGGCGCATCGCCGCGTTGCGGAAGGCGAGCAGTCCCTCCCGGAACTCCCCTTCCGTGAGGCCGAATTTGTCGGCGATGGCGGCGGCAAAGAGCGCGCCGTAGACGTGGTGCAGCCCCAGCGCGGGGATCACGACATCTCCGATCCTCTCGCCGCGGCGGATCAGATCGAAGGTGGTCTTCATATCGCTGTAGCGGATATTTTCCGCGCGGTACTCGCAGTCCGTCGCGTAGACGGAAACAAAAGCGGTCCGGTGCCTGCCGCCGGCAAGCGGACGGAGGAGCGGCTCGTCTCCGCAGAGGACGAGCATCCCGTCCTCGCGCAGACCGACCGCGATCTCGGATTTCGCCTTTGCGATGTTCTCGCGCGAACCGAGAAATTCGATGTGCGAAGTACCGACGTTGGTGATGATCCCGTAGTCCGGCTCCGCGATCCGCGAGAGTTTTTCGATCTCGCCGAAGTTGCTCATCCCCATCTCGAGGACGGCGACCTCCGTCTCGGGGCCGAAACCGAGCACCGTCATCGAAAGACCGATGTCGGTATTGAGATTGCCTTGCGTTTTGCCGACCCGGAATTTCTGCGAGAGGACGGCGGAGATCATCTCCTTGGTCGTGGTCTTGCCGACGCTGCCGGTCACGGCGACCGTGCGGATGCGGCGGCGCTTTTTATACTCGGTGGCAAAGCGGGAGAGAGCGCCGCAGGGATCCTCCGTCTGCAGAAAGGCGAAGCTTTTGCCGAGTTCCTCCGCCTTATCGGGACAGCGGGCGGAGATCACGCAGCGCGCGCCCGAGAGAACGGCGGAAGCGGCGAAATCCGCTCCGTCATACTTCTCACCCGGGATCGCGACAAAGATATCCCCCTCGGCGACGGTGCGGGAATCGGTGTCGACCCCCGTGAGTTCGATCTGCTTATCATTCCCGTAATACACGGGCGTGACGCCGATCATGGCGGCAAGCTCGGTCACGCTGATGCTTCCCATTCCCAGTTTAGTGCTCATTTTGACTTCTCTTCTTTCCTTCGTATTTTTCCTTTGCCGCGGACAGGACGATCTCCCTCTCGGAAAAGGGGCGTCTCCCCGCGGCGTCGATCTCGTACGTTTCGTGTCCTTTCCCGGCCAGGATGATCACGTCGCCCTCCCGGGCGTCGAGGATCGCCTGCCGGATCGCGCTCCTCCGGTCGGGGATCACGCGATAGTTTTCATATCCCTGCGTTCCCTTGAGAATGTCCCGGAAGATGCGCTCCGGATCCTCGGTACGCGAATTGTCCTCTGTGATGTAAACATAGTCGGAGAGCTCGCACGCCGCCCTCCCCATCGGGGCGCGCTTGCTCCGGTCCCGGTCGCCTCCGCAGCCGAAGAGGGCGATCACTCTCTGTCCCGCCTTCCGGAGAGGGGAGAGGGAGGAAAGCAAGCTGCGAAGCGCCGCCTCGGTGTGAGCAAAATCAAGATAAACGGCAAAATCGCTTTTCGTGCGGTCGAGGGGGACCCGCTCCATCCTGCCGGGGATCGCGGAGATCGAGCGGACCGTCTCCGCAATGATCAGGGGGTGGATCCCCTCCGCGAGAGCGAGAGCCGCCGCCGCGAGAGAATTATAGACCGTAAAAACTCCGGGAAGAGGCGATGCGACCGCGAAGACCGCGTCCTGCGAGGAGAGGAGGTAGTGCACGCCGCCGAGCGGACGGACCGCCGGATCCTTTGCGCGGTAATACGCCTCCCCGAGGCCGAAGGAGCGGGCGCCCGGCATACCGGAAAAGGTCTCCCGCCACGTCGGATCGTCCCCGTTGTAGAGGACGGTGCCGCAGAGCGGCGCCAGCTTGCATTTTGCGCGGCGGTAATCCTCCATCGTGCCGTGAAAGTCGAGATGCTCGGGAGAAAAATTGGTATAGATCCCGCAGCGGAAGCGGAGGGGGTCGAGCTTGTCAAGGGCAAGGGAATGGGAGGACGCCTCCATCACGACGTCGGTCACCCCGCTTTCCGCGAGGCGGGCGAGCAGCGGATAAAGGATCTCCGGATCCGGCGTCGTCATCTGGGAAACGCCGCTTTTTTCATCCGGGAACGGGAAGACCGAGCCGCCGCAGCGGGCGCCCGTCGTCCCGATCAGCGCCGTGCTCCGGCCGGATGCCGAGAGGATACTCTCCGCGAGAAAGGAGGTCGAGGTCTTGCCGTTGGTACCGGTGACCGCAAACAGACGTACGGTCCTCTGCGGGTTGCCGGCAAAAGCCGCGCAGAAGCGGGCGTACACCGCGCGGACGCGGTCGGTCAGGATGCGGGGGAGCGAGGTCACGAGCGCGGGGTCGTCCGTGAGGATCGCGCCGGCGCCTTTCCCCTCCGCTTCCCGCAGATAGCGCATCCCGTCCCCTCGCACGCCGGAAAGGAGTGCGAAGATCTCACCCGGACGGACGGTCCGGGAGTCGCGGGAAACGCCGGGAAACTCCCTGTCGCCGGGCGCCTCGCAGCGCACCGAGGACTCGCTGTCGGAAAGACGGATCAGTTCACTTGCTTTCAAAAACGCCTCCGTATATTTTTCAATATACGTCCTGCATTTTTTCAGTCTGTGTTGCTGAGGTGGCGCATGGTGATCGTAACGACCGTTCCTTTGGTGACGACTTCTCCCGCCGAGGGGGACTGCTCGATCACGACGGCTCCGGTGGTCCCGGCGTCCGTCGCGCCGATGACGTGAACGCTGAGGCCCGCGTTAACAAGAGTCTGGGACGCAGCGGCTGCCGTCTGGCCCGCAACGTCCGGGACGGTGATACTGTTTTTGGCAAGTTCGTTTCCGGTATACAGAACGACGCGGGCGGATCCTTTTGTGACGTAGACACCGCTTGAGGGGACCTGGCTTGTGACGGTGGCGCCGTCCCCGACCACGTCGACGGTGAGTCCGGCGCTCCTTCCCTTCTCCTTCGCCTCGCTGACCGAGAGACCGACGTAGTTGCCGACGTTCATCTCCAGCGTGGCGAGCTCCTCCGCCGTATAGGAGGGCTCGAATCCGAGATAAGGGAGCGCTTCCGAGAGAAGCTGCGCGACGTATGGCGCCGCCACATTGCTGCCGTAGGTATTGGAGCAGGTCGGTTCGTCCACGATGATCAGGACGGCGATCTCCGGATCGTTCGCCGGAGCGTAGGCGACCGTGGAGCCGACGCGCAGATAGGAATTTCCGTTTTCGTCGAGGACGTCGAATTTTTCCGAGGTCCCGGTCTTGGCGGAGACGCGGTAGCCCTTGACGTAGGCGTTGGGGTTGCCGCCCTGCACAAAGACGCTCTCCTCGAGGATGTCGTTGATCTGACGGGAGACGCTCTCGCTGATGACCTGGCGCTTCACCTCCGGCTCGTAACTGTATACGGTCTTGCCATTTTCGTCTACCAGCGCGGAGAGAAGATGCGGAGTGATCAGATTACCGCCGTTTGCGACGCAGGAAATGGCGGTGATCTGCTGGATCATCGAGGTCTTGAAGCGCTGCCCGAAGGAGGCGACCGCGAGCTCGACGGGGCCGAAGCCCTCTTTGCTGTGGAAGTAGGTGAGCGCCTCGCCGGGCAGATCGACGCCGGACCGGGCAAAGAAGCCGAAGGCGCCGAAGTAATCGTAAAACCGGTCGGCGCCGATGCGCTCCGACGTTGCCATCAGCGTGGGATTGCAGGATTTTTGCAGGCCGGTGCGGAAGGTGACGTCTCCGTGGCCCCAGAGAAGGTGACAGTGGATCGGAGTCTTGAAGCCGCCGACGTAGTAGGCGCCGTTGCAGTAAAAGTGATCGGTCTCCCTGACGGCGCCGCTCTCCAGCGCCATCGCCGCCGTGATGACCTTGAAGGTGGAGCCGGGCTCGTAAAGTTCGGAGACGGTCTTGTTGCTCCACATTTCGAGCAGATAGTCTTTTTTGAGTTCGTTATATTCGCTCGTCCCCTCCTCCTTGCCGGAGGCGTCGAGACGTCCCTGATACCAGGAGTTGAGCGTGTAGGGACTGTTCGGATCGAAGCCGGGCGCGACGCCCATCGCAAGGATGGCGCCGGTCTTCACGTTCATGACGATGCCGGCCGCGCGCGCGTTCGGGGCAGAGTATGCGAAGGTCAGTTCCAGCTGCCGCTCCAGCGACTTCTGGATCACGGGGTCGATGGTCGTGACGACGGAAAGCCCGCTCTCCGCCTCAAAGTACGTCTCGTAGTCGTAGGGCATATCGTTGCCGTAACCGTCCCGCGCCGTGATATAGCGGCCCGGCGTGCCGGTCAGCTCGCTGTCATAGGAATACTCCAGCCCGTAGAGGCCGTTCCCGTCGGTGCCGGTAAAGCCGAGCACGGCGCCCGCCACGCTGCCGTGGGGGTAGTAGCGCACCGAGAGCGCCTGGACGTGGACCTGGTTGGTGAGTCCGTTTTGCTCCACGAACTCCAGGACGCGGTTTTTGGTCTTTTCATCCACCTGGGCCTTGATCGTTTCGTCCAGGCGGTTCTTTTTTTCTGTTTTCTTTTTGATCGTCTCGTAATCGACGTCGAGGATATCGGCAAGGCCCCGGGAGATCACCTCGGACTGGTCGAGGGCGCCCTCCGTTTCGCTGACCGTCATCTCCCCGCGAAAGCGCGCGAATACCCGGGAAACGCTCGTCTTCGACTCCGCCTTTTT
This sequence comes from uncultured Ruminococcus sp., assembly GCA_902778725.1. Classification (GTDB taxonomy): domain Bacteria; phylum Bacillota; class Clostridia; order Oscillospirales; family CAG-272; genus RUG12395. The sequence continues at coordinate 4,813 of CACYYS010000038.1, forward strand.
GATGTCGCGCGGAGAGATGAAGACGCGCCACGCGGTGATATTGGTGGCGAGGACCTCCATGTTGGCGCCGTAGATATTGCCTCGCGCCGCCTTCTCCGTGCTCTCCACCGTGACCTGATCGATCACCTTTTCCTGATAATAGTCATACTGCATGACCTGCATATAAAAGAGCTTGCCGATGATGAAGGAAAACGCGAGGAGAAGGGCGAGATAAACGGGGAGCTTGCGTCTGGAAAAGACATAAAGCAGCGATCTTCCCGTCATTTCGACCCCTCCCTTCTAACCGCCTTTTGCCCATGCCGAAAAAGGGCACGGGCAAAAGTGAAATTTCGTTAAATTATATTCCCGCTCAACCGAAATATTCCAGGAGAGCCCGGATGCGGTCGCGGAAGGCGCTGAGCAGAGTGGGCGCCGCGGCGCTCTCCCCCTCGCTCTCGTGGAGCACGACGTCGTTCTTTGCTCCGAGGACAAGATAATCGCTGGACGCCTTATCCTTGCGGATCATGCCGAGGTCGTTCATCGCGTAATCCTCAAGCTCGTCGAGGTCGTACTTCGCCTCGATGCTGCTCTGCAGATCGGAGATCTCCGCGCTTTGCGCCGCGACGCTGCTGCGCAGGGAGTTGAGCTCCCGGGTGGCGCCGGAGAGCTGGACGGAGGTGTAAACGACAAAGGCGAGTACGCACGCGAAAGCGACCGTCAGAAGGAAGGAAGCGGCGGGAAACCGGTTGATCTTCAGGCGCAGGGCGCGTCTCTGCTTCTTCCCTTCTCCCGCGCGGGCATAGATCTCCTCGGCCGTGCGCAGGGGACTGCGGCGTTCGAGCCCCTCCACGCGCTTCAGCATCTCGGCGTCGGAAAGCTTCTTTTCATTGGCGAAACGGATGTATTCACGGTACCGCTCCGCCGCGCGCTGCGCGGCGTTGGAAGCCGCCGGTGAAAAAGTCCTGCGCTCTGCGAGTCCTGTCATCGTGTTTTCCTCTCTTTTACAGTTTCTCCGCCGTACGGAGCTTGGCGCTCCGCGCGCGGGGGTTCGTCTCCGTCTCCTCCTCCGAGGGGAGGATCGGTTTTTTGTTCAGTATCCGGATCTGCGGCCGTCTCCCGCACACGCAGACGGGAAAATCGGGCGGGCAGGTACAGCCGGACGCGAGATCGGCGAAGGTCTCTTTCACCGCGCGGTCCTCAAGGGAATGGAAGGTGATCACCGAGATCCTTCCTCCCGGAGCGAGAAGCCCGACGACCGTCCGGATCGACGGCTCGAGGATGCGGATCTCGGAATTGACCTCGATCCGGATCGCCTGGAAGGTCCGTTTGGCGGGATGGTGTCCTCCTGCTCTCGCTGCGGCCGGTACGGCGTTTTTCACGATCTCGGCGAGGCGGAGGGTACCTGAGATCTCCTCTTTTTCCCTCTCCCGGACGATCGCGGCGGCGATGCGGCGCGCAAAACGCTCCTCTCCCCACCGGAAGATGAGATCGGCGAGTTCTTCCTCGGAATAGGTGTTGACGATCTCCCGGGCGGTCAGCGCGGTATGATCGCGGTCCATACGCATATCGAGCGGCGCGTCCGCCATATAGGAAAAGCCGCGCTCGGCGTGATCGAGCTGATAGGAAGAAACGCCGAGGTCCGCCGTTGCTCCGTCCAGTTCCCGGATCCCGAGATCGGCGAGCACGTCGCCGGCGTCTGCAAAATTTGCCTGGATCACACGGCACCGCTCCCCGTAAGGCGCGAGCCTTGCTCCGGCGGCGCGGACCGCGTCCGCGTCCCGGTCGAGAGAGATCAGGCGGCCGGTGGTCAGACGCCGCGCGATCTCCTCGCTGTGTCCGCCTCCGCCGGCGGTGCAGTCAAGATACACGCCGTCCGGCTTTACCGCCAGCGCATCCACCGCTTCCCGCAGTAAAACGGAAACATGGGAAAAGCCGTTTTCCATCAGAGACCGAGCTCCTGCATAAGCTGCTCGAGCTTGCCGACGTCTCTCTTCGCCTCCTGCTCGCTCCAGAGCTTCTCGGACCAGACCTGGGCGTGGTCGCCGACGCCGAGGATCACGACGTTTTTGTCGATCTGGGCGTATTCCTTCAGATCCGGGGGGATGATGATCCGCCCCTGCCCGTCCGGCTCCGCCACAAGCGTGGCCGGAAAGATGAAGCGTTTGAGCTCTACGACCTGGGAGTTCGGGAGCGCGTTGATCTTGGCCGCGTATTCCTCCCACTTCTCCTTGGTGTAAAGAGCGAGACAGCGTTCCAGCTTACGGGTAACGACAAAAGAATCGCCGAGGATCTCGCGAAACTTGGCGGGAATGAATATTCTGTTTTTTGCGTCGAGGGAATACCGGTACTCCCTGCAAAAAATGTTCAGATCCATTCTACTCGTTACCCATTTTTAGACATTTTCGTGGAGAAGTTATCCACATCTCCCCACTTGCTTATATTATAAGGCCTCTTTTTTTGTTTTGCAAGAGGTTTTGAAATTTTTCTCGCCGGAAAAAGAAAAAATTGCCCCGGATTTTTGGGCAATTTTCATAAAAGAAAAAGCCGATCCTGCGATCGGCTCCCCACAGTGCGTGGTTTTTCCCCGAAAAGGGGCAAAAAGTCGTTTTATTTTCCCCCACCCCTGCGCGAGCGGAGGAGACGCAGCGCCGCGCGGGCGGGGATCTCTCCCATAAAAGCGGTCGGCGCTTCCCCTTTTTGGAGAGTCTGACGCGCCAGAGTGGAGCTGCAGCCCCTCAGGGTGGGCGGGCAGGGGACGAAAACGGTCACGGCGCCGGGAAAACGGCGGTAATTCTCCTCCGCCATCGCCTGCTCGTAGCCAAGGTCCTCTTCCCCGCGCACGCCGCGCAGGATGACGGACACGCCGTTCTGCGCGCAGAAATCCGCCAGCATACCGGGAAACAGACGGACTTCGGAAACGGGAAGACCGGCGCAGGTCTCCCGGAGAAGCTCGAGGCGCTCCCCTTCCGAGAAAAGATAACGCTTGTTCTCGTTGACAAAGGCGCACACGATCACCCGCTCAAAGCAGGCGCAAGCCCGCTCGGCAAGGAACCGGTGCCCCAGGGTCGGCGGGTCGAAGCTGCCCGAGACCAGGACGGTCAAGGCGAGTTTTTCCTTCATTCGGACTCCTCCGTCTTTTTTTCCAACAGATAGAGCTTGATCTTCCCGTAGGAAGAATAACGGCGCAGAGAAAGCTTTTCGAGCAGGTCCGGCCGGTCGGCGAAAAGCTCCTCCCGGTCGCTCTCGCAGAAGACGAGCGCGCCCGGCGCGAGCAGGTCGGAAGCAAGCAGCCTCTCCAGAGTGGGATAGACCAGACCGCTCGCGTAGGGAGGATCGATCATCACGATGTGATATTTTTCCCCTCCCGCGCATTTGCGGACGTAATTGCAGACGTCCGAGACGATGACCCGCATCCGGTCCCTCAGCTTGGTCTTCTCCGCGTTCTTTTTGATGATCTCGACCGCCTCGGGATTTGAGTCCACGAACATACAGTAGGCGGCGCCGCGGCTCAGCGCCTCCAGCCCGAGCTGACCCGAACCGGCGTAAAGATCAAGGACCCGTTTGTCCTCGATCTCAAACTGGATCATGGAAAAAAGGGCTTCCTTCGCTCTCTCCCCCGTCGGTCTTGTCGCTTCTCCCTCCAGCGTCAGCAGTCTGGTCCCTCTGGCGCTCCCTGTGATGATCCGCATAAAACGATCCCTTTCTGATCTTTATTCTCTGTTTTTGCCGTCGGGATGGAAATGGGCGTAAACGGCGGTGGCGGCGCTCACGCCGATCCCGCTGTTTTCCAGCTCCGCGCGTTCCGCACGCCGGACGCCCTCCAGCCCGCCGAAGTATTCGAGCAGGCGCTTGGCCTTCACCTTCCCCACTCCCCCGATCTTCTCAAGCGAGGAGCGGCGCAGGGTCTTTCTCTTGCCCGCCTCGGTACGGGAAAAGGTGAAGCGGTGGACCTCCTCCTGGATCCCGTAGATCAGGCGGTAGACCTCCGGCTCCCGCGCGATCCCGATCTCGCTCACACCGTCCGTCAGTGCGCGCGTGCGGTGGCGGTCGTCCTTGACCATACCGAAGATCGGGAGGGAGACGCCCGCTTCCGCCGCCGCGGCCTTCGCCTCGGCGACGTGCTGCTCCCCGCCGTCGATCAGCATCACGTCCGGCAGGGGCGGCATCTTTTCCTCCCCCTCGCGCGCGTTGTGCGTCAGACGGCGGTAGACCGCCTCGTGCATCGAGGCGAAGTCGTCCTGTTTTCCGTCCTCCATCCGGAAGACGCGATAGTCCTTTTTGCGGAAAACGCCGTCCTCCGAGACGATCATAGCGGCGCGGATCTGCTCGCTGCCGTAGTTGGAAACGTCGTACGCTTCCAGCCGCCTCGGGACCGTCTCCAGCCCGAGCAGGGCGCCGAGACGGACAAGGGAAAAGAGGACGTTCTCCTCTCTCTTTTCGCTCACGCGGAGTTTTTCCGCCGCGTTTTTCTTTGCCATCAGGCAGAGCGCCCGTTTTTCTCCCCTTACGGGAACGGAGACGCCCACCTTATGCCCCGCGACGCGGGTAAGGTAGGTCTCGAGCGCGCTGACGTCGTCCTCGTTATCCGGATGGATGCTCTCAAGCAGAAGGAGCGGAGGCAGCGACTCGCGCGAGGAATAGTAACCGGAGGCAAAGGAGGTCAGATCCTCAAAGCCGACCGCCTCGTCCCCGTTCAGCACAAAGTCCTCCTTGGAGAGCAGCGCGCCGCCCCGGACGGAGAAAACGGTGATCACGGCGGAAAACTCGCCCGTCTCGGAGGCGATCACATCAAGGTCCTTTTCCGGCGAGCCGAGGATCTTTTGCCTCTGGCGGAGCGCGTCGAACGCCTTGATGCTGTCCCGGTAATGGGCGGCCGCCTCGTAGCGTTCCTCCTCCGCCGCCGTTTTCATCCGCTCGCTCAGCGACCGGCGGACCTGCGCCGTGTTCCCGGAAAGAAAAGAGATCGCGTCCTCCACCGTCTTCCGGTATTCCGCGGGAGAGAGATCGCCCGCGCAGGGAGCGACGCACCGGTGCATCTCCCGGTAGATGCAGGGACGCTTGCTGCCGATATCCCGCGGAAAGACGAGCTTGCAGTCCGGCATCCCGATCACGCGGCAGACCGTCGCGATCAGGCTCTTTGCCGCCGTCTGGTCCGGGAAGGGACCGAAATAGCGCGCCCCGTCCGTCTCCCGCTTGCGGGTGTACACGATGCGGGGATACTCGTCCCCGACCGTTATTTTAATATAAGGATAGGCTTTCGCGTCCTTGAGCTTGATGTTGAAGCGCGGCATATGAAGTTTGATCAGCTCATTCTCGAGGGTCAGAGCCTCCGCCTCGTTTGTGACGCAGATCGTCTCAAAATCCCGCACCGCCGCCACCATCTTCGCGGTCTTGATATTCTTCTCCCCGTTCTGGAAATACTGGGAAACGCGGTTGCGGAGCTTGCGGGATTTGCCGACGTAAATGACCTTCCCTTCTCCGTCCTTCATCAGATAGACGCCGGGGAGGAGGGCAAGCTCGTTCGCTTTAGCCAGCAGTTTTTCTCGAATCCTGTTATCCGCCATCATCATAAGTTTGAGCGATCACCGCGAGCCGAGGCACGCACTGATCGCTCAAAATCTCTTTTCTTCTTTTTTATTCGGCGAAGCCCGTCTCGATCAGAGCGGCAAGTCCGTCGATCGCCGCCTCCTCGTCGACTCCGTCCGCGATCAGGTTGATAGCCATGCCCTTTTCGATCCCGAGGGACAGGACGCCGAGCAGGCTCTTTGCGTTGACGCGGCGCTCGTCCTTATCCACCCAAATGGAGCTTTTGTAAGAATTGGCCTTTTGAATAAAAAAGGTAGCCGGCCTTGCGTGCAGACCGTAGTTGTTGTTTACCGTTACCGTGCGCGAAATCATGCTGCATCTCTCCTATCAAGGAAAAATTGAAGAAGGTTCTTCTAATACATCATATTGTATCAAAGATTTTTTACAAAATCAATAGTTTTTTTTAATTTCTCTGTACGGAGGAAAAAAGAGGGGAAAAGCCCGTCACGGCTTTGTTTCGATCACGTCGGTGATCAGGACCGCCGCCGTCAGTTCCTTTGTGGTGAGCAGGATCGTCTGCCCCGGGGCGACGCAGGTCTTGCCGTCGACGAGATAGCCGTACTCCGAGAAGACGCCGCGGCAGTTGAGCACGCCGTTGATGTCGACCCGGTCCCCGGTCGTATACATCTCCGCGATCTCGCCCGTCCGCGTCGTCACGTAATACTTCGCCGGGCCGACGGAGAACTCGTCGCTCCCCGCGACCGTGCCGATCTGCACGCCGTCTCCGTTATAAGCGGCGGAGCCTTCCACAAATCCGTCATAGGCGGAAGGCGCGACGTCGGAAAGCGAAAAATAGATCTTTGCGTCCGTGAGATCGTTTTTCGAGAGGGGGGTCTTTCCCTCATAATAGCGCAGATAAACGCCGACAAGGCAAAGGAGAAGCGCCGCGATGATGATCCAGTCGACGACGTTCAGCCTGCGCCGTTTTTTGCGGGCGTTCTTTTCTTCATTTGCCATCAGTCCGTCCCTCCGTTATCCTCTGATACGACGACTTCAACGACCGTTCCCCGTCCCCAGAAATCCCGGAACTGGAGCTCCAGCTCCGTGCCGGAGGAGATGCGGATCCCGTCCACGTAGTATCCGTCCGCCTTTTCTGTCGCGCGGGCGGAAAGGGGGATCGTGACGTTGACGCAGCCCGGCTTTTCCGAAAAGAGGAGCGCGCCTTTTTTGCCCGGATCGGAGATCAGGGCGCCGTTCTCGTCGTACTCGGCGTTGATATAAACTTCCTCTTTGTACGGCGCAACGACGATCCCCTCCTCGACGCGGCCGAGCGAGCGGCGGCCCGTCTCCTGATAGAGGACGTCCCCCGCCTTTACCCGGGAGGAGAACTCGGTCTTGACGCCCTCGACCAGCACCTTGTACTCGAGCGTGACCGTCTTTTCCCCTTTGCCGAAGAGATTTGCGATCGTCCCGGTACCGAAGAACGCCCAGTACAGAAGGGCGCCGACCGCCACGACGAGGAGCAGGATGACCGCGTCCGCGACGTTGAAGCGCCGACGCGGCTTTTGCGCCGCATGATTTGCTTTTTTCATATTACCTCCCGGAAAGTTTCAGGACGATCTCGCAGTTTTCCTTGTCCTGGAGGGACAGGCCCTGCCTCCTCTCCCGTTCCCGGTCGCCGCAGCGGCGCGCCGCCGTGCCGATCCCGAGAACACAGAAAAAGAGGAAGAAGATACGATAATCGTTCCAGATATAATCAGACAATCCGTTGACCAGCGCCCCCGCGACGGCGGACACCGACGCGGCGCCGGTCAGACGGAAGCGGAAATCGCTTTCATAACGAACGACCGTAAAGGACGAAACGGAGAAAACGAGGATCATCGCAAGGAAGGCGAGCAGACCGATGATCCCGAGCGAGAGGAAGATCTGCAAAAAGAGGCTGCCGGCGTCCGAGGCGCCGCCGATATAGTGCGGGGCAACGGAATCGTAGACCTTGCCGAAGCTGTCGGCGCCGGCGCCGATGCCCCCGAGCCAGAAGTCCCTGAGCAGGGAGAGCGAAGCGCGCAGGACCGGACCCGCCGAAACGCTCGCCTCCGAGACGACCGTCATCACCCGCGCCGTCACCTGCCCCGGCAGGAGAAAGAAAGCAAAAGGAAGGAAAAAGAGGAGAAGGAGCAGGACGACAAAGGTCTTCGGCGTGAGGAGGAGCAGGTAGACGAGTACGGCGATCACACCCGCGACGATCGCGCCGCTCTCCCCCGTGAGGAGGAGACAGGCGAACGCCGCCGCAGAAAGGAGCATGCGGAAAAACTTCTTGCGTCCCTTCTCCGAGACCGAATGCTCAAGAAAAGCAAAGGGCAGGAGCAGGACGAAATAAACGCCGAGCGACGCCGGGGCGGCGAAAAAGGCGCGGGCCGCGCCTCCGACGGCGCCGCCGGGAGCCCGGAGGAGACCGAACCGCCCCGCGGCGACCGAGAGGATCCCGTAAAGGGCCGTGACGGCCGAACCGAAAAGCAGCGTGCGGATCGCCCGGCGGATCAGATCGGCCGAGGTGAGCAGCTCCGCGCAGAGGAAGAAGCCGAGCATCAGTCCGACGCTGGCGAAAAGAGAGATGGGATAGGAGCCTCCGGCGGTGAAAAAGCCGCCGCAAAGGAGGACCAGAGCGAAGAAGAGGACGGCCGCGTCCGTCAGATCAAAGGAAAGATAGCGCTTGCCGCGGATCGCCTTTGCCGCGAGGGAGAAAGCGGTGGAAAGAACGAGCAGAAAGAGCGTCGCCGTCGGATGGTCGGTCAGGATCAGATACGGGAAGAAGAAAAAGGTGATAGACAGCCCCGCCTCCGGCGACAGGAGAACGGTATAAAAGAAGAAGAGGCAAAGAAAGAAGATCAGGATAACGGCGGGATCCACAAGAAAGGTAAGAGCGCCGAAAAGCATCCCCGTGATAAAAGCGGCGTTCTTTTTCCCTCCGGCGGTCTGCCTGCGTTCAAAATAATCGCGCCGCAGACCGAGGAGCCGGAAAAGGACGGCGCCCGCGATCGCGCTTTCGGCGAGCAGATCTCCCATCCGGCGCTCGGAAAAGAACATGGGGATCGAGATCGGGAGACAGACGAGCGGGATCATCCAGTAGAGAGGGTTGAGACCCGTCTCCTTTTCCGCAAAGGTCTTGATGAGGAAGACGAGCAAAGTGTAGGCGCCGAAGGAGGCGAAGAACATCCCCCAGACGCGGAGATAGGCGCCGCAGAGCGCGTCGGTCAGTTTTTTGACCAGGCGGACGGTCGCGCTGCCCTCGATCCCCGCGGCGATCCGCCGCTTGAACGCGGCGCCCCGCCCCTCAAGACCGAAGCCGGTCTGCAGCTTGTCAAGGAGCAGACTCTTCTTCGCCGCCTTGGTAAGTTTGCCGTAGGAGGTGAAGAACGTGCCGAAAACGCCCTGCGCCAGTTTGGTCCGGCAGGCGCGGGAAAAGCGCATCAGAGCCTCTAAGATCACGCTGCCGGCGAGCAGGCGGGAGAAGAGGCTTCCGTTATTGCTTTTTTGCTCCTTCTGGTAGGTCTGCATACTGCTTTTCTCCGGTTTTTTTCTTCGGGGAGGCGGGCTCCCCGCAAGGCAGCTTTTCGATCAGATCGGGGCGCAGGCGCGCGGTAAGCTCCAGGGAGCGCTCGCGGCGCCAGCGGTCGATCTCGGCGTGATTGCCCGAGAGCAGGACGTCCGGGACCGTTTCCCCGCGGAAATCGTACGGACGGGTATACTGCGGGAACTCGAGCAGCCCGTCGGAGAAGCTCTCCACCTCGTGGCACTCCTCGGCGGACAGGACGCCGGGCACCAGACGGGCGACGGCGTCGGTCACAAGGCAGGCGGGTATCTCCCCGCCCGTGAGGACAAAGTCCCCGACCGAGATCTCCTCGTCGACGATCCCGTCGATGATCCGCTGATCGATCCCCTCGTAATGACCGCAGAGCAGGATCAGCTCGTCATAGGCGGCAAGCTCCCGCGCGACGCCCTGATCGAAGGTCCTCCCCTTCGGCGAGAGGTAGACGACGCGGCGCCGTCCTTCCCCCTCCGCGGGGTCGCGGTCTGCGAGCACCGCCTCGTAGCAGGCAAAGACCGGCGGCGCCGCCATCAGCATCCCGCGGCCGCCCCCGTAAGGGGTATCGTCCACGCGGTGATGCTTGTCCTGCGAATAATCGCGGATGTTATAACAGCGGACGTCGATCGCGCCGGAGGCGCGCGCCCGCCCGATCACGCTCTCCGAGAGGACGGTCTCGCAGAGAGCGGGAAAAAGCGTGAGGATGTCAAAGCGCATCAGAACATCCCCTCGATCGGCGTGACGAAGATCCCCCGGTCCGGCTCGATCCGCGCCACGTATTCAGGCACCGCGGGGATCAGAGCGACGCCCGTCTCCGTTTTGACCTCGTAGACGTCGGAGGCGCCGTGATTGACGACGTCGGAGAGCGTGCCGTAGACCCGGCCGGTCTGCGCGTCGATCACGGGCAGCCCGATCAGGTCGGCGATGAAATACGCTCCCTCCGGCTCGGGAAGATCCTCCCGCGCGGCGTAAAGAGTCTTGTTTTTATACGAAACGGCGGTCTCCAGCGTATCGACCCCCTCCAGAGAAAGGAGGATCACGCCGCCGTGCACGGCGGCGCTGCGGACGCGCCGGGGAAGGTATTCTTCCCCTTTTTTCAGATAGACGGCCGGCAGCGAGCAAAAGACCTTTTCGCTGTCGCAGTAATGCACTGCGCGCAGCAGTCCCTTCACCCCGTGGGTGTTCTGCACAAAGCCGCATTCCAGATATTTTTCCATCATAGCGTTATTCTATCACACCTTTCCGACGTTTGCAAGTCCCCCGTCTTACTTGACGGACGCGAGCTTTGCGTAGCTGCCCATCAGGCGCTTGCGGCCAGCGGTATCGAACTCCACGTCATAGAGGATATCGCCCCCCATATCCGTCCGCGCGGCGACCGTCCCCTCTCCGAAGGTGAGATGGCGCACACGGTCCCCGACCGAGAAGGACGGGGGGGTCGGCCGGCTTGGCCGCAGACCCGGCGAAACGGAGGGAAACGCCGTCGCCCGCCGCTCCGGCCGATAGGAGCGGGCCGTGCCGATAAACGCCGCGCGCGGCGAGAGGGCGGGACAGAGATCGGTCTTTTTCACGTATTCCTCGGGGATCTCCGCAAGGAAGCGGCTGGGGGGATTGTAGGTCGTGCGCCCGTAAAGGAGGCGCTCCTTTGCGTGTATCATCGTCAGGCGCTTTTTCGCGCGGGTGATCGCGACGTAGGCGAGGCGCCGCTCCTCCGGGAGCTCGCCCGGATCCGCCGTGACCTTCTGCCCGGGGAAGATCCCCTCCTCCATGCCCGGCAGATAGACGTTGGAGAATTCCAGCCCCTTCGCGCTGTGGATGGTCATCAGGACGACGGCGTCCGCCTCCTCGTCGTATTTATCGACGTCGGAGAGGAGCGAGATCTCCTCAAGATACCCGGAGAGGGTCGGCTCCTCGCTGCGCTGTTCGTACTCCACACAGCCGGAGATCAGCTCCTCGAGGTTCTGGAGACGGTCCTGCGCCTCCTCCCCCTCGTCGGTCAGCATTTTTTTGTATCCGGTCGAGGTGATGACGCGCTCGACAAGCTCGGAAACGGATGCGACACGGGAGAACTCGGTCAGCTCCTCGATCATCCCGGAAAAGAGGAGAAAACGCTGAGCGAAAGCGCTGAGATAGGGATAGTCCCCCGCTCCCTTCATCACGTCGAACAGAGAGAGCCCCTCCTCCTCCGCGATCCGCGCCGCGGCGTCGAGCGCGGCGTCTCCGATCTTGCGCTTCGGCTCGTTGATGATCCGGCGGAGACGCAGGTCGTCCCCGTGGTTTTCGATCAGGCAGAGATAGGCGAGAATATCCTTGATCTCCTTGCGGTCGTAAAAGCGGGTGCCCGCGAGGACCCGGTAGGGGATGCCGCTTTTCATCAGCGCGGTCTCCAGACTGCCGGACTGCGCGTTGACGCGGTAGAGGACCGCGTTGTCGGCGTAGCGGCCGCCCTCCGCCTTCCGGCGCTGGATCACCTCGCAGAGATAGCGCGCCTCGGCGTTCTGGTCGGGGACGCGCACGATCTCCGCGCGCTCCCCCGGCTCGCCCTCCGTCCAGAGCTTTTTCGCGTGGCGGGCGCTGTTGTGGGCGATCACGGCGTTGGCGGCGTCGAGAATGTTCTGGGTGCTGCGGTAATTCTGCTCCAGCTTGACGGTATGCGCGTCCGGGAACGCATCGTCGAAATGCAGGATGTTCTCCACGGTGGCGCCGCGGAAGGCGTAGATGCTCTGATCGTCGTCGCCGACGACCATGATATTCTTGTGCACGGAGGAAAGCAGCTCGCAGAGACGGAACTGCGCCGCGTTCGTATCCTGATACTCGTCCACGCAAATATAGCGGAATTTGCGCGCGTAGCGGTCTAAGATCTCCGGATTCTCCTCCAGGAGACGGACGGTGTTTAGGATGATGTCGTCAAAATCCATCGCGTTGGCGGCGCGCAGGCGTTTTTCGTACTCCGCGTAGACCGCCGCGGCGTCGCGCATACGCTCGGTCGCCGCCTCTTTTGCAAACGCCTCCGGCGAGAGCAGCGAATCCTTTGCGCGGCTGATGACGGAGACGCACGCCCGGGGATCGAGCGCGTCCTTATCGATCTTCAGCTCCTTCATCGCGGCGATGACCGTCTTTTTCGTATCGTCGGAATCATAGATCGTAAAGCCGGGGAGGTAGCCGAGCAGCGAGCAGTCCCGGCGCAGGATGCGCAGGCAGACGGAGTGGAAGGTCCCCGCCCAGATCTCCTCGCTCGCGGGTTTTTCCCCCTCTCCGACGGGGAGATCGGCGAGCATGGCGGAAAGCCGCGCCTTCATTTCGTTTGCCGCCTTGTTGGTGAAGGTGATGGAGAGGATGTTCCAGGGACGGACGGTATCCTCCGAAAAATCGGCGAGAAAGGTCGGCAGCTCGGCGGGCGAGAGCATCGCCGCGGCCGTCTCGTACTCGCAGACCGCTTCCTCGTCGAGCGTCTCCGGGATCCGCTCGGACCGGTAGGCGTTCCCGTATTTGATCAGATACGCGATCCGGCGGACGAGGACCGTGGTCTTCCCGCTCCCCGCGCCCGCGAGGACGAGCAGCGGTCCGCTCCCGGCAAAAACGGCCTCCCGCTGTCTTGCGTTGAGGTCGGAATACGCTTTGTCGAAAAGCGCGCGTTTGGCGGCGAGACAGCGCGCCGCGAGTTTCTGGTTGAGCATGTCCTGTTCTCTACCCGGTCCCTTTCTGTTTTTGTACCAGAATTATACTCCTTTTTTCCTCTCTCCGCAAGAGAGAAAGGGAATTTTTTGCTATTTGAACAAGAAAGAAGGAAAAAGTCGCGTTTTTTTCCCGAAAGGAGCGATTGACAGCATTTTGCGGCGGTGCTATACTGTTAATATCACTTTTCTTGCGAGGTGCTTATGGAAAAACTGAGAGTCGGCATCATCGGTGCGACCGGCATGGTCGGTCAGCGCTTTGCCGTATTGCTCGCCGATCACCCTTACTTCCGGGTCACGGCGCTTGCCGCCAGCGCGCGTTCCGCGGGCAAGACCTACCGCGAGGCGGTCGAGGGCCGCTGGAAGCTGAACGTCCCGATGCCGGAGTCCCTTGCAAAGTTACCGGTGCGCGACGCCGCCGACGTCGCGGGGATGGGAGAGCTTGTCGACTTTGTCTTCTGCGCGGTCAATATGCCGAAGGCGGATACGAAAGCGATGGAGATCGCCTACGCCAAGGCGGAGATCCCCGTCGTCTCCAACAACTCCGCCAACCGCGGAGAGCCGGACGTCCCGATGGTGATCCCGGAGATCAACGACGCGCATCTCGCGCTGATCCCCGCGCAGAGAAAACGCCTCGGGACCAAGCGGGGCTTTATCGCCGTCAAACCGAACTGCTCGATCCAGAGCTACGTTCCGATGCTGACCCCGCTCCTCCCCTTCCGTCCGACCGAGGTGATGGTCACGACCTATCAGGCGATCTCCGGCGCGGGCAAAACCTTCCGCGATTTTCCCGAGATCGAGGATAACGTGATCCCTTATATCGGAGGCGAGGAGGAAAAGAGCGAAGGGGAACCCCTGAAGATCTGGGGGACCGTGGAAAACGGCCGCATCGTCAACGCTTCCTCTCCCCTGATCTCCGCGCAATGCCTCCGCGTCCCCGTCTCCGACGGGCACACCGCCGCCGTTTTCGTCAAATTTGAGAAAAAGCCGACGCGCGAGGAGATCCTCGCCGCATGGGAGAGTTTTTCCGGCAAGCCGCAGGCGCTCGCGCTCCCAAGCGCCCCCAAGCGCTTTGTGACCTATTTCGATGAGCCGGACCGCCCGCAGGCGCGGCTGGACCGCGACCTCTACGGTGGGATGGGCGTTTCCGTCGGGCGGCTGCGCCCCGACCCGATCTTCGACTGGAAGTTCGTCGGGCTCTCCCACAACACGCTGCGGGGAGCCGCCGGCGGCGCCGTACTGATCGCGGAGCTGCTCTGCGCCGAAGGGTATTTTGCCTATTGAAACAAAAAGCAAGACCGGAGATCCGGTCTTGCTTTTTGTTTCAGAGCGGCAGGGGCGCCAGCGCCGCCTCCGCCCGGTAAAGGGAAAGCTCCGCTCCGAGCAGGCGCAT
>CACYYS010000039.1 GCA_902778725.1 uncultured Ruminococcus sp.
CATGCCCGAAGGGCGCATCATTCGGCGCAGCCGTACATCACGTTCCGCTGTCAGCGGAACACATCGTTCGCCGAGTGTCCTTAAGAACACTCGGCGTTCTCCCTCTCCCTTTCTTGACAAAAAGCCCGCGGTCTGCTATCATACAGATATCGCAAACGTCAGAAAAGAGGAAACGTATGCTGCCCGATACCATCAAACTCACCTGCGGGAGCTGGAGCGCGGAGATCCTGCCGCACACCGGCGCGAACACCGTCCGCCTGACCTGGGAAAATACCGACGTTCTCCGTCCCCTCGGCGATCTCGCCGAGCTGGCGGAAAATCCCTTTTTGCACGGATCGCCGATCCTCCTCCCCGCCAACCGTACCGACGGCGCCGCCTTCGTCTTTGACGGGAGGCGCTGTCTCCTGCCCCTGAACGAGCCGAAGCTCCGCAACAACCTGCACGGGATGCTCTGGTCCCTCCCCTTCTCCGTCCTTGAGACGGCGGAGACCTCCGCCTCTCTTTTCTATGAAAACCGGGGAGACGCCTACCCCTTCCCCTTCCGGCTGACCGTTACCGTGCGGCTCGACGGGGAGGGCTATCACCGCGCCTTTGAGGTGGAGAACACCGGCGAGACCGATATGCCGCTCACCTTCGCCCTGCACACCACCTTCCCGGAGAGCGGCTACGTTCAGGTCCCGCTCGCAGAGGCGCACCGCCGGAACGAGCGGCTGATCCCCACCCATTACGGCCCGCTCAACGAAACGGAAAAGAAGGTCGCCGCCGGCTTTGACCCCCGCGGCACCGCGCTGGTGGGCTACTTCCGCTCCGGCGGACACACCGCCCGGATCGGGGACTGGCTCTATACCGTCTCCGGGAACTTTGACCACTGGATCGTCTACAACGGCGGCGGGAACGCCGGCTTTATCTGCGTCGAGCCGCAGGCCGGCCGCGTCAACGGACTCAACGACGGCGGCTTCATCCGGCTCGCTCCCGGCGCGGCAGAGCGCTTTGAGACGGCGATCACAAGGAGCGCGCTGTGATCCGGGGCGCGGTATTCGACGTCGATCACACGCTCTTTGATCGCTACGCCACCCTCTGCAAGATCCTGCCGGAAGCGCGGGAGCGCTTTGCGCTCGCGGAGGGCGTGACCGACGCGCAGCTCACGAGCACCTGGATCGCCGCGGACAAAAAATTCGTACACTTCGGCTGGGAGCGGATGTTCGGAGAGCTGGCAAAGACCGGCGTCTTCGCCCCGCCCGCGCCGTCGCCGGAGGAGCTCGGCGCCTTCCTGTGGGAGACCTTTGCCCGCGTCGCCGTTCCCTTCCCCTATACCCGGCCCACGCTGGAGGAGCTGCGCCGCCGGGGGCTCCGGCTCGCCGTCATCACAAACGGGAAAAGCGCCCTCCAGCGCAAAAAGCTGGAAATGATCGGGCTTGACGGATTTTTCGACGAGGTGATCGTCAGCGAGGAGGTCGGGATCGACAAACCGGATCCCGAGATCTTCCATATCATGGCGCGCCGCCTCGGCCTGCCGGAAAAGGAGCTCTGCTACGTCGGCGACAGCGAGGAAAACGACGTGAAAGGCTCGCGCGCCGCGGGCTACACCCCCGTCTGGATCCGCACTACCGGGAGCTGGGAGTTCCCCGAGATCCCCATGCCCCGCCTGCGCATCAACGCCCTCTACGAGCTGCTCGATTACGACTTCGATACGCTGGGATAATCGAAAAAAAGAAAGGACGCCCCCGCGGACGGAAATCCGTCCGCGGGGGCGTTTTTTCACGCCTTTTCCAGCTTCGCCCGGAAGCTGATCTTGCGCTCGGTGGGGAGGATATCAAACTTGATCAGGTACGCGCCCTGCCGGTCGTCGACGCCGACGATCTCTCCCTCCCCCATCACGGAGTGGCGGATCCGGTCCCCGACGGAAAACTCGGTCGTCCCCTCGCGCGCGGCGAGGAGTTTTTCGCTTTGCGCGGCGGCCTGCGCGGCCTCCCGCAGGAGCGCCTCGTCCGGCTCCGGCTCGCGTCGGAGGAGCGGCCGGTCGATCTCGAGCAGGAAGCGGGAGGGATAGCGGTAGTCGCCGTCGTGCCCGCGCCCCTCGCTGTCGGTGAAAAAGAGGCGGTCCTTTGCCCGCGTCACGGCGACGAAGGCGAGCCGGCGCTCCTCCTCCATCGCGGCGGCGGAATCCGTCTTTTTCGACGGGAAGATCGAATCGGACATCGAGACGAGGAAGACGTTCGGAAATTCCAGCCCCTTCGCGGTATGCACCGTCATGAACCGGACGGCGTTGCGGCTCGTCCCGTCGTCGGAGGCGGAATAGAGGGCGACGTGCTCCAGGTAGGAGGCGAGGTCCGTCTCCTCTCCGCAGGTCGTCTCGTATTCGTAGACCGCCTGCTTCAGCTCCGCGAGATTGTCGAGGCGGTTGTTATCCCCCTCGGTGCGCAGGGCGTGCTCGTAGCCGCTCTTGTCAAGCAGCCGGGAGAGCAGCTCGGAGATCGGCTCCCGCCCCGCGCGCTCGGCGCAGCCGTCGATCAGACGGAGGAAGGAGCGCGCCTGCGTGGGAGCGAACAGCTCCGTCTCGGCGCAGACGCGGAGCGCCTGGAAGAGGGAGCAGCCGTTCTCCTCCGCGTACTCGCGCAGCGCCCGCATCCGCCGCTCGCCGATGTTGCGCTTGGGGCGGTTGACGACGCGGGCAAAGGAGAGATCGTCCCGGAAGGCGACGAGCCGCAGATAGGAGAGCGCGTCCTTGATCTCCGCGCGGTCGTAGAACTGCGTGCCGCTGTAAATATAGTAAGGCATCTTCTCCCGCAAAAACACCTCCTCCAGCGTGCGGGAGATGAAGTGCGAGCGGTATAGAACGGTAAAGTCGGAGAGCTTCCCCTCCTCGCCGGCGAGCTCCCGCACCGTCCGGACGATCCGGAGCGCCTCGTCCGCCGGGCTCTTTTCGTGGAACCAGACCGGCGTCTCCCCGGAGGCGGGACGGACGGGGATGAGGGTCTTTTCCGCGCGGACGCGGTTGTGGGAGATGAGGGAATCGGCGAGCGCGAGGATCTCCGGGGAGGAACGGTAGTTCTCGGTCATATAGATCGTGCGCGTACCGGGGAATTCTTTATCAAAATCGAGCAGGAAGCGCACGTCCGCCCCGCGCCAGGTATAGATCGTCTGGTCCGGATCCCCGACGACGAACAGATTGCGGTGGTAGGCGCAGAGCGCCCGCATCAGGCGGTACTGCGGCTTGTCGATGTCCTGGAACTCGTCGATCATCACGTATTCCAGCCGTTTTTGCCACTTGAGGCGGATCGTCTCGTCGGTATCGAAGATGTGCAGCGTGAAGAGGAGCAGATCGTTGTAATCCAGTCCGAAGCACTTCTTCTCCTGGTAGAGATAGCCGTAAAAGATCACGTCCGCCGGCTCGGTCGCGCGGTCGTACTTCTCCTTCAGAAGGTCGAGCGGGAGAGCGATCATATCCTCGTAGTAGTGCGGCTCATACTTGTTCTTCCGCATCTCGATCATATCCCGCGCGTCGGAAAAGGTCATCTGCCGCAGCGTAAGCCCCCGCTCTTCGTAGATCAGGGCGAGCATCGCGTCGATATCGGAATTGTCCAGCACGATGAACTTTTCCGGATAGCCGACGGCGTGCGCCTCCTCCTGGAGCAGCGTCACGCAAAAGCTGTGGAAGGTACAGATGAAGCCGGTGTCGTTGTCCCCGGTGAGCGCGCGGATGCGGCGGCGCATCTCGTTCGCCGCCTTGTTCGTGAAGGTCACGCAGAGGATGTTCGAGGGCAGGACCCCCACCTCCCCGACCAGATAGGCAAAGCGGTGAGTCAGCGCGCGCGTCTTGCCGCTGCCGGCGCCCGCCAGCACCCGCACGTATCCCTCGGTCGCCGTGACCGCCTCCCGCTGCGCGGCGTTCAGTCCGTCGAGCAGATCCATCGTCCGTCCTCCTTTTGCGTTTTCTCCATTGTAGCATACTTTTCCCCTCTCTGCAACGGGAAAGCGGCGGGAAGCGCGTCTTTTTTTCCTTTTCTCTTGCATCCGGCGGCGCGAGGTGCTATCCTACTGAAAAAGGGGGGGAAGAAAATGACGGAAAGGAAAGCCTATTTCGCCGGCGGATGCTTCCGGTGCATCGCGCCGGTCTTCCGGATCCGACAGGGCGTTTTGCGCGTGGTCAGCGGCTACTGCGGCAAAGTGAAACAGATCCCGAAGAAAAGGCGCGGATCCGGACGCTCGGCGTCCGGACCCGCGCTTTTTTACGGTTATCTTCAGTTCTTTTTCAGCCTCCCGATCAGGGCAAAGACAAAATAGGCAAGGACGTCGGCGGCGACGACGGTGGCGCCGACGGGGGTATCGAAGAGGATGGAGGCGAGGAGCCCGAGGACGGTGCAGACGACGGAGAGGATCCCGGCGCAGACGGTCACGCCGAGAAAGGAGCGGTACACCCGCATCGCCGACAGCGCCGGGAAGATCAGGAGCGCGGAGACAAGGAGCGAGCCGACCAGATTCATCGCGAGGACGATGATGACGGCGGAAATGACGGCGATGAGGAGGTTGTAAAGCCCGACGTTGACGCCGCTCGCCTCGGCGAACGCCGCGTCAAAGGTGACGGCGAAAAGCCGGCGGTAAAGCAGGACGAAAGCGGCGAGGACAAGGACGGAGAGGACAATGCAGAGCACGACCTCCGTGCGCGAGAGGGTGAGGATGGAGGTGGAGCCGAAGAGAGAGGAACAGACGTCCCCCGCCACGTTCCCGGAGGCGGGAAAGAGGTTGAGCAGGAGATAGCCGAGCGCCATCGCCCCGACCGAGAGCATCGCGACGGAGGCGTCGCCGCTCGTCTTCTTATTTTTCCCGGTGCGCAGGAGCAGGACCGCGCACAGGACGGTGACCGGCAGGACAAGGAGCATCCGGTCGGTAAGATGCAGGACGGCGGCAACGGCGAGAGCGCCGAAGGCGGTGTGGGACAGTCCGTCCCCGATAAAGGAGAAGCGCCGCAAAACCAGCGTAACGCCGAGGAGCGCCGAGCAGAGCGCGATCAGCACCCCGACGATCAGGGCGCTTTGGACAAACGGATAGGAGAGATATTCCCCCAGACGGGTCAGCCATTCAGTCACGGTCGTCTCCCTCCTTTCCGCGGGCGAGATATTCCTCCCGCGTACCGAAGAAGATCTCCCCGCCGATATGCAGGACGTGCGTGGCGTAGCGCCGGGCGGCGGAAAGATCGTGCGTGATCATCAGAACGGTGATCCCGTGGCGGCGGTTGAGCTCCTCCACGATCGCGTACATCTCCTCCGTCATCTTCGGGTCGAGCCCGGCGACCGGCTCGTCGAGCAGGAGCAGCTTTTGCGTGGCGCAGAGCGCGCGGGCGAGGAGCACGCGCTGCTGCTGCCCGCCGGAGAGCTCCCGGTAGCAGCGGTCCCGCAGGGGCGCGAGCCCGAGCCGCTCGATCTGCTCCTCGGCGACGGCGCGTTCTTTTTTTCCGTAAAAGGGCGTCCGGCAACGCCCGACGCAGCCGGAGAGCACGATCTCCCGGACCGAGGCGGGGAAATCCCGCTGGACGGCGGTCTGCTGCGGGAGATAGCCGATCTCGTTCTTCTTTACCCCGTCGCCGAAGCGCACCGCGCCGGAAAGCGGCCGGCGCAGGCCGAGCAGCGTCTTCATCAACGTGGTCTTGCCGGAGCCGTTCTCCCCGACGATGCAGAGATAGTCCCCCGCCTCCACCGAAAAGGTGAGATGGGAGAGGACCGTTTTTCCCTCGTAGCCGAGGGCGAGGTCTTCACATACGATCTGTGCCATAGTCTATCCTTTTTCCCCCTTGCGGGGTCTTTTCTCTTTTTTCCGGAGTCAGCGCCCGGCGCTCTCCCCGTTCTTTTCCGCGCACTCGGAGCAGACGCCGTAGAGCGTCAGCCGCTTGATATCAAAGGAAAAGCCGTGCTCCTCGCGGATATGCCGGCAGACGCTCTCAAACTCGCTGCAGCGGAGATGGATCAGCTTGCCGCAGCGCTCGCAGCGGCAGTGATAGCACGCCTCCTCACAGGCGTCCGCTTCCCCTCCCCGGTAGAGAAAGCACGCCCCCTCCGAGCCGTCGGAGACGGTCTTTTCCACCGTGCCGTCCTCCGCCATCCTCTCCAGGCGCCGGTAGACAGTCGCAGCGGAAACGGGGATCCGCTCCTCCGCGAAACGGCGCAGCACGTCCGCCGCGGAAAAATGCTCCCCCCGGTGCTCCTCTAAAAAAGCGGTCAGCGCAGCGAGCTGCTTGGTTTTATACGGTCGTTTCATCTTGCTTTTCCTTTCATGCTCCGACAGTATAGCAGACGAGGGAGAAAAAGTCAATATGAAAATGAGAATCATTTTCAATTTATGCAGGGGAATACAAAGAGGGATTGTTTTTTTCGTTTTTTATGGTATAATACTTTTAACTGACGACTAAACGGAGGAGATACGATGACCGAGACAGAACGCAAGAGAATTATAAAACAATTTGTCGCAGGTTGGCAAACAAGAGGCGATGAAAAGAGCGACAGCCAATCATTTTGGCTTTCTTTTCTGCGCGACGTCTTGGGCGTTGAAGCTCCCGAAAAGGTCATTTCATTTGAAGAGCGCGTCAAACTCGATCACACCAGTTTTATTGACGGATTCATTCCTTCCACCCACGTTTTGATCGAGCAGAAAAAACGCGGCGTCAATCTGCGCAAGCCGATCCGCCAGTCGGACGGTTCTTTGCTCAGTCCATTCCAGCAGGCGCAACGCTATTCCGCGGCGCTCCCGTATTCGCAACGTCCGCGCTGGATCATCACCTGCAATTTTGAAGAGTTTTTGATCTACGATATGGAAAAGCCGACCGGCGAGCCGGAAAGCATTTTGCTGAAAAATCTTGAAAAAGAGGCCTACCGTTTTCAGTTTATGGTAGAAGAAAAAGACGAGCTTCTGCACCGAGAGGAAGAGATCTCCATTCAGGCGGGCAGACTCGTCGGCAAACTCTATGACGCGCTTTTGGCGCAATATATTCACCCGGACAGCAAAGAAACTCTTCACAGTCTCAACATTCTCTGCGTGCGGCTCGTGTTCTGCCTGTATGCCGAGGACGCCGATATTTTCGGGGAGCACCTGCAGTTCTATCACTATATAAAACAACAACCACTGAATAAGGTTCGTACGGCGCTCATTGAGTTGTTCCACGTGCTGGACACAAAACCGGAAGACCGCGATCCTTATATGGATCCGTCTCTTGCGGCTTTTCCGTACGTCAACGGCGGCTTGTTTGCCGATACCGATATCGAAATCCCGAATTTTACAAAAGAGATCGTGGATCTGCTTCTATATAACGCAAGCGAAGCGTTTGACTGGTCGGAGATCAGCCCCACCATTTTCGGCGCGGTATTTGAAAGTACGCTGAACCCCGAAACGCGCCGGAGCGGCGGGATGCACTATACCTCTGTGGAAAACATCCACAAGGTGATCGATCCGTTGTTTTTGGACGAACTCAAAGAAGAGTTTGACTCCATTAAGGCAATTCAGGTCAGCAAAATTCAAAAGGATAGGGCCGAGGCGTTCCACGAAAAACTTGCCGCTTTAACCTTCCTCGATCCCGCCTGCGGTTCGGGCAACTTTTTGACAGAAACCTATCTTTCCTTGCGCCGTCTTGAAAATGAGGCGCTGGCGCTCGTTTACGGCGGGCAGATACAATGGGATCTCGGTGACGTGATCAAAGTTTCCATCGGGCAGTTTTACGGAATTGAGATCAACGACTTTGCCGTAACGGTCGCCAAAACCGCGCTCTGGATCGCGGAAAGCCAGATGATGAAAGAAACCGAGGAAATCCTGAGTGCGCGGCTTGATTTTCTGCCGCTAAAATCCTATGCCAATATTGTGGAAGGCAACGCCCTGCGCGTGGATTGGGAAAACGTAGTTCCGAAAGAAAAACTGAACTATATCATAGGCAATCCGCCGTTTGTGGGTGCAAGATTGATGTCTGCCGAACAAAAATCGGATTTGCTTGAAGTGTTTGGGGCAAAATGGAAAAATGCAGGGAACCTTGATTATGTTTCCTGTTGGTATAAAAAAGCCACCGACTTGATGAAGAGTTCTTCTGTCCGCACGGCACTGGTATCAACAAACTCCGTCTCACAAGGAGAAAGCGTTTCCGTCCTTTGGAAACCACTCTTTGAAGACGGCGTACATATTGACTTTGCACACCGCACATTCCGTTGGGATAGCGAAGCAAGCATCAAGGCACATGTTCATTGCGTCATTGTTGGTTTCAGCGTTGCTCCCTTTTTGAAACCAAAAATCATTTATTCCGATGAAAGATCTTTGATCGCTGATAATATCAACGCGTATCTGGTAAATGCCGATAATATTTTTGTGGAAAGCCGCACAAATCCTATTTGTGATATTCCTAACATCGGCATCGGAAACAAACCCATCGACGGAGGTTTTTACCTTTTTTCTGAAGAAGAAAAGAATGAGTTTGTAAAAAAAGAGCCTCAAGCCGCAAAGTGGTTTAGACCGTGGATCGGTTCACATGAGTTTATCAACAGATATTTCAGATACTGCTTGTGGCTCGGAGAGTGTCCGCCTAATGAATTAAGAAAAATGCCGGAATGTCTAGAACGAGTACAACGTGTAAAAGAATACCGGCTTTTAAGCCCCAGTATAGGTACAGTAAAACTCGCTGATACCCCTACCCGGTTTCATGTTGAAAATATGCCGAAAAGCAACTATATTGTTGTTCCGGAGGTTTCGTCGGAAAAAAGAAGGTATATCCCTTTGGGTTTTATGTCGCCCGACATCCTTTGCAGCAACCTTGTTAAACTGATTCCAGATGCTACCCTTTACCATTTTGGCATCTTAACCTCCAATGTTCATATGGCTTGGGTTCGTGCTGTGTGTGGAAGATTAGAGATGCGTTATCGCTATTCAAAGGATATTGTTTATAACAATTTTCCGTGGCCTGAACCGACAGAAGAACAAAAGAAAAAAATCGAGCAAACCGCGCAGGCAATTCTTGACGCCCGTGCACTCTACCCGGACTCTTCGCTTGCCGATCTTTATGACGAGTTCACTATGCCGCCCGAGCTCCGCAAAGCGCATCAAGCGAATGATCGCGCCGTGATGCAGGCTTACGGTTTTGACGTTAAAACCATGACCGAGAGCGGCTGCGTGGCAGAACTTATGAAAATGTATCAAAGACTGACAAATCAAACGTAATTTCTGCACGGAACGAATCAACGCGAGCTTTTCACTCCTCTTACTGAATCTTCGAAATCAAGGTGAAATATGAAAAGCAAAATTCTGCAAAAAGGCGAACACGTTTTTAAACTATCGTTAGAGTCTAATGCATTTAATTTTCTTGGATTATATGATGAAAGCATTAACGCAAAAACTTTTTCCTTTCGCGAGCTAACCGTTGCATTTATTTCGCTGATTGGTTTCTATGAGTGTTTTATTAAGTGGAGACTGGCTCTGAATGATAGAAAAACAATAGTTCTAAATAATAAAGAGATATCCAAGGAAGCATTTCAATCCGGTAATTTTGGGAGCATTAGTTTTGAGGAGTGTTTACAAGAAGCCGAAAAGATCAAATTGATTTCTTCTGATGATAAAACACTCGTATCCCAGCATTATAAAATCAGAAACAAAATCGTTCATTTTGCTGTAACCGGAGAATACGTCTTTTCCAATTTGCATCGCGATCCACGTTGCCCTTTATATTGCGACCCATATTGTTTGAGAATAAAAAAAGACGAATTTGAAAAAGAAAACGCTATAATATCAAAACTTCTGAAAGAACAAAAAAACAATCTTCCCAAACATTTGAAGCTTGCCGAAAAAAGGTTGCTTGACAAGTATTCATTGGTCTGAACCCCTTCCGTTTCCGTGCGATAATCGGCCGAATGGCCGAAACGGAAAGCCGCCCAATCCGTATCGGGCGGCTTTTTGCCTTGTTCTGCTTTGAATACGCTTTTCCAAATCCTTCCCTTTTTGGAAGTCTTTTCGCTTCCTTTTCTTCAGAAAAGGAAGTTTCTTTTTCTCTCACTTCTCACAAGAGGAAGATCCCGCGGCTCTCGCAGGCTTCGCGGACGGGGCGCTCCCAGAAGGAGGACTGGACCTCGCCGATATGGGCCTTGCGCAGGAAGAACATACACATCCGGGACTGGCCGATGCCGCCGCCGATGGTGGCGGGGAGTCTGCCCTCGATCAGCTCGCGGTGGAAGGGCAGCTCCGCCCGCTCGGGGCAGCCGCGCTCGCGGAGCTGGGCGAGGAGGGTCTTTTTATCGACGCGGATCCCCATGGAGGAAAGCTCCAGGGCGATATCCAGCACCGGATAGTAAACGATGATGTCGCCGTTGAGGGACCAATCGTCGTAGTCGGGGGCGCGGCCGTCGTGGATCGTGCCGGAGGCGAGCTTGCCGCCGATGCCGGAGAGGAAGATCGCGCCGTACTCCTTTGCGGCGAGGTATTCCCGCTCCTTCGGCGTTTTGTCCGGGTAGCGGTCCTCTAACTCCTGCGAGGAGAGGAAGGCGATCGTCTCGGGGAGGAGGCAATCGATGAACTTATACTCCCTTGCGATATAGATCTCGGTATGACGGAGCGCGCCGTAGATATGGCGCACCGCCTGCCGCAGGGTCTCGGGGGTGCGGTCCTTTTTGCCGATGACCTTTTCCCAGTCCCACTGATCGACGTAGAGGGAGTGGATATTATCGGTCGTCTCGTCGCGGCGGATCGCGCTCATATCGGT
Source organism: uncultured Ruminococcus sp. (assembly GCA_902778725.1). Classification (GTDB taxonomy): domain Bacteria; phylum Bacillota; class Clostridia; order Oscillospirales; family CAG-272; genus RUG12395. The sequence continues at coordinate 10,715 of CACYYS010000039.1, forward strand.
ATAGAGCCCCTCCCCGACCGAGAAGCCGTAATCCCGCAGCGCCATCCGCTTCCACTTGGCGAGGGACTGGACGATCTCGAAGCGCTCGCCGGAAAAAACGTCAAAGGAGACGGGGCGCTCGATGCCGTTGAGGTTATCGTTGAGTCCGCTCTCCGCGTCGACGAAAAGGGGAGCGGAGACGCGCGTCAGATTCATCGCGATGGCAAGATCGCGCTCGAAGAAGTCCTTGACTTTTTTGATGGCTTCCTGCGTTTCGCGCAGGTCGAGGGCGGAACGGTAGCCCTTCGGGATCGTGAGGTTTTTCATTTCTTCTTCCTGCTTTTGAAAAGATAAAGGGATTTTATCATTTTCCGCCGCGTTTGTCAACAAAAAGCGACAGTTTTTTCTTTATTTTGAAAAGTCGAAGACGACCTTTCCGTCCTCCAGCTTCAGCGCGGCGTCGAAGGTCTTGCCCGTGCGGCGGGAGACGAAGCCCTCGATCTTTGCGGTGCGGCCCTCGGCGAGGAGTTTTTTTGCGTTGGAAAGGGAGACGGTGCGCTCGCAGATCACGTTCCCGAATTTGAAGGGGCAGCCGTTCTCGCGGTACCCGGAGCAGCCGTAGCCGAAGGCGTTGCGGAGCACCGGCTTCCCGCAGAGGGGGCAGGCGCCCGCCTCGTCCCCGACGATCCCGTCGTCGGTATCCCGCTCGATCGGAACGTCGCGCTTTTCGAAGACCTCGAGGATCTCCTTTGCGGCGAGGGCGACGCTCTCCGATACGCTGATCTCTCCGCGGTAGACCTTTTTCAGCGCGCGGCCGAGCTCCGCCGTCTTGTACTTGTCCATCGAGATCCCGAGGCGGACAAGCGAGGAAATGAGCCTCTCCCCGTCCGGCAGGATATAATAGACGTCCTTTTTCAGTTCGATATAGCGGCTCTTTTTCGCGTTGTCGATGATGGAGGTGCGGGTCGCCTCCGTGCCGAGCTCGAGCCCCTCGAAAACGGCGCGGTACTCCTCGGCGTCGTCCCCTTCCCCCTCGGCGCTTTGGGCTTTCTCCTCCCGGAAGGGGTTTTTCAGGTAGTTGTTGAGGGTCTCGATGGTATAGTGCTTCGGCGGCGCCGTCTCCTTTTCCGCCGGGCGGAAGTCGGTCTTGACCGCATCCCCCTCTTTCAGGGGCGGGAGCATCTTGTCCTTTTTGTCGTAATCGTCGTAGCGCGTCCAGCCGGGCGCGGTCATCACCGTCCCCTTGAGCGTGAAGTCCTCCTCTTCTCCGACCGAGACGGTGACCTCCGTCCGGTCGACCCGGCACTCCTCGGAGCAGAAGACGGCGGCGAAGCGCCGGAAGATCGCGGAATAGACCTTTTTTTCGTCCTCGGACAGGGCTCTCGCGTCCGGGATCTTATAGGTGGGGGTCAGGGCGGAGTGGCTCTCGATCTTCGCGTCGTCGAAGATGCTCTTTTTGAACTTGAACTCGACGGGATAGCCGAGCTTTTTCACGTTTTCAAGGATCGTTCTGATCTTCCCCTGCTCGGCGGTGGCGAGATACTCGGAGTTGGTGCGGGGGTAGGTGACGTAGCCCTCCTCGTAGAGCTTCTGGAGGACGGCGAGGCTCGTTTCCATCGGCATCTTGTACTTTTTGCCGAGCATGCTCTGGAGCTTGGAGAGCGAATAGAGCTTGCCGGGCTGGAGCACGTCGCTCTTCTTTTTGACCGAGGAGACGACGGCGGGCAGCGCGTTATAGCGGGCGCAGAGCGCCTCGGCGTCCGCGAGCTTGTCCCGCGCAAATTTCTGTTTGGAGACCAGCTCCACCGTCTCTCCCGCCGTCTCCTCGGCGCTGCGGACGGCGTAGTAGATCTCGGGCTTGAAGTTGCGGATCGCCAGATCGCGGTCGCAGATCGCCTTGACGATCGGCACAATGACCCTGCCGACCCGCTGGAGCCGCCCGGTCTTCAGGGTGGCGTAGCGGGTGAGGTTGACCCCGTAGAGCCAGTCGATATAGGTGCGGGCAAAGCCCTCGGCGGCGAGGTTGTCATACTCGCCGTCCCCCTTCATCTCCCCGAGAGCGGCGCGGATCGTCTGGGGGGTCTGGTCGGGGAGCCAGAGACGGCAGACCGGCTTTGGCGGCGCGTCCTTCATCGCGTTCTCCACGCAGAGGCGGACGATGATCTCCCCTTCCCGGTCGGCGTCTCCCGCGTTGACGATGGTGTCCACGTCCTCCCGCCGGCAGAGGGCGCGGATCGTCCCGAACTGCCGCTCGATCCCCGCGTCCGGCTTGCCGTCGCGTCCCTCCCGCAGGCGGAAGCGGAAGGAATCCGGGATGCAGGGGATGTTCTTCATCGACCAGCGCTCCCCGTCCGGGTTGGGAGCGTAATCCTCGATATCGCAGAGAGAAAAGAGGTGCCCGAACGCCCAGGTGATCAGATACCCTTCGCACTCGAGATACCCCTGCCGTTTTTCCGCCTTGCCGATCGCCCCCGCGATGTTGCGGGCCAGACTCGGCTTCTCCGCGATGATCAGGACCATGTTTTACTCCCGTTCTCCCCGTTCTTTCCGTTTTTTTTATTTTATCACAAGCGCCGCCGCTTTGCAAGGACTGTTTTCCCGCGCGGAAGGGTGAGGAGGGCGAGGGTGAGGAAAGCGGAGAGGAGGAGATGGAGGACCGTCTCCTCCCCGCCGGAGAGGGGAAGGCGGGAGAGGAGAAGACGGGAAGCGCCCGTCGCGGCGGCGACGGCGAAAAAGGGCGGGAGGACGAGGGGAAGGGGGGAGAGGCGCGCGTCCGTGACGGAGAGGAGCCTTGTCAGGCTGAAAAAGCAGTTGAGCGCCTCGCAGAAGATCACGATGAAGAGATACCCCCCGACGCCCCAGCGGGGCAGGAGGAGGCGGACGAGCAGGACGCTGAGCAAGGCGTCGCCGATGTTGACCGCCATCGACCAGAGCTGCTCCCCGAGGCCTTTGAGGAGTCCGTCCGTGACGGTATCGAGCATCATGACGGGCAAAACGGGCGCGAGCGTCCGGATATAGCGGCCGGCGCCCGTCCCGGGAAAGAGGAGATCCTCCAGCCCGCCCGCGGCGGAGGCGAGGATCCCGGCGGAGGCGACGCCGAACGCGAGGATCGTGCGGATCGCCCGCTCCGCCGTCTCCCGGCAAAGGGCGCGATCCCCGCCGGCGGAAAGGGACGCCGCCTCCGGCACGAGGAGAGAGGAGAAGGCGGCGGAAAGGGCGGTCGGGTACAGGACCGTCGGCAGGACCATGCCGGAGAGGACGCCGTACGCCGCCAGCGCCCCGTCCGCTCCCGCGCCGACCGCCGCCAGTCCGACGGGGATCAGGATATGCTCGACGGTAACGAGAGCGGAGCGCACGTAGGCGGAGAGAGAGACGGGCAGGGTGACCGAAAAGAGCGCCCGCCAGCCGCCGCAGCCGCATGCGCCGCCGCGGGCGCGGCGGGTCCGGTCCCCGAGATAGAGGAAAAGGGAGAGGAGCGCGGAAGCGATCTCCGCCGCCGTGCCGCCCGCGACGAGGGCGAGGCAGGCGGATCCGATCCCCCGCGGCAGGAGGAGAGAGAGGAGCGCGGCGGAGGCGAGGATCGTGACCGCCTCCTCGAAAAGCTGCGCCGCCGCGCTCTTCCAGACCCGGCGGACCGCGCAGAAGTAGCCGTTCAGCGCGGAGGAAAGCGCGATCGGCAGGAGGCCGAGGGAAAACACGCGCAGGCTCGCCGCCGCGCGCGCGTCGGAAAGCAGCCGCCGGGCGATCGGCTCCGAGAAAAAGAAAAGGAGCAGCGAGGCGGTCCCGCCGAAAAAGAGGAGATAAAGGAAGGCGCGGCGCATACAGCCCCGCACCGCGGAGGCGTCCCCCCGCCCCAGCGCCTCCGAGACGAGGCGCGTCACGCCGAGGTTGATCCCGGAGGAGGCGAAGGTGACGGCAAAAAAAGAAACGCTCGATACAAGGGAAAAAAGCCCCATCGCCGCCGCACCCGCCCGGCGGCTCGCATAGGAGGAAAAGAGGAGGGAGGCGGTCCGGACGGCGAGGGAGACGGCGGTGAGCAGCAGAGTGTCGCCGAAGAGACGGAGCGAGCGCTTCATAGTCCTTTCCCCTCCTTTTGTGTTCAGTTATACCTATGCGGCAAAAGGGAAAAAAAGCACTTTTGGTCACCTTGCAAATTGACAGACCCGCCCGTTTTGCGGTAAGATAATGGAAAAGTGAGGTTATGGATATGACAGAAGAAAAAAACAGGATTTCCGTACGCGATCTCGTCTATATCGCGGCGGCCGCCGCCCTGATCGCCGTCTGCTCCTTTATCACGATCCCCGTCGGTCCCGTCCCCGTGACCCTGCAGGTCTTCGGCGTCTTCCTCTCTCTGCGTCTGCTCGGCGTGAGGCGGGGCGCCGCCGCCGTCGCCGTCTGGATCGCGCTGGGCGCCGTGGGCGTCCCCGTCTTTTCCGGTTTTTCCGGCGGGCTCGGCCGTCTTTTCGGCGTAACGGGCGGATATATCGTCGGCTTCCTCTTTTCCGCGCTCTTCTACTGGGCGATCACCCGCCTCGCGGGCGACTCGCTCCCCGCGGTCCTTGCCGCCATGCTCGCCGGGCTGGCGGTCTGCTACGCCTTCGGCACGCTCTGGTTCTACGCCGTCTCCCTCTCCGCGGGCAAGGAAACGACCCTCTCCTACGTCCTCTCCGTCTGCGTCTGGCCCTTCCTCCCCTTCGATCTCCTGAAGATCGGGCTGGTCGAGACGGTCTTCCGCCTCCTGCCGAAAAAGCTGACCGCTTCCCTCCGATAGAAAAACGCCCCGTCAAACGGGGGGCGGACAATCCCTCAGTCAGCTCCGCTGACAGCTCCCTTTACACAAGGGAGCCTTTTTTCTCCTCCTACCCCCAATCACGGTTTGACCCGACTCGGGTTTTGATTCATCGGTAATCTTTTCGGGAGCACGCGACTATCGCGCGGCTTCCGTGTGACAAAACAGAAGCGGCTCCGGACAATCCGGAGCCGCTTCCTTTTTTCTTTTTTTGCGGAGAGCACGAAGAATCCGCCCGGCCGCCCTTAACGGATCTCCTGCTCCAAGCGGCGGAATACATCTGTATCGAAAAAGTCTGTCAGCGTGATCCCAAAGCCGTCGCAAAGCATTTTCAGAGTCACAATGCCCGGATTCCGGCTTTTCCCGTACAGAATATTTTTCAGCGTGGACGGCGACACACCCGATTCAATCGCAAGATGCCGAAGTGACATCTCATGTTCTCCGCAAAGAAAGAGGATCCGCTCTTTTACCGCATGATACGTATCCATACCCGCTCCTTTTTCTTTTTTGTTTCTTAAAGAATTATAGTGTTTTTCTCTTGACAAAGCGGGCTATATATGATACTATTGGTCTATAAAAAGTCCATAAGGGCTTCTAAAGGAGGAATTATGAAGTTTTGCACAAAATGCGGAAAAGAGATTTTGGATGATGCGTTCGTTTGTCCGTCTTGCGGTTGTCTGGTCAATGGGAACAACGCACAAAGCAATACTTCCGCACCCAAAATCGCGCCGGGTGAAAAGACCGGCTTAGCAACCGCAGCACTTGTTTGTTCTTTTCTTGTCCCAATCGCCGGTCTTATTTGCGGCATCGTCGGAACGATTAAATACCAGACGCCGAGTTTGAAAAAAAGATGCACAGCCGCTATCTTCATCTCCATTGCGGTGTGGATCGTTACCTATCTACTTCTTGTTTCATAATTATGAAGTATTGCCGATCTTGCGGTCAGCCATTGCATGATGAATCTGTCCTATGTCCTTTTTGCCACAACTCCCCTTTGTGCCAATACACACTGACAATCTTTCGACAATCACAATTCTTTGTTCTTTTCGATCGTCCTATGAAGATTTGGATTGACGGAACTCTCATGCAGGAAATCCGCAGAGGACAAACCCTTACTTTTTCTCTTTCAGAAGGGTCTCATTCTATTCGCGTTCAATATAGTTTCCGGCAAAAAGAATGTAGTATTGAATTACATAGTAATTTGACGCTTCTCCTTTCTTGGAATCGTTTTTCTGGCGGACTTGATTTGTTTGAAAGTTCGTAAACGCAACAGAAGCGGCTCCGGACAATCCGGAGCCGCTTCTGTTTTGTCTGTCATGTCGTCACAGCGTCAGATCATTCGATCTCGATCCTTCTCGAGGCGGGGACCTCCGCCGTCTTCTTCGGCAGGGTCAGGGCGAGGACGCCGTCCTTATAGGCGACCTTGATCTCCTCGCTCTTCACGTTCGAGACGTCGAAGCTGCGGGAGTAGGAGCCGTAGCTGCGCTCCCGTCTCAGGTAATTGCCCTTGTCGTCCTTTTCGTCCTTTTCGGCGTTGCGCTCGGCGGAGACGGTCAGCACGTCGCCCTCGACATCCACCTTGATGTCTTCCTTTTTGAAGCCCGGCAGATCGGTCTCGAGCAGATAGTGATCACCCTCGTCCTTGATGTCGGTCTTGAAGATCGGAAGCGAATCGCCGCCGAAGAACGCGCGGCTGAAGTCGCTCAACTCCCGGAAGGGATCGTACGCCGCGAGACGGCGGCTCCCTCTGCGCTCAAACGGAATCATTTCAAACATAACACTCACTCCTTTTCCGGGAACGCCGCCGTACCCTTCGGGCGGTCCGGCGCTCCTCTTTTTTCTTTACGCCTACAGTATACCCCGGAATTGTTACAAAATCGAGCGGAATTTATGACAGAATTGTAAACTTGGCACTCTAACTGCTTGATTGCTAATACTTTTTCCGGAAACGGTCGGTGAGTTCCCTCGTTTCCGGTAGGATCATCGGGGCTTTGTTATCATCTGCGCGTTTTGTTTGCTAATTTCTCCTGAAAAAGGAAACGGCGCTCCGACGGATCGTCAAGAGATACAGAACAAAAGTTCAGTTAAATATAACAAAAAAGTTTTGATTTATGCGGCGCCTTATGATACTATTTGCTTGTAGCACCCCACTATTCTAACAGGAGGTCACAATGAAAACAAAAGCATCCCGTCTTCTCTCCCTTTTCCTTGCCGTTCTGCTCGCCGGCTCCGTGCTGACCCTCGCCGCCTGCGCCAAGGATCCCGAAAAACCGGCCGACACCACGCCCGCCGTCACGACGCCGGAGGAGACAAAAGCGCCCGAGACCACGCCGGAGCTCCCCGCCGGTTTCGACACGCTCAAATTTGACGACTACGACTGCAACGTCCTGCTCGGACTCACCACCCTCGGCCGCAACGAGTTTGTCACCGAGGACACCACCACCGTCCTCAACAACGCGATCTACCTGCGCGCCCGGAGGCTGGAAGAGGACTTCGGCGTCAAGCTGACGACCGACGACCACTATACCGGTGGTTATTCCTCCTCTTCCACGCTCGCAAGAGAGTATAAGAGCGGCGACACCAACTACGACTTCTGCATCTCCCGGATCCTCGACCTTGCCTCCAGCACGGTCAACGGATATCTCTCCGACCTCACGGGAGTCCCGAATCTCGACCTCACCCACTCCTGGTGGGACCAGACGGTCGTGCGGGATTCCACGGTCGCCGGCTCCGTCTACTTCGCCTCCGGCGACATCTCCACCCTCGTCAATGACTTTGTCTGCTGCCTCGCCTTCAACAAAGGCATGATGGAAAAGGAGACCGACGTCAAGCCCGCCGACATCTACAAGCTGGTGGACGAGGGCAAATGGACCCTTGACAAACTGAACGAATACTCCTCCAAGGTCTCCGAAGACCTCAACAACGACGAGGTCTACGACTCCCGCGACAAGTACGGTCTGACCGTCTGGGACAGCCGCGTGATCGCGACCGTCCACGCCGGCGGCGACAAGATCATCACTCTCAACGACGACGGTCTGATGGAGCTGACCCTGTACAGCGACCGCGTTGCGACCGGGCTGGAGAACTTTATCAACATCGCGACCCAGCAGTACAGCCTGAACATGAGCGGCATGAAAGGCGGCGTCGACTGGAAGACGATCTTCATCAACGAGCAGGCCCTCTTCACGATGTCCTCCTTCAACTCGCTCGAATACTTCCGCAACCTCGACACCGATTACGGCATCATCCCGCAGCCGAAGACCTTTGAGGATCAGGACGCGTATTACAGCTCCATCGTCTCGGTGCACGCCTGCTT
>CACYYS010000040.1 GCA_902778725.1 uncultured Ruminococcus sp.
CGGGACCTGCCTTGCCGACGAACTGACGGAAGGATCCTTCCTCAATCTGAACGCCCACGGGACCATCTACGTCATGACGCCGGAGCATACCTCCGGCAGCCAGCTCATTTTCCGGGACAGCACCGCGCCGATGATCGAGGGGAAAAACGTTCTGGTGCTGGCGGCCTCCGTGACCACCGGATTTACCGCGCGAGGAGCGATCGAGGCGATCCGGTACTACGGCGGGATCGTCGCGGGCGTCGCGGCGATCTTTGCCACGACCGAGGATTGCATGGGCTATCCGGTGAAATCGGTATTCAACCCGAATGATCTGGCCGGCTACGCCAGCTACAGCTCGCACGAGTGCCCGATGTGCCGGGCGGGACAGCCGGTGGACGCGCTGGTCAACAGCTTCGGCTTTTCCAAGCTGTAAGCGGGACCGGCGGGGGGGGAAAAAATATGGCGTCGGACAAAGCGTATTCTGCCTTTGTGCTGGATCAGCTCTCCGGGCTGGAGGGGATCGTCTGCAAGCCGATGATGGGCGAATATCTTTTTTCCCTGCGGGGCAAGACCGTCGGCGGGATCTACGACGACCGGTTCCTCGTCAAGGATACCCCGGCCGCGCGGAAGCGGATGCCGGAGGCGCCGCTCGTCTCCCCGTATCCCGGCGCGCGGGAGATGCTCCTCGTCGAGGAGATCGACGACCGGGCGTTTCTCACGGAGCTGCTTTCGGAGGTGGCGGACGAGCTGCCCGATCCGCCCGCGAAAAAAACAAAACGGAAGGGACAAACGCGTCTATGACCGAGCGCGCGATCTTTTACACCCACGACCGCCGGGAGTGGCGGGCGTGGCTTTCTTCGCATTTTGAGACCGAGAGCGAGATCTGGTTCGTCTTCCCCGGGAAAAGCGCCGGAGAGGAAAGCCTCTCCTACAACGACGCGGTGGAGGAGGCGCTCTGCTTCGGCTGGATCGACGGGAGGGCGGGAACGCTGGACAAAACGCACGCCCTGCGCCGTTTCACGCCGCGCCGGGAGGGGAGCCCCTATTCGCGCCCGAACGTCGAGCGTTTGATCCGGCTCGACGAGCGCGGGCTGATCCATCCGAAGATCCGGGCGTCCGTCGCGCCGCTCCTTTGTGCGCCCTTTGTCTTTCCGGAGGATATCCTCGCGGCGATCCGGCGGGACGAAACGGCGTGGAAAAACTACCAAGCGATGTCCGAACCCTACAAAAGGATCCGGGTCGCGTATATCGACGCGGCGCGGAAGCGCCCCGCGGAGTTTGAAAAACGGCTCGCCCATTTTATCCGGAAAACGCGGGAAAACAAAAAGATCGTCGGCTACGGCGGCGTCGACAAGTATTACGGTTGAAAAACGGATCGCTGAGAGGAGAAAAAGGATGAAACGCTGCGGATTTTCGCGCTGATCGCGGCGGTTTTCCTCGCGCTCGACGCCTGCGCCGGCGCGGGCGGAGACGCCCGGTACCGCTACGAGCTCGCCTCGACCCGCGCGGTCTCCGGACGGCAGGGCGCCTGCGCCGAGGGGGACTCTTTCCGGGTGAGCGGCTCGCTCTCTGCAGGACGTCTCGGATATTATCAAAAGCCGGCACCAATAAACGCGCCCGTCCGGGCAAAATAAAAAAAGAGGAGCCGTTTTATGCTCGTTTTGAAGATCGCCGCCTTCTTTCTCGGCGCGGCGTTCACCGGATTCGGCTATTTCATCTTTTTCCGGGGAAAGTATTTCCTGATCAACGGGTTTGAAGAGGATCTCCGGGAAGGGAGAAAGACGGAAGCGTACGCGAAAAAAGTCGGTTTTGCGGAGTTTGTGATCGGGATCGTCTGCCTGCTTGCCGGGATCGCGCTCGTTCTCTTTGCCTGACGGCGGCGCGAAAACCGGGGGGCAACAGCGCGTTGCTTGCGCGGCGGAGACTTTTGCGTTAAAATCAGAAAAAACGAAGGAGATCATTATGGAAACCAAAAACATTCTGTATGAGCTCAGGACAAAGCGCGGTCTCTCGCAGGACGATCTGGCGGAAAAGGTCTTTGTGACGCGGCAGGCGGTATCGCGCTGGGAAACCGGAGAGACGACCCCGAACACCGAGACGCTCAAGCTGCTCTCAAACCTCTACGGCGTTTCGATCAACACGCTGCTCGGCTCGCCCCGTCAGTTGATCTGTCAGTGCTGCGGGATGCCGCTGGACGACGAACTGATCGGCAGGGAAAAGGACGGCTCCCTCAACGAGGATTACTGCAAATGGTGCTACGCCGACGGGACCTATACCTACGGCAGCATGGACGATCTGATCGAGGTCTGTATCCCGCACATGACGGCAGAGGGCTTTACCGAGGAGCAGGCCCGCGCGTATATGAAAGAGAAGCTGCCGCGGCTCGACTACTGGAAGCGCCACGAAGAACTCGGCGACGGCGGGCAGTTTGAAGCCTTCAAAAAGCAGCTGATCGGAGAGATCAACGCGCTGGGGATCGAGGGGATGCCGAAGGTGGAAAAGCTGAACGCGCTGATCGGCCGTTACGTCAATCTGGCCTACCCGCTCCCGAGCGGCGCGAGCGTGAAGTTCCTCGACGACGGGACGACCTATCTCGGGACGCAGCTCGAGCCCGCGTTCGGCGGCGAGCGGTGCTTCGGCGTGCTTGCCAATATGGACTTCATCCTCATCTGCACCTACAAAAAAGACGGGGCAGACCCCGAGCTCGTCCTGTATCAAAAGAGATAACGGATCCTCAGGAAAACGGCCCGAAGAAAAAACGGGAGATCCCGCCGTCTGCCTTTTCGGGCGCGGCGCCGACCGTCCGCGCTTCTTGACAGCGGCGCGCAAACGCGGTATAATGGAAAAAAACATTCCGGAGGTCACAATGAACCAGATCCTCAAAGACGCGTACGGGCGCAAGATCGCCGAGATCCGGCAGGAAGGGACCCGGCAGACGATCTACGACGCCTACGGCCGCAAGCTCGGCGAGTTCGACGGCCGCATCACAAAGGACGCCTACGGGCGCAAGGTCGGAGAGGGGAATCTCCTCGCCGCGCTGATCCGCTGAAAAAGGAAAAACGCCCCGCGGGGCGTTTTTCTTTTTTTGTTATTCCAGCGTCGCGTCGAGGAGCTGGCAGTATTGCTGTTTTCCCTCGGTGTAGACGTCGAAGACCCCGACGACGGTGATCTCCGTCCCGAGCGCGGGGTAATCCTGCGGGTAGCGGTAGCTCTCCGGCAGGACGAATTCGATCCCCTGCGAGCAGCAGGCGGTCGCGTCCGCGATCAGGCAGGCGTAATAGTTGCGGTCCTTGCCCTCGGCCACGGCGAACTGTCCGCGCATCCGGACGGTCTTACCGATATAGGAGGAGGGGTACTGCATCATATCGTAGACCTTGGAGTAGACCATCGTGCTGCCGAGGACCGTCAGATCGAGGTCGCAGCGGCGCTTTTTCGTCGTCACGGGGGGGATGGGGACGGAGGAGGAAGAGCCTTTTCCGGTCTCCTCCGGCGCGGCGGTCTCCGCCTCCGGGGAGGGAGCGCTCTCCGCGGGGGAGGCGTTCTCCGGGGGCGCGGCGGTCTCCGAGGGCGCGGCGGTCTCCGCCGCGCGCGCGAGGATCTCGCCCACCGTTTTACCCTTCCCGGCGGGGGCGGGGGATGCCGCCCGTCCGCTCTCCCCGCATCCGGCGAAGGAGAGGAGCAGCGCAAGAAGCAGGAAAAGGGAAAAAGAACGTTTCATTCAGGCGGCCTCCTTGCTCTGCAGGGCGGCCTTGAGGACCTTGAGATTTTCTTCCATCAGGGAGAGGTAAGTCGCGCCCTCCGCCGCTTGCGCCGCGGTGACCGACTGGAGGGAGTTGAGCGTCAGGATCTTCTGATCCTTCGTCCGGGTGTTCTCGCGGACGGTCCGCGCGAGGGACCCGTCCGACGTTTCGATCTGCAGGATGGCGGAGAGCCCCAGCTCGTCCGTCTTTTTGGCAAGGAAGACGACCGTGTCAAAGCTCGCCTCCGTCTCCGCCGAGCAGCCGGAGAAGGCGGCGTAATAGGAGAGTCCGTAATCATCTGTCAGATACCGGAAAGGGAAGCGGTCGGCAAAGAGAAGGGTCTTTTTTCCCGCGTCCGCGGCGGCGATCCGGTAGGAGGCGTCCAGATCCCGCAGCTTTTTGATATAGGCGTCGGTGTTCGCGCGGTAGAGGCTCGCTCCCTCCGGGTCGAGCGCGGCGAGCCGGTCGGAGAGGACGCGGCAAAGCGTCCCGGCGTTTCGGAGCGAGAGCCAGACGTGTTCGTCGTACTCCGCCTCTTTCTCCTCTTCTTCGCCGGGGGATTGCATCCCCTCGACCGTCTCCTCCTCCTTGGCGGCGTCGCCGAGGGCGTCCAGCAGGGGGAGGGCTTCCGGTTTTTTCTCTCCGGCAAAGTCAAGGACGCGCTCCGCCCAACCGTCGGACTCTCCGCCGACGTAGACGAAGAGATCGCAGGCGCGGATCTCCGCGATGTCCTTTGTCCGCGGCTGATAGCTGTGCAGGTCTACGCCGTTATTGAGCAGCAGCGTGATCTCCGCGCGGTCTCCGGCGATCTCGCGGAGCCAGTCGTAGAGGGGGAAGATCGTGGCGATCACGCGCAGTTTGCCGTTTTCGCGCGGCGCGGCCGCGCCGCATCCGCTCACGGCGGGGAGCAACAAACAAAAACAGAAAAACAGGATCAGGATCCTTTTCATCAAACAAACCTCCGAATCTTATGGAAATAGGGAAAAAAGGATCCGTCAATTCAGAAGCTTGACCTTTCGGAGAACGGGAGAGGCGCCGGGCGCCGTCCGGCGCACGGCGGAGAGGGCGCGGCGCGCACAAAGAGCGGCGGCGGGCGGAAAAAGGAGCGCGGTCGCCGCGAGCGCGACCCCCGCGAGCGTCTCCCGGCAGAGCGCGAGGGCGGAGCAGACGGAACAGCACGCGCCCGCGCAGTCGTGATCCGCCTCGAAAAGGAGGAACAGCGCCGAAAGAAGAAGCGAGAGCGCGAGAAAAAGGGCGAGCGCCGCTGCGGCGGCGCGGCGGTTTTGCTTCATCGGGAGCCTCCTTTCCGCTTTTTTTATCCATCATAACACACCAAGGGGAAAAAGTCAATCGCGGCGGGCGGGGAATTGACAAGCGCGCGCCGCCGTGCTACAATAGGGCGCGAAAGGGAAAGCGATATGAACATTGTACTGATCGGGATGCCCGGCTGCGGGAAAAGCACCGTCGGCGTCCTCCTTGCCAAGACCCTGGTGCGCGACTTTGTCGATACCGACCTCCTGATCCAGCGGGCGACGGGGTGCAGTCTCTGCGAGCTGATCGCGCGGGAGGGGACGGAGGCCTTCAAGCAGACGGAAAACGACGTGATCCTCGCCGCCGATCCGCAAAACGCCGTCGTCGCGACCGGCGGGAGCGCCGTCTACGGCGCGGCGGCGATGAAAAAGCTGAAGGAGAACGGCGTCGTCGTTTACCTCCGCCTGCCGCCGTCGGAACTGGAAAAGCGGATCCGCAACATCCGCACCCGCGGCATCGCGATGCAGCCGGGAACAACGATCGCGGATCTCGCCCGGGAGCGCGAGCCGCTTTACGAGCGCTACGCCGACTTTACCGTCGACTGTCTCGGGCTTTCCGCCGAGGAGTGCGTGGAGCGGATCGCGCGCGCCGTTGCCCGTTTTGCGTGAAAAAAAGCGTCTGCCGGAGCAGACGCTTTTTTCCATGTAACTTATTTCATGAACTTGAGGCTGCGGATGATAGCGGGCTCTTTGGCTTTGCCGCCGCAGATCTGGAAGAAGCAGATGATCTTGATGACTTCCAGGACACAGATGCAGATGAGCGCCGCGATCGGGACGATGATGGTGAACGCGAGAACGCCGGCGATGATAATGAGCAGAGTTTCCGCGACGGTGAACTTCAGCGCCTGACGGACGTGGAAACCGGCGTAGGCGGACTGGCTGGCCGCCAGCAGGGCGATGATGATGCCGATCGCGCCGAGCAGGTACACCAGCATCGCGATAACCTTGTTATCGGAGATGTCCTTCGGATCGAATTCCGCCGTGTGATCGAACGGATCGACAACGGCCGCCGCGGGCTGCGCGTAGGTCTGCTGCTGCGCGCCGGGGTTCGCCTGGTTCTGCGCAAAGGGAGTGCCGCACTTGGTGCAGAAAGCGGCGTTGTCGTCCATGGGCTGTCCGCAAACATTGCAGTTTTTCATGCTATTACCTCTCTTGATAAAAAATAAGGATTTTACTGTCTTTCACTATAGCACGGAAAAAAGCGTTTGTCAAGCGGAAAACGGAACAAACCGCTCCTCGGACACGACTTTTTTTCCGTTTTGCTTGAAACGGAGGGAGAGGTGTGATAAAATGGAAAAAACGGAGGCGGGAAATGAAAAAAACGCTTGCTCTTCTCCTTTCTGCGATCCTGCTTATTTCTTCTGCCGGCTGCGCTGCTCCCCCCGCGCCGGCAGAGACTCTCTCCGCCGTGACGGACGGCCCATCCCCCGCGACGGACGGCCCATCCCCGGAGACGGAAGCGCCTCCGGTCACATCCGAGGAGACGAAAATGCCCGAAAAAACCTATCCCCGAAAGATCCTCTTCATCGGCAACAGCTATACTTACGTAAACGACCTGCCCGCCGCCGTCGCCGCGATCGCAAAGGCGGAGGGACGTCCTCTGGAGGTCGCGTCCGTCACGCAGGGCGGGCAGACCCTCAAGTTCTTCAACGACCCGGAGAAGGAGAAGGGGAAGGAGGCGCTGGCGGCGATCGCCTCCGGCGGCTATGACGTCGTCGTCCTGCAGGAGCAGAGCCTCCGGCCGGCGATCTCGACCGGGCTCTTCCTTGAGGCGGCCGCCTCCCTCTGCAAAAAGATCCGCGCGGCGGGCGCCGAGCCGGTCTTTTACGCCACCTGGGGCCGCAAGGAGGGCGCCGCCGCCCTGGAGCAGTATCATCTCACCAACAAAACGATGACGGAAAAGCTCCTCGCCGCCTACCGCAGGGCGGGCGAGATCAACGGCGCGGCCGTCTCCCCCGTCGGCGCCGCTTTCTACGAGATCTATACCGGGCATCCCGGGATCGAGCTCTATCAGTCGGACGGCTCGCATCCCTCGCAGGCGGGGACCTTCCTCGCCGCGCTGACGCTCTATATCACGATCTTCGGCGAGGCGCCGCAAAGCGCCGCCTCCGCCGCGAGGGCGCGCGGCGTTTCCTCCGCCGCGTGCGAGATCCTGCTTGACGCCGCTGTGCGCACCGCGTCCGATCAGACCTGATAAAAAGGAAGGAATACACCTGTATGAACTTTGAGATCAACGAGTACCGCGCCTATTACACCGACCTGCTTTGCGAGCTGATGGCCGTCCCCAGTCCAAGCGGCTACTGGCGCGAGGTGATGGAGCTGGTCCGGCGCAAAGCAGAGGAGAACGGAGCCTCCTTCTCTCTTACCCGCAAGGGCTGCGGGATCATCACCGTGAAGGGCGCGTCGGAGGGAGAGGCGCTCGGCGCCTGCGCGCACTGCGATACGCTCGGCGCGATGGTCCGCTCGGTGGACGCGGGCGGCGGGATCAATTTCACCGTCGTGGGCGGTCCGCAGCTCCCCACCCTGGACGGCGAGTACTGCACCGTCATCACCGGGGAGGGGAAGAAGTACACCGGCACCATCCTCTCCAAGAGCCCCGCCTCACACGTCTACAGCGACGCAAAGACAAGAGAGCGCAGCGCCGAGAATATGTACGTCCGGCTCGACGAGGTCGTGAAAACGGCGGAGGACGTGCGCGCCCTCGGCATCGAGAACGGCGACTACATCTGCTTTGACCCCAAGACCGCCGTCACGGAGAGCGGGTATATCAAGTCCCGCTTCCTTGACGACAAGGCGAGCGTCGCCTGCCTGCTTACCTGCGTGCATATCCTGCACGAGAAGGGGATCGTCCCCCCGCGGGATCTGAAGATCCTTATTACCATGTACGAGGAGGTCGGCCACGGCGCCGCCTCGGTCCCGGACGGGATCTGCGAGATGCTCGGCGTGGATATGGGCTGCATCGGGGAGGATCTCTCCTGCACCGAGCATGACGTTTCCATCTGCGCAAAGGACAGCGGCGGCCCCTACGACTACGCTATGACCAAGCGTCTGATCTCCCTCGCAAAGGAGAACGGCCTCTCCTACGCCGTGGATATCTACCCCTACTACGGCTCGGACGTGGAGGCGATGTGGCGCGCGGGGCACGACGTCCCCGGCGCTCTGATCGGCACCGGCGTGCACGCCTCCCACGGCATGGAACGCACGCATCTCGACGGTGTGTTCAACACGGTCGCGTTGATCCTGCTCTATTTCGGCGTTTGAAAAACGGAAAGGAAAAAAGATGAAAAAACGGACTCTCGCTCTCCTGCTCTCCCTCGCGCTCGCCGCTCTGCTCGCCGCCTGCGCGCAGGATCCCCCGGCCTCCGGGGACGATACGACCGCCGCTCCCCTCGCTCCCGTAACGGAGGAAAAGGCGGGCGCGGATACGACCGTTACCCCCGTTGCGGGAACAGCCTCCCCGGAGACGGAAAAAACGCCTGAGACCGCCGCGCCCGGGACGGAGGCGGTGACCGCCGCCGTGACAGACCGCGCCGATACGACCGCCGTTCCCCCCGCCGGAACGGAATCCCGCCCCGCCGCGTCGGATACGGCGCCCGCCCCCTCTACGGTCAGGGCGGACGAGACGGACGCAGCGCCCGAGACGACTAAAGCTACCGAGACGACCGACGCGCCCGTCACCACGGCGGAGCCCCTCGCTCCCTCCTCCGGCAAGGAAGGGACCGAGATCGACGCCGGCGCCCTCGACGGCTGGGACTGACCTGCTTTTCTGAAGAAAAGCAGGCAAAAGACTTTTTGAAACCGGGAAAGAATACAGCGCATACACAGACGCCCGACTTTAGCAAAACAAAAAGCCGGCAGATGTTTTTTCTGAAGAAAAGCAGGCAAAAGACTTTTTGAAATCGGGAAAGAACACAGCGCATACATAACCGCCCGGTTTGGACAAAAGCAAAGCGGGCAGACGGTCTCTTTTCTGAAGAAAAACGGACAAATACTTATTTGAAACCGGGAAGAATACAGCCCGTCCGCCGCCGCGGCGCGAGCGGAAAAACAACCGGAGGGGAGAAAGCCCCTCTTCCAAAAAAAGAGGTCGGACAGGATCTCTTTTTTTGGAGCCTTGTGTTAGACAGATATAAAACATATAGGTTCCATCAAAGCCAAAGCAACTCCGGGTTGACAGAAAAAATGCTGATAAAACAGGGGAAAAACAGAAAAAGCCAATATTAGAAAAACGTCGAACGACATTTTCTCTCTGCTTTGCTATATGTTTTATGATTGTCGAATATCGTCGAAAAAGGAGCCCGCTATGACGCAAAAACACCCCCTCTCTCCGAAAAAGATCCTCCTCGCGCCCGACTCTTTCAAGGGCTCTCTCACCGCCGGGGCGTTCTGCCGGACGGTGGAAAAGGAGGCGGCCGCCCGGTTCGGGCGGATCCGGATCCGCTCTCTCCCGTTGGCGGACGGAGGAGAGGGGACGGTAGACTGCTTCCTCTTCGCTGCGGGCGGCGAGCGGGTGGTGATCACCGTCTCCGACCCGTGGGGAAAAGCCGTCCGCTCCGCTTACGCGGTCCTGCCGGACGGGACCGCCGTGATCGAGACGGCGGCGTCCGCCGGGCTCGTCCTTGCCGGACCGGAGTGCCGCGCGGCGGAAACGACCACCTACGGCGTGGGGGAGACGATCCGGCACGCGCTGCGCGCGGGGCGCAGGCGCATCCTCCTCGGGCTCGGCGGCTCCGCCACAAACGACGGAGGATGCGGCGCCGCCTGTGCGCTCGGGGTCCGGTTCCTTGACGCCGACGGGGTCCCCTTTCTCCCGGTCGGCGGCACGCTCGGGCGGATCGCGGCGATCGACCGTTCCGCCTGCGAGCCCCTCCTCGCCGGCGCGGAGATCCGCTGCCTCTGCGACGTGAAAAATCCGCTCTGCGGGCCGGACGGCGCCTCCGCCGTCTTCGGGCCTCAGAAGGGGGCGGACGCGGAGACGGTGCGCCTGCTCGACGGGGGGCTTTTCCGGCTCGGCGCGCTCCTCGCGCGGGAGACGGGCCGGGACGTGCGGGAGATTCCGGGCGCGGGCGCGGCCGGAGGGCTCGGCGCGGGGCTGCTCGCGCTCTTCGGCGCCTCGCTTGTCCCGGGGATCGGAACGGTGCTCGATACGCTCGCCTTCGGGCGGGAGCTCGCGGACGCCGACCTTGTGATCACGGGGGAGGGGAGCTTTGACACGCAGAGCTTTTCCGGCAAGGCGGTCTCCGGCGTGGCGAAACGGGCAAAAGCCGCCGGCGTTCCCGTCTGGATCTTTGCCGGGCGGGCGGAGGAGACGGCGCGGACGCGCTGCCGGGAGATCGGCGCGGAGGGCGTCTGGACCCTCTCGGAGGCCGCTCCTTCCCCGGAGGAGAGCCGCCGCCGCGCCGCGCACTATCTCGCCCTGACGGCGCGCCGCGCCTTTGCGGAGCGTTTCCCTTCCTGAAATCATACTCGCTTCCGGCCGCTTCGTTCCCAAAAAAACGGGGAAAATCTGCGGGAAATTTTGTGAAAAAAACGGGCGCGGGAAGTTGACTTGGCACAAATTCCGTGCTAAAATCAAGAAGGAGTTATCTAAAATAACCAAAAGGAGAGAAAAGATTATGAAAAAAGCATTAGCCCTTTTTCTCACGCTTGTCACCATTCTTTCGCTGACGGCGCTTGCGGCGGTGTCGTCCTTTGCGGCGGACGGGATCCCGAAAGCCGACAACGCGATCTTTGTCGCCGATTCCGGTGACGACAACGCGGCGGGCACGACGCCGGACGCGCCGGTCGCCTCGCTGAAGACCGCGTTCGCCAAACTGCCGAACGGCGGCGTCATCGTCATCGTCGGCGTCGTGACGATCACCTCGGAAAACAACATTATGCCCGAGCACAGCGGCGTCATCACCATCACCAGCTACTATGACGGCGTCGATTACCGCTCCAAGCCCTACGGCACCGAGCCGGTCACCCCGCGCCTGAACCTCTGCAACGCCACCAAACAGCTCGACATCTTCGGCGATACCGTGATCGATTACCTGCGCATCAACACCGGCATCAACGAGGCGGGAGGCATCATCTGCGACAATATCATCGCCTTCAACTATCACAACATCACCATCGGCGCGAACATCGAGAACACCTTTGAGGACGCGAAAGGCGTTCCCTCCGATTTCGACCTTGATTATTCCGCCAACGGCAACAAAGGCAACAACGGCCGCCGTACCGTGCCGATCATCATCTTCGGCAACAACTCCAACGGCAACGACGAGTCTCCCAAGGCGGGCGGCGAGACCATCACGGGCGAATACACCGTGAACGTCGCGGGCGGCGCCTGGCACTCCCTCCGCATCGGCGACCGCGACATCCAGAACCGCAACACGCTGGACTGCCGCGTCACCGTGAACATCACCGGCGGTACCTTCACCGGCTGGACCGGCATCTTCAAAAACTACGGCATGGACGTGATGGGCGTTTCTCAGGCCGGCACGACCCCGAACTACGTATGCGATATCACCATCACCGGCGGTACCTTCTACGGGGAAGTCGTCGGCTTCGGCTCTCCCGGCGGGGTCGCCGTCGGCGACGGCATCCAGCAGGGCACGGTCAATATGAACATCCTCGGCGGCAAATGGATCCGCGACTATCAGGGGAACGGTCCGATGGTCTTCGCCGCTTCCACCGCCTCTGTTCCCTATGACGGCGCAAAATTCAATCTGAAGGTCGACCCCTCCAAGCTTGAGTTCGGCACCGTCGAGCAGATGAGCCTTGCGGGACTGGACGGCGTTACCTCCACGCTCGAGATGGTCACAGAGTCCGACAAGCTCGGCTTCTTCGGTCTGGATTTCTACTTTGATGAGACCTACCTTCCCTTGATCGAAAAAGCGCCGGTCGAGACGCAGGCGACCGAGACCAAACCCGCCGAGACCAAGCCCGCCGAGACCAAACCCGCTGATACCAAGCCCGCCGAGACCAAACCGGCTGACACCAAGGCGGTCGATACCAAACCGGCATCCACCGAGGCGACCGGCACCAAGCCGGCGGAGCAGCCGACCGAAAAGGGCGGCGTTCCCGCTTACGTCTGGGCGATCGTCGGCGTTGTTGTCGTCGCCGCGATCGTCGCTGCGGTCCTCGCCGCGAAGAAGAAAAAGAACTGACCGACTATGATCGGCCGGCTGCGCGCCCGCTCCTTTTTGAGCGGGCGCGCTTTCTTTTCCGGCCGGCGCCGCATTTACAAAAAAAATGCAGGGTTTTACATAAAATTTTGTGTCCAAAGCGGAAAGGGGAGGTTGACTATCTACAAATTCTGTGGTAAGATAATTGCGGAATTATCCAAATTTAACAAAAGGAAACCAAAGGAGCAAACCATGAAAAAGTTTTTATCCCTTCTCCTCGCGCTTGCGACCGTCCTTTCAATGACGGTGCTTGCCGCGGCGTCGGTCTCCGCGGCGGACGGCACCCCGAAAGCCGACAACGCGGTCTTCGTCGCCGATTCCGGTGACGATAACGCGGCGGGCACGACGCCGGACGCGCCGGTCGCCACGCTCGCGAACGCGTTCTCCAAACTGCCGAACGGCGGCGTCGTCGTCATCATCGGCTGCGTGACGATCGACAAGACGGAGGATCATCCCCGCGTGATGCCCGCGCACAGCGGCGTGATCACCCTCACCAGCTACTACGACGGCGTCGACTACCGCGCAAAGCCTTACGGCAGCGAGCCGGTCACCCCGCGTCTCAGCCTCTGCAACCAGACGCTGGATCTTGAGTTCCACGGCGATATCGAGATGGACTGGCTGCGCATCAACGTCGGCGTCAACCCGGACGCCGGTACGATCATGACCAACGCCATCATCACGATGAACTATCACAACCTCACCGTGGGCGAGCATATCGAAAACTGCTATGAAGATCCCAACGGCGTCGCCTCCGACTTTGACCTTGACTATTCCAGCAACGGCAACAAGGCCAACAACGGCCGTTTCTGCCCGCCGATCCTCTTCCTCGGCAGCAGCGCGAACACCAGCGACGTGCCGCGCGACGCCGGCGGTGAGACGATCACCGGCGAGTACACGATGAATATCGCGGGCGGCGCCTGGCAGTCCGTCCGTATCGGCGACCGTGACCTTGAGAACCTCAACACCCTCGATTGCCACGTCACGCTGAACATCACCGGCGGTGCCTTTACTTACTGGACCGGTATGTACAAGTCCAACAACCTCTCCGTCATGTGCGCCGCGCAGGCCGGCACGACCCCGAACTTCGTCTGCGATCTCACCATCACCGGCGGTACCTTCTACGGGGAAGTCTGCGGCTTCGGCAGGGCGAGCACCAACTCCCTCGGCGACGGGATCCAGCAGGGCACGGTCAACATGAACATCCTCGGCGGCAAGTGGATCCGTGACTACGAGATGCACGGCGGTTACGCCTTTGCCGCATCCACTACGCTGCTCTTTGACGGCGCCAAGGTCAATATGAAGGTGGATCCCTCCAAGATGGATCTCGGCACGATGGATCAGTTTACCGTTGCGGGTCTGGACGGCGTTACGACCACCCTCGAGATGGTCACCGAGTCCGACAAGATCGGCTTCTTCGGTCTGGATCTGTACTTTGACGAGACCTACCTGCCGCTGACCACGGGCGGAGAAGTCGAGGAGACCAAGCCGGCCGAGACTCAGCCCGCTGAGACCAAGCCCGCCGAGACCAAGCCTGCCGAGACCAAGCCCGCCGAGACCAAACCGGCCGATACCTCCAAGCCCGCTTCCACCGAGGCGACCGGCACCAAGCCGGCAAGCGAGCCGACGGACAACAAAGGCGTTCCCGCTTACGTCTGGGCGATCGTCGCGGTCGTCGTGGTCGCGGTCGTTGCCGCGGTGATCGTTGCCGTCTCCAAGAAAAAGAAAGCGTAACGAAAATATAATAATAAGGAAGACAGAGACATGAAAAAGAGTATTCTTTCCGTTCTTCTGGTCCTTGTCATGCTCCTTGCGCTCGCCGCACCGATGACGCTCAGCGCCGCGGCGGTCGAGCTCCCCGCCCGTCCGGCGGCTCCCACGAGCACTTCAAAAGCCTACGTTGCCTTCACGACTCCCTCGGAGCTCGCCGATCTTCCGCACGTCAAGAATTTCGGCGACGCGAGCTGGTCGCTGGAGAACGGCGGCACGATCATCGTCACCCAGAAGGCCCTCTACTCCTTCAAGAACTCTGACGAGTCGAACACCGTCGACGGCACCAGAGGCACCGTCCTTGTGACGGCGAAGGACGGCGACACGAACTATATCAACCTCGAGACCGATACCAAAGAGACCGGTATCATCCTCGGCAACAACAACTTCCAGGAGGCGAACTGGGATAAGGTGGACTATCTTCTCCTCGCCGGCGACGTGATCCTTGACAACGTGGTCCTCTTCAACCGCGCCCACAAGAACAACGGCGAGACGATGGACGAGCCGAACCACGTCCGCGCTCTCGCGGGCTCCAAGGTCGTGATCGGCTCCGGCGTGCAGTTTGCGCACCGCCAGGGCAACGTGAACGGCGTGGACCTCGACCTCCCGAACATGGCGCTTGACACCGAGGCGGGCTCCGTCGTCTTTATCGACGCGCTCGGCTTCTCCAAGTACACCGGCAGCGGGATCCTTGTGATCAACAAGGATCTGGTCGGACAGGTGACGGCAGAGACCTTTGAGTTCTTTGACGGCGCCGTGGTCGACGAGAGCGGCAACCTCCTCTTCGGCAAGGAGCCGGCTCCGGCCGAGGAGACCAAGCCCGCCGAGACCAAGGCCCCCGAGACCAAAGCCCCCGAGACCAAGGCTCCTGAGACCAAGGCTCCCGAGACCAAAGCCCCCGAGACCAAAGCGGCGACCGGCACCGAGGCGACCGGCACCAAGCCGGCGGAGCAGCCGGCTGACAACCGCGGCGTACCCGCTTACGTGTGGGTGATCGTCGGCGTCGTCGCGGTCGCGGCGATCGCCTGCGCTGCGATCCTCACGTCGAAGAAAAAGAAGAAATAAGGACCCGGAGTCCCTCTGACGGCGGATCCGTTCCGGCGGCTTTACGCCGGAGAAGCAAAAAGCAATTAAAAAGATCGCCGCCTTTCCGGGCGGCGATCTTTTTGCAAAGCGGCTCAACATTTTTTATACGAAACGGAATATTTTTTTGATTGACAAAACGCCGGTTTTCCTTAAAATGGAGATAGAGAAATAAAAACGGAAGGGATGAAAAGATGAAGAGATTCTTATCCGCGCTCCTCGCGTTTTCCGCGGTCGCCGCCCTCACGCTGACGGCGGGGACGGGCTCTTTTGCCGAGGAGGAGGCGCTGACGGAGCCGGCTCCGGCCTCCGGTCCGGTGGTCTATATGGGCTTCAACGGGGGCAGCGATGCGAACAGCGGCCTTTCGCCCTCCTCACGCAAACAGTATTACCAGACAGGGAACGGCGCGCTCTCCCTTCTCCCGGAGGGCGGCACGGTCGTCACGGTCACAAAAGGCTGGTTTGCAAACGACGGCGACACGCTCGCGGCGCCGGAAGGGAGGACGATCCTTATGACGGCAAAAGATACGGACGGCACTTCATATATCGGGGATCTCGGCAATACGGGGGCCGGGGAATACGGTTACGTCATGCCGGCAAACGGCTCCGCGGTGAATATCGAGGGGGACGTGATCTTCCGGGACGTCGGTCTGCTGGACCGCACGTCGCGCACCGCTGCGGCGCATCCCTCCTTCTTTTGCGTTCGCTCCGGCGCCAGAGCGGTCTTCGGCGAGGGAGTCGTGATCCGCGGCCGTACGGGCGCGGGCTACTATTCCGCGCCGGGCCTCACGGTCGAAGCGGGCGGGACCGCCTTTCTGCACGTGCTCGGCTTTTCGCATTACAGCGGCGGCGGGACGATCGTTCTCGACCGGGCGCTGGTCCCCTCCGGCGGGCTCGACCGGAGCCTTTTCACCGATTTTACGGGGACGGTCGTGGATGAAACGGGCGAGCCCTTTGCCTTTGCTCCGGCCCCGGCGCCGGAGGAGCCGGTCCTCGCCAATACCGGGAATTACGCATACGTTTCCTTTATCGGTAATAATACGAACGACGGTCGTACCGCCGCCACGCTCAAGCAGGGCTGGGGCACCGGAAAGGACGCCGGCGTGATGGCGCTTGTGATGGACGGCGGAACGGTCGTCATCCCGCAAAAGGGCTTTGTTTCCCAGGATTACACGATGCCGCTCCCGTCCTCCCCGGTCCGCTTTACCGCGGTCGACCGGGACGGGACCGACTACCGCGGCAATATCAACGATTCAAACGATCAGTGCGGCTCGTTTATGATCGCCAACTCCCATACGGTCGTTTTTCCCGGGGATTATATCTTTGATGATATCATCCTCCTTGACCGCACCGCCTCCACGGCGGAGGTCCAGACGACCTATACCGTGGCGCACGGAGGCAGACTGGTGATCGGTACGGGAGCGCAGGTCTGCTGCATGGCTTCCGCTCTCAATCCTCCGATCCTGCGGGTGGAGACGGGCGGGATCGCTTTTTTGCACGCGGTCGGGTTTGACCGGTACGAGGGGAGCGGCACGGTCGTGATCGACCGTTCGATCATCGAATCCGGCGTTCTCTATTCCTCCGAGTTTTCCTCCTTTACCGGCCGTCTGATCGACGAAACG
This sequence comes from uncultured Ruminococcus sp., assembly GCA_902778725.1. Taxonomy (GTDB): domain Bacteria; phylum Bacillota; class Clostridia; order Oscillospirales; family CAG-272; genus RUG12395. Next base: position 16,671 of record CACYYS010000040.1, read on the forward strand.
GGCGCGGAGATCTCCCCGTCGGACTTTGCCGACAAGCCGCAGGAGGTGAAGCCGGACGACGTCTTCCTCTACGGGAGTTACACCGCCTCGAACGGCTATACGGTCCCCTACCGCTATTATCTGCCGGAGGGGTACGACGGGACAAAGCGGTATCCGCTTTTCCTCAATATGCACGGCAACGGCTCCCGCGGCAGCGACAATCACAAGCAGCTCACCTTCGGCGGGTCGGTCCTGAATACCGCCGTCTTCCAGAGCGGGTACGAGTGCATCATGCTGGCGCCTCAATGTCCGGCGAGCAGCGCCTGGGTCCCGGACTCCGGTTATCCCGGGTCAAAGGGCTTTCTCAAGCGCGGGATGTCCCCCTATCTCGCCGCGGCCAAGGAGCTGCTTGACAAATTCCTCTCCGAGTACGCCGTGGATCCTGACCGCGTTTACGTTTCCGGCTCCTCCAACGGCGGCGCCGCTTCCTGGGAGCTCTGCTACCGTTTCCCGGAGCTGTTCGCCGCGGCGGTGCCGCTGGCGGGCGTGCGGCCCGAGCGGGACGGCGAGGACTATGAGGACGCTTCCGCCGCGATCGCCGGACCGCTGACCCGCACCCCGATCTGGACCTTCCACGGCACGGCGGACACTACCCTCCCCGTCGCCGGGACCCAAAATCTGGTGCAGGCGATCCGGGACGCGGGCGGGGAACAGATCCTTTATACCGAGTATCCCGGCGCCACGCATGGCACGATCTGGGCGCTCGCCGCCCAGACGGAAGGGCTGGTCGACTGGATCTTTGCCCAGCGCCGCGTTTCCGGCTCCTCGCTCTCCCTCTCTCTCCTCTCCCGCACGGACGGAGCTCACGTCGTGACCGCCGCTCTCTATCCCGCCGACGCGGAGGACGCGGCGATCCTCGCGGATCCCGACGGGACGCTCGCGCTTCTCCGGGCGGAGATCGGCGAGGCGGCGGAGACGGACGGCGGTTTCTCTCAGCGCGTTTCCTTTGAGGGGATAGCGCCCGGCTCCTACCGGCTCCTGCTCAAAAAGGCGGGGAAATACGCGCCCCGGATCCTCTCCGTCACCGCGGGAGGAGAGGACTGCGATCTCGGCGAGGTCGCTCTCCTGCTCTGGGGAGACGCGAACGGGGACGGGACCGTCAACGCAAAGGACGCTCTGCAGATCTCCCGCTATGCCGCCGGAAAGGGATCGGTTTTCGGCTCTTCTTCCGACGGAGAGTGGGAAGCGTACCGTTTTGCCGCCGCGGACGTGAACGGCGACGGCTTGGTCAACAGCAGGGACGCCCTGCAGATCTCCCGCTACGCGGCGGGCAAGTCCTCCCAGTTCGACCAAAAAGACTGATTTGTGCGCTGCAAGGGGCGGGAAAAGCCAGACGGCTTTTGCGAGGTGTCCTAAAGGACAGTATATAAAAAACCGGCTGAGGTAAGGATCCTTCCTGACTTCAGTCGGTTTTTTGTCGCATATCGGTGCAAGCAGGACGTTTGTGTGCCAAACGTCCGGAAAAAGTGATGTTTGCCCTGCGG
>CACYYS010000041.1 GCA_902778725.1 uncultured Ruminococcus sp.
GGTGATGACCATCATATACCGGCCGCCCTCCCGCGTGTAGGCGGAGCAGACGCGCGGCTCGTAGACGGAGCCGAAGGTCGCCTGGCTCATCACGAGCACCGGCTCCGACCAGACGCCGTCGAGGGTCTTCGCCGTGCGCATCACGATACTGTTTGTGATCCCGTTCGCGTTTTTGGTGCAGTAGAGCATAACCCACTCGCCGAGGTAGTCGTTATACATCACGCCGACGCCGCCGACGCACTTGTCGACCGCGGCAAAGTTCGTCGCCATCGCCGTTTCGCCCCGCTCGAAGATCCCGCGGCCGTTTCCGTCCCGGCCGGTCATATATTCGTAAGCGGAGAAGTTTTCGATCTGGGTCCGGCGTACGCGCATCAGGCGGCAGTAGCCGCCGCGCCCGCCGGGCACGCCGAAGAAATAGACCCAGTCGCCGTCGAGGACGGGATAGAGCTGGGCAAGGCCCCACTCGGGGATCTCTTCGACAGGATCGTCCACGTCCGTTCCCGCCGGCCAGCGCAGGTCGGAGGGCATCTCCCAGCTGCGGCCCATATCGGTGGACTTGGCGAGCCCGCCGTAGTTGCAGGGCCAGCGGCCGTCGCGGGCCTCGTTCTCCCGCCAGCTGGCGACGGACATATAGCAGAAGTATAGCGTGTCCCCGATCTTCACGCCGCCGGTCGGGATCTTCGACTCCTCGGTCTTGTTCACGACGTCGTGCCCGGAGAGGAGGAACTCGCCGGCAAACGGCTCCGCCTGATAGGTGTCGCCCATATAGAAGCCGTCGAGGGTGATGCCGTCGGTGTAATCGCAGTCGGTGGTGAAGGCGAGAGCGTTGGCGCGCCACGGCGTGCCCAGATCGTCCTCCGATTTGGTATCGCCGAAGGCGAGGAGGGTCGTGCCGCCGCAGTCGATCATATACCCGCCGCCGATCCGCGCGATATCGTAATTGGAGAGCGTGCGGTTATCGGAATACTCTCCGGTGAGGAGGGAGAGGAGGCGGACGCTCTGCACCCGGTCAAGCGCGTAGGCGGGATCCGTCAGCGTCATTCTGGAGGCGTTTTGTTTTGCCGCCAGATTCCCCGCCGCAAGCAGGGTATTGACCTTGGCGAGGTTGGCCTTCGCCTCTTCGCCGAGCGCGCTTTGCTCCGCCGCGGTCAGCGGCTCCGTCGCGGAAAGCGAAACCGCGGGCGGATCGGTATAGCGGATCCGGTTGTCGGTGAGCGCGGGCGCCTGCACGGCGGCGCAGGCGGCGTCGTCCTTTTGACAGTTGGCGGTCGTGAAGCCGCTCCCCTTCGTGACCGGAACGGAGCTGCCGAGGATCAGGCGGCTGCCCGACTCGCCGACGGCGGCCGTGCCGGAGGGGAAGGTTCCGCCCGCGACGCAGAGGATCGTCTCCTGCGCATCGGTCAGGTCGATCTTCTGGTTTGCGGTCGGCTGGCAGACGGCGAGCGCGGCGGAGCGGAAGACGCCGCCCGTGATCTTCAGGGTGACGCTGCCGGTGACCGGGACGGGATAATTGTTTGTGTTGGTCCCGGTACGGGAGAAGAGGTAGACCGGGCCCTCGAAGGTCCCGCCGCTGATCTCCATATAGACCGTGCCGGCGACGCCGTTCATACCGGAGACGGAGTTGAAGTTCGAGCCCGAGTCCGCGGTGAAACACCCGCCCTCGACGAACACCTCGAAGGTAACGCCCCCGTCCACGGTACCGAAGACGGACGCCGGCTTCGGACGGAAGTTGCCGCCGCGGATATACTGCCAGGTGCCGCCCCGTACCGTGACGGCGGCGTCCGCACGGCAGCTGGTCTGATAGACGTAGGTATAGGCGCTGCTGTTCCCGGCGAAGCAGCCGCAGATCAGCGCGATGTCGGTCGTGACGCCGGACGCGCGGACGCAGTCCACGTCCGCCCCGACGGTCACGTTGTGATACCCGAAGCAGAAGAGAAGATTGCTTGCGCCCGCGACGACTCTGAGCCCGTCGAGGTCGTAGTCCCCGTCAAAGAAGGCGTTGCCGGAGAAGGTGAGCGAGGCGCCCGCCGCCGTCCGGTAGTCGACCGAATCCCAGACCGAGGTCAGGGTGACCGGCGCTTCGGCGGAGGGGAAGGTATAGTCTTTTTCAAAGGTAAGCGGTCCGCAGACGACGACCGTGCCGCCGGTGCGCTTCGTTTTGCCGAGGCCGTCGGCAAGCGTTGCGGCGTTCTCCGGCGAGGAGCCGTCCTTTCTGCCGGCGCCGGTTTCCGTGACGAAGACGACCGCCGCCTCATCTCCGCGCGCGACGGAGAAGTAGCGCTCCGCCGTATCGCCGTAACGGGCGAGAGTACGCGCCAGCGCGCGCATATCCTGCGCCTTCTGCGAGAGGTCCGTCTCCGGATACGCCATCAGCACGGAGTAGGCGTAGGTCAGCGCGGAGCAGACCGCCCGGTAGTCCCCGAAGCGGAGGGTGTGCGGCGTTCCCAGTTCCTTTGCCGCGATCCCCGGGATCTCCGCATAGTACTGGCCGTCCTTGCTTCCGACCGCCGCGGCCTCCCCGTCCACCGTTACGGAAAAAGCGGACGGATCCGGACAGGTGAAGTAGACGCGCATCGTTGTTTTTTCCTCGAGCAGGAGCGTCGCGCCGGTAAGAGCGAAGCCCGCCGGAGCCGTACCGCTCTGTTCGAGCCGGTACGCGGAGAGGCGCTCCGCCGTGATCGCGGAAAGATCCTCCGCGATCGCGGGAGGCTCCGCGCTGTAGCAAAAGAGCCGGTCCGCGGCGGCGCCGTAGTCGGCGAGCGCGGCGGCCAGAGCCTTGATCTCCTCCCCTTCCCCGCTCGCGCCGATCGCCGTGAGATAATCTTCCACGCTATAGGAATACCCTTCCGTTCCGAGCGCGGTATGCCCCGCGTCGTTGAGGAAGAGCCCGATCTGCCCGCCCGATCCGTCAAAAAACCGGATCGTGATATCCTCCCGCGTCTGCTTGGCGTAAACGTCGTAAGTAAAGACGTGACGGCCGTTTTTCACCGGCGCTTCGCTGACGGGGATCTGTTTTTCTCCGTTCGGCCCGGTGAAGAGCGCGTAGGCGCCGGCGTCGCTTGTCACCGCGTCCGTCAGGACCGTGTAGAAGTTGACGCCGATCGAATCGAGCAGATAGAGGCTGGCGGAGTCGAGGAACGCCTGCGGGAGGAAAAGCTCGTTGCCGTCCTCGTCGCAGACCACGCCCTCAAACTCCGCAAAGGTCTCCGCCGTGACCTGGGAGACCAGTGAATTTTTGAGAACGATCGTGCCCTCGCCGAGATAGCGGGAGAAGCCGACCGTATCGAGATAGGCGTAACCGCCCGCGTCCACGACCAGCTTGGGAACGGCGTACCCGCCCTCCACGTTCTGGAAGACCACGCCGTCCCCCACGACCACACGGGCGCCGTCCGCCACCCGGAAGGTGAAACAGTCGCCCGCGGTGGCGCGGTTGAGAAGACCGACGTTCTCAAAGATCACGTTGCCGGTCATGGTAAAGGTATGGGCGTTGACCGTATGTCCCAGAATGTTGCCGAGCTGGTTCGCCGCGTCGCCGAGATAGCTGGTGCCGTCCGTATCCTTCGCGGTGAAGAGGACGGTATTGCCGTCAAAATCGGAGAGCGTGTAGTTGGCGCCGACGTAGGCCTTGCCGACCGCCACGACCTTGCCGCCCCCGGAAAGGAGCGAGGCGAGACCGCTGCCGGTGGGAGCGCCCCAGGTCTTTTTCGGCGTGGTCTTGGTCAGACCGTCGTTGGCGTCTGCGCCGGTAAACGCCATATAGAACACCTTGTCGGAGGTCAGCGCCGGACGGGCGGGGACCGTGATCCCGGCAGGCTCCGCGGCCGCCGCCGGTACGGCGGGCGGCAGCGCCTGCGCGTTCAGCGTAAAGAGCATGATCGCGCAGAGGAGGACGCCGGTCAGCTTGCGGAGGGGCGTTTGCTTCATCTTTGTTTCTCCTGTTGTGTATTCCTTTCGGTTTTCGGGGGGTCGCGGGGAGAGAAAGATCCGTTTTCCGTTTGTCATAGTTTTATTATTGTATAGTTTATTCTATACTCTGTCAAGACAAGAAGCCGCGCCGGACGGGCGGCGTTTTCTTTACGCGTCCGGCGGGGCGGACGGAGGAGGCGGGGGATTTTTCTTCCCTTTTTTGGCGATCAGAAAAACGTCAAAGACGATCAGCGCCGCCGCCGCGCAAACGAGCAGAGCGAAGACGGGAGAAAACCGGTCCCCGTCCTCCGGCGCTCCCTGTTCCGGCGCCGGGTCCGTCTCCGGCGGCTCGGTCCCGGGCGGCTCGGTCTCCTCCGGCGCCGTCTCCCACGGGAGGTCCGGCTCCGCCGCTTCGTCCGGATCCCTGCCGTCGACCGTCCGTTTTTCCCCCGGCATCAGAAGAGAGAAAAAGACCGATCTCTTATTGTTCTCCCCCGCGTTGCGGAAGACGGTGATCACGTTGATCCCGGGATCGAAGCGCTCCGCCGGGACCGTCAGCGCGAGCTTCCCTCCGGGGTCGGTCACCCGCTGCGCGCAAAGGACATCGCCGTTGAGCAAAGCGACGACGCTGTCCCCTTTTTTGAGCGCCGTCTCCACCAGGACGTCCTGCCGTCCGGAGACGCCGTCCGCGACGAAGGGCCGCTCTCCCGGCACGGCGAGCTCGATCGGCTCGCTCGCGCCCGTCACCGTCAGGGTGAAGGTGGGGTCCTCTTCATACCCCTTTTCCTTCACGTCCGGGTCGGTATCCCGGATCCCGGGATCCCGGGCTCCGATCGCCGTTTCGATCCACCGGAGCCTCGCCGCCATAAAACGGCCGAGATCCGTCGCTTCAAACAGAAAGCTGTGGTTCTTCGTCCGGGAGAGAAATTCCTTTTCATAAGGATCGCCCCCGAATTTTTCGTATTCCAGCTCCTCGCTCGGCGCGAGGATCTCCGTCCAGTATTCGATCTCGGGCAGGATCTCCTCCGCCGTCTCCCGGATCTGCTCCCAGCGCTCGCGCACCAAAGCGACGAACCACGGATCCCGGTAAAGCTGCTGGTACCAGCGGTTGTTCTCGGCGACGACGCTGTCGTTCCAGACGGTGTATTTACGGGATTTTTTCAAAAAGAGGTTGCCGGTCGAGTGGTCGAAATCCCAGACGGGGCCGAACACGAGCTTCCCCTCCCGGGTCAGATACATATAAAACGAGCGGTTGCCGAGCTCCCGGTTCATCATCACGATATAAACGAGGAAGTAGTCGACCGCGCTGTTTATATCGAGATAGTCGCTGTAATGCTTCCCCTGACTGTTGCAGAAGGTCGGGGAGAAGAGCGCCGCCTCGAACTCCTCGAGAAAGCCGGTGAGACGCTGATAGATCACCCGGTTGGTCTTGATCGACTGCAGATTCTTCACCTTGATCGGGACCTTGTGCGAGGTGCGGAAAAAGCTCGGCTCGTTTGCGTCCGAGTCGTATTCAAGGAGATACCCGGTATAGGGATCGTAGGGCGAGAGGTCGATATAATCGGCGATCTTATACCCGCCGACCGTGCCGCCCGTGATCCACGCGGCGTTCGCCTTCAGCGCGTCCTCGAGCCGCTGTCTCTTTGCCTCGTCAAAGCCGTGCGCCCGGGCGACGGCAGCCGCCGCGTCCTCCGCGATATCCTCCCAGTCGGTCACCTCGTCTCCGATCAGGTCTTCGTTGATCTTCCGGCAGACCTGATAGACGCCCATATACTCGCCGTTGAGGACGAGATTGACAAAGACGGAGGGCGAACTGACCATCCCGAGCTTGCCGGAGAAGTCGTAGGCGAGCTTGTTGCGCATCGACGTCCGGTCGTCGTAATTGGCGAGGAACGTCCAGGTCCTCGCCCGCCCGAGGCCGAAGAGATCCGCCTTTTTCTCCAGTTTGAGCGTATAAGGGACCTTCCTCGTCCGGATCGCCCCCTTCGGCGTGTTCTTCTTTCCGTCGGCGTATCCCGGATTCCAGGAAAAGTTCCCGCGGCCCTTGACGGCGACAGCACCCCCGTCCCCGTCGGTATAGGTATTCTGAAAGACGGCGTACTCCCGCGAGAGGGAGATACGCATCGTCGCGTCCTTATAGTCGATCCGGGAGGTGACGTAGTCGCCGTCCGCGGTGTCGATCTCCACGACCGGAAGACCGAGAGAGCGAAGCTCCTCCAGCGTCGTCGAAAAGGAAGCGTTCCCGCCCCCGCCGACCGTCTCCGCGGCAAAGAGCGGCGCCGCTCCGGCAAAAAGCGGGAAAAGGATCAGCGCGCAGAGGAAAAAAGCCGCGCCGCGGAAAAGCGTCCGTTTCATCATTTCCGTTCCCTCTCTTTTTTCGGGGTTTTCCGCCTCAGGATCACAAAAGCAAAAACAAGGACCGCCGCGGAGGCGACGCCGACCGGAAGCAGCCGGCCGATCAGGCGGGGACCGTTCTCCTCCGTCTCCGGGAGGAGAGCGGCGGTCCCGTCCGGCGCCGGGTCCGTCTCCGGCGGCTCGGTCCCGGACGGCCCGGTCTCCGCCGGCGCCGTCTCCCACGGGAGGTCCTGCTCTCCGGCCGCCGTCCGCTTCTCCCCCGGCATCAGGAGGGAGAAATAGGTCGATTTTTTGTTCTTCTCTCCCGCGTTGCGGAAAAAGGCGATCACGTTGATCCCGGGATCGAACGTCTCCGACGGGACCGTCACGCTGACTTTGCCTTTCGCGTCGGTCACCTTGCCCGAGAAGAGGACCTTGCCGTTTGCGAGAACGGTGAGATCGTCTCCCCGCTTGAGGGTCGTTTCCACGGTCACGTCCTGGAACTCCGCGGAGATCCCGTCCGCGGCGGGATAGGGCTTTTCTCCGGGGGACGCGAGGGTAAGCGCGCCGCTCTCCCCCTTCGCCGTCAGGGTAAAGCTCGTGTCCGGCGCGTACTTGCCGTCCGCGAGATTCGGAATGTTGTCCTCGATACCGGGGTCGCGGAGCGCGAATTTGAGCTCGAGCCAGCGGATCCGCGCCGCCATGATCCGGCTGAAATCCGAGACTTCATAAAGAAAGGTATGTCCCTTGGTGCGGGGAAGGAACTCCGTCTCGTAGGGATCGCCCCCGAATTTTTCGTATTCCAGCTCCTCGCTCGGCGCGAGCAGCTCCTTCCAGTACTCGATCTCGGGGAGGATCTCCGAGACCGGACCGCCGATCTGCCCCCAGCGCTCGCGCACCAGAGCGACGAACCACGGATCCCGGTACATCTGCTGATACCAGCGGTTGCTTTTGCTCTCGGTGCTGTCGTTCCAGACGTTGTATTTCCGGGTCCGCTTCAGGAAAAGGTTGCCGACCGTCCGGTCAAAATCCCAGACGGGACCGAACACGAGCTTCCCCTCCCGGTTCAGATACAGATAAAAGGATTTGTTCCCGAGCTCCAGGTTCATCATCGTGATGAAGACGAGATAATAGTCGACCGCGCTGTTCATATCGAGATATTCGCTGTAATGCTTTCCCTGACTGTTGCAGAAGGTCGGGGAAAAGAGCGCCTCCTCGAACTCTTTGAGAAAGCCGGTGAGACGCTGATAGATCTCCCGGTTGGTCTTGATCGCCGGGAGACTCTTCACCTTGATCGGGATCTCGTGCGGGGTGCGGAAAAAGCTCGGCTCGTTTGCGTCCCGGTCGTACTCGAGCAGATACCCGGTATAGGGATCGTAGGGCGAGAGGTCGATATAATCGGCGATCCTGTACCCGCCGACCGTCCCTCCCGTGATCCAGGAGGCGTTTAACTTCAGCGCGTCCTCGAGCCGCTGCCGTTTTTCTTCGTCCAGGCCGTGCGCCCGGGCGACGGCAGCCGCCGCGTCCTCCGCGATGTCCTCCCAGTCGGTCACCTCGTCCCCGATCAGGTCTTCATTGACCTTCCGGCAGACCTGATAGACGCCCATGTACTCGCCGTTGAGGACGAGATTGACAAAGACGGAGGGCGAACTGACCATCCCGAGCTTGCCGGAGAGGTCGTAGGCGATCTTGTTGTGCAGCGCGGTCCGGTCCTGGTAATTGGCGAGGAGGGTCCAGCTCTTCGCCCGCCCGAGACCGAAAAGATCCGCCTTTTTCTCCAGCTTGACCGTATAGGAGACCTTCCGCGTCTGGAAGGTCCCCTTGTGGGAGTTGGGCTTTCCGTCCCGGTAGCCCTTGTTCCAGGTGGAGTTGCCGCGGCCCTTTATGGCGACAGCGCCGCCGTCCCCGTCGGTGTAGGTATTCTGAAACGCGTCGTACTCCCGCGAGAGGGAGATGCGCATCGCCGCGTCCTTATAGTCGATCCGGGAGGTGACGTAGCCGCCGTCCGCGGTGTCGATCTCCACGACCGGAAGGCCGAGGGAGCGAAGCTCCCCGAGCGTCGTCGAAAAGGAGCGGTTCCCGCCCCCGCCGATCTCCCCGGAAGCCGAGAGAGGGAGCGGAGGCGCAAGGAGAAAGAGAGCGACGGACGCGAGGACAAGCGAGATCAGGCGGAGCGCGTTTCGTTTCATCGTTCTCTTTCCCCGTTTCTGCGGTTTTTCGGATCGCCGGAAAAGGTCACTCCTTTTTTTCGCGGATCCGGCGGCCGATCCAGGTCCCGAACGCCGCGCCGCAGGCGGCGAGCGGAACCGTGAGCGCGACAAGGAGGAGGACGCGGGGACCGCGGCCGCCGTCCGTCTCCGGCGTTTCCGGCGTTTCCTCCGCCGGCCCGGTCAAAGGCTCCGTCTCAGACGGCAGGGGCGGCTCGGTCTCCGCCGGCGCCGTCTCCCACGGGAGGTCCTGCTCTCCGGCCGCCGTCCGCCTCTCCCCCGGCATCAGGAGGGAGAAGTAGGTCGATTTTTTGTTCTTTTCCCCCGCGTTGCGGAAGAAGGCGATCACGTTGATCCCGGGATCGAACGTCTCCGCCGGGACCGTCACGCTGACTTTACCTTTCGCGTCGGTCACCTTGCCCGAGAAGAGAACTTTTCCGTTTGCGAGAACGGTGAGATTGTCGCCCCGTTTGAGCGTCGTCTCCACGGTCACGTCCTGGAACTCCGCGGAGATCCCGTCCGCGGCGGGGTAGGGCATCGCTCCGGAGGAAGCGAGGGAAAGCGCGCTGCTCTCCCCCTTTGCCGTCAGCTTGAAGGAGCCGTCCGCCTCGTACCGGCCCTTATCCTTTGCATTGTTATCCTCCAGTCCCGGATCGCGGAGGTTCATCTGCGCGTCGATCCACCGGATCCTGATCTTCATGAGACGGGCAAGATCGGTCGCCTCATTGGCAAAGGTCCTGCCCTCCGTGTGCGAAACGAAGTCCTTTTCGTAAGGATCGCCCCCGAATTTTTCGTATTCCAGTTTCTCGCTCGGCGTGAGGATCTCCTTCCAGTACTCGATCTCCGGAACGATCTCCGCGATCGGTCCGCTGATCTGCCCCCAGCGCTCGCGCACCAGCGCGTTGAACCACGGATCCCGGTACAGCTGATGGTACCAGCGGTTGTTCCCGCAGGCGAGACTGTCGTTCCAGACGGTGAAATTGCGGGATTTTTTCAGGAAGCGGTTCCCCGCCGTCCGGTCAAAATCCCAGACCGGCCCGAACACGAGCTTCCCCTCCCGGTTCAGATACATGTAATTCGAGTTGTTGCCGAGCTCAAAATTCATCATCACGACAAAAACAAGATAGAAGTCGACGACGCTGTCGATATCGAGATATTCGCTGTAATGCTTCCCCTGGCTGTTGCAGAAGGTCGGAGAGAAAAGCGCCTCCTCGAACTCCGCCAGGAAACCGGTGAGATGCTTGTAGAGGTCGACGTTCGTCTTGATCGAGTCAAGGTTCCTCACCTTGAACGCGGTCTTGTGCGCCGTCCGGAAAAAGCTCCTGTCGTTTGTGAACTGATCGTACTCGAGGATATATCCGGTATAGGGGTCGTAGGAGGAGAGGTCGATGTAGTCGCTTACCTGATAGCCGCCGACCTTGCCGCCCGTGATCCAGGAGGCGTTTGTCTTCAGCGAGTCCTCCAGCCGCTGCCGCTTCTCGTCGTCAAGGCCGTGCGCGCGGGCGACCGCCGCCGCCGCGTCCTCCGCGATGTCCTCCCAGTCGGTCACGCCGTCCCCGATCAGGTCCTCGTTGATCTTCTGACAGAAGAGGTATACGCCCATGTATTCGCCGTTGAGGACGAGATTGACAAAGACCGATTTCGTGTAGACCATTCCCATCTTGCCGGCAAGATCGTAAGCGATCTTATTGCAGAGCGAGGTCCGGTCCTCGTAATTGGCGAGGAGGGTCCAGCTCTTCGACCGTCCGAGGCCGAAAAGATCCGCCTTTTTCTCCAGCTTGACCGTATAGGGGGCCTTCCGCGTCTGAAACGCCCCCTTGCTGGTACCGGTGCTCCCGTCCGGGTAACCCTTGTTCCAGGTGGAGTTGCCGCGGCCCTTGACGGTGACAGCGCCCCCGTCTTCGTCGGTGTAGGTATTCTGAAAAGCGGCGTACTCCCGCGAGAGGGAGATGCGCATCGTCGCTTCCTTGTATTGCAGCCGGGTGGTGATGTAATCGCCGTCCGCGGTGTCGATCTCCACGACCGGAAGACCGAGAGAGCAAAGCTCCTCGAGCGTCGTCGAAAAGGAAGCGTTCCCGCCCCCGCCGACCGTCTCCCCGGCGGAAAACACAAAAGGCGCCGCGCCGGACAGCGCGATAAAAAGAAGTAAAAAGCTCAGAAAAAAGCTCGTTTTGCGCAAAACCGACCTACTGTTCATACGTTTTTTCCTCTGTTTTTGATCGTTTTCTTTCCTGCAAAGAAAGCGGCGGGAGCCGCCGCGCCGGCGGCCGGGAGAAGAAAATACAGAAAAGAGGGGAAACCACCGGAGGATCCGGACGGTCCCGGCGCGGAGCCGGTCTCCGTCTCTTCCGGCTCCCCGGTCCCGGGAGAGAGCGTCGGGCGCTCTCCGCCCGCCGTCCGTTTCTCCCCCGGCATCCGGAGCGAGAAATAAACGGACTTTCCCTCTCCCCCGGCGCGGATCGCCGTCAGGACGTTGATCCCGGGGTCAAACCGGTCCGCGGGGACAGTCAGCGTGACTTTTTCCCCCGGATCGGCCGTCTTCTCCGCTATGAGGAGCTTCCCGTTGAGATAGAGCGAGACGGTATCCGCCCGTTTCAGCGTAAGACACAGGGAGACGTCCTGGAGCAGCGGGGATATCCCGTCCGCGACGTAAAAGCTCTCCTCCCGGGCGGCGGGGGCGATCTCCGCCTCCGTCCCCGTCACCGAAAGAGCGAGGACGCTGTCCTTTTCATACCCCCGGTCCTCGATGCGCGGATCGCGCAGGGAAAGCTGCGCGTCCATCCACCCGATGCGCTGTTCAAGGAACTGCCGCAGATCCGCGGTCTCGTACAAATAGGAACGCCCGCCGGTCCGTGCGGCAAAGTCCGTCTCGTAAGGGTCGTTTGCAAATTTCCGGTATTCGATCGCCTCGGTCCGGGCGAGGATCTTCTCCCACCGGTCGATCTCCGCAAGGAGCTCCGGGACCGTCTCCCGGATCTGCGCCCAGCGCTCGCGCGCCAGCGCGACGAACCAGGGGTCGCGGTAAGCCTGATGGTACCAGTGGTTGTTCTTCGATCTCCCGTCGGCGTACCAGCTGTCGTAGCTGCGCTTCGCCTTGAGGAAAAGATTGCCGGAGGACCAGTCAAGATCCCAGCAGGGACCGAAGACGATCTTCCCCTCCCTGTCAAGGCAGAAATAGGTCGACTTATAGCCGAACTCGAGGTTCAGCATCACCATGTTGAGCAGGAAATAATCGACAAACCGGTCCATGTCGAGGTACTCGCTGTAATGCTTGCCCTTACTGTTGCAAAAATCCGGCGAAAAGAGCGCCTCCTCGAACTCGATAAAATACCGCCGCAGGCGGAGATACATCTCTCCGTTCGTCTTGATCGCGTCAAGATTTTTCACCTTGAGCGGCACGTCGTGCCCCGTGACAAAAAAACTCGGCTCGTCGGCGTAGCGGTCGTATTCCATCAAAAAACCGGTATAAGGATCGTAAGCGGAAAGGTCAAAGTAATCGGCGATCCGGTATCCGCCGGTCTTGCCGCCGGTGATCCACGCGGCGTTTTCCTTCAGCTCCGTTTCGAGCGTTTCCCGCTGATTTGCGGTCAGTCCCTCCGCCCGGGCGACGGCGGCGGCCGCGTCCTCCGCAACGTCCCCCCAGTCGGTCACTTCTCCGTCAAAGAGGTCCTCGTCGATCTTGCGGCAGAGCTGATAGACGCCCATATACTCGCCGTTGAGGACGAGATCGAGGAAGACGGACGGCACCGCCGTCATCCCGAGGCGGGCGGAAAGATCGTAGATCAGCTTGCCGCGCAGGAGGGTCCGGTCCATATAATTGCCGACCAGGACCCAGTTTTTGCTTTTCCCGAGGCCGAAAAGGTCGGCTTTTTTATCCAGCTTGAGCGTATAGGGGACCTTGCGCGTATGCGTGTCGCCGCGCAGGGTGTTCTTCTTTCCGTCCGGGTAGCCGTTGTTCCAGGTGGAGTTGCCGCGCCCCTTGACGCGGACGGTCCCGCCCTCCCCGCCGGTGTAGAGGTTCGTCTCCCCGGCATATTCCTTTGTGAGAGCGATGCGCATTTGCGCGGACTTGTATTCCAGACGGGAGGTGATATAGTCTCCGTCCTCGGTATCAAGATAAAGGACGGGCAGCCCGAGGGCAAGCAGCCGTTCCTCCGAGACGGAGAAGCCGCTCCCCTCTCCTCCGCGGATCATCGGGGCGGACTCGGCGAAAACGGCGGTCGGGCAAAGCGCGGCAAGCGCCAGGAGCGCCAGAAGGAGCGCGAGCAGACCCGTCCTCTTCATCCTGTTCCTCCGTCAAAGGGCGCCGCGGCGCGGCGCTCATCCTTTTTTATATAGAATAGCACACTCCGGATAAGAAAACAATCACCCGGCAGAAAAAAGATCGGGCAGGTCAAATGACCTGCCCGATGCGGGATCAGCCGAGAGGGACCTGCGGCGTTTCGTTCTCGTCCTGCTGGGGGGTATTGCTCGTGGCGACGACGTTCCCTTCCGTCACAAAAAGAGTCAGAATCGGTTTTTCGTAAGCGATCTTGTTGTTTTCCATATTTCGATCCTCTCTTTACTTGCTTTCAAAATACGCGACCGCCGTTTGCTGATAGCGGACAAGCGCGCGGGCGAGCGTGCGGAGGTTGACCGCCTCGTCGGAGGTGTCGCTCTCGGGATAAGCCCGCAGGACGGAATACGCGTAGGTCAAAGCGGAGCAGGTGATCTCGTAATTGCCGAAACGGACAACGTGCGGCGTGCCGAGTTCCTTTGCGAGGATGTTCGGGATCGCCACGTAATAGGCGTTGCCCTTTTGGACGGGCGTGACCGCCGTTCCGTCGACCGTAACGGAGGGAACGGTCTGCGCATTGAAATAAATGCGCAGCGTCGTCTCGCTCTCGAGCATCAAGGTCGCGCCGGTGAGGGAGAAACCGTCGGGCGCCGTGCCGCTTTGCGTGAGTTTATAAGCGGCCAGGCTTTCCGCCGTGATCGCGGAGAGATCCGCCGCGACTGCCGGAGCGTTCGCTCCGCTGTAGCCGAAGAGCCGGTCCGCCGCGGCGCCGTAGTCCGCGAGGGCGGCGGCAAGCGCCTTCATCTTATCGCCCTCGCTGCCCGCCGCGATCGCCGCGAGATACTCGTCCACGCTGTAAGAGTAGCCCTCCGCGCTGATCGGAGTATGCGCGGCGTTGTTGCAGACCATATCGATCTGAGCGTCCGTTCCGTCAAAGAGACGGAGATTGATCTCGTCGCGCGTCTCCTTTGCGTAGACCGCGTAGGTGAAGACGGTGCGTCCGTCCGTGCCGGTCACGGCGTCTTTGACATAGACCTTCTGCTCGCCGTTCGGACCGCGGAAGAGCGCGTACGCGCCCGCGTCGTTTTTCACCGCGTCCGGCAGGATCGTGTAGAAGTTCACGCCGATCGCGTCGAGCAGCGACAGGCTGGCGGTTTCGAGGATGGCGGCGGTCTGCGCCTCGGTCACGACCCGAACGGAACCGTTTGCCACCGAGCATACAACGTCATCTTCATCCTCATTGGAACAACCTCGCACGATGATCGTGATCGGATAGACGCCGGCCGCGGCGTCATCCGCCACCTTAAAGGTGCAGGTCGCCAACACCCCGTCATCAGAAACGTCCTCAGCGCTGTCAAAAACAAGGTTCTTTGCCTGCGTAAAACCATCAAAAAGCGTTCCTTTTTGCGCCTTGGTAAGCGTCAGAACACTCGAGGTAAGGGAGATCTCCAAATATGCAATGCCGGGATTCCCGCTGATCGACAACTCCGCCGTAAAGGTCTCGCCCGGAGCCGCTTCGATCTCCGGCAAGGATATCACCGGATTATCTGCGGCGGTCACGGTGACCGTAACGGAACGGACCGCGCCTGCGGGCATAACGTCGACGTCGTCAAACGCGTCCGGATCATAGCGGGAAATATAGAAATCGTTCGTGTCCGCCGTAAAGGTCACAGCCGTTCCGACGGCAACGGAGTCCTTGACCGTGAAGACCGCCGTGATCGTCACGCCGGGAAAGTCGATCGGATCGCCTTCCGTCGCCATATAGCTGGCGGAGAAGTATCCTTTTCCGTTCGCTTCCTCCGCGGTGGAGGACTGCTTGCCGGCGCCGGTGATACTTGAAGCGGTCACCGCGGTCGCCTCGACAAGCGTCTTATCGAACCGCACCTTAAGGTCGGCGGCGTCGAACTGCTCCTGCATCGCGGGGAAGAAGACCGTGACCGTGAAGGTCCCTCCCGGCGCCGGAGAAGCGTTATCGACCGAGACGCCCGCCGCTTCCTCCGCGGCAATCGGCAGAAGGCGGACAGCTCCGTACGCTCCCGCCGCAAAGACCATCACCGCGCACAAAACGAAACTTACCAGCTTGCGGATCCATGCGTTTTTCATATTTCTCTCCTGTCAGATTTCAAATCGGATGCCAAAGCGCACCGGCCAAAAAAGGGATCATACCCCTTTTAACCGTATTATTTATCTTATACCACACGCCAAGCGGAAAGTCAACTGTTTTTCAAAAAAGCAGGAAAAGACAAATGCGGAAACGACGCTCTCTCAGAAGCGCCTGCCGCGGCAAAGAATTCTTTGCCGCGGCAGGCGTTTTTCTTTCGCTTGACGCCGTATCAATCATATTATGGGACTCTCCCCGGATCACTGCGGTCCGAGAGAGACCGTAGAAGTTCCCGTGTCGTAATCATAGTTGGCGAGATACTTGCGAAGCCGGGTGATATCCTTTCCGTTGACCGCGCCGTCGCCGTTGGCGTCGGCGCCAAGACCGATCTCCACCGTCGATGTCCCCGTATCATAATCATAATTGGCGAGATACTTGCGAAGTCGGGTAATATCCTTTCCGTTGATCTCTCCATCGCCGTTGGCGTCACCGTACAGGTAATCGATCACCGTGATCTTCCCGGCCGTCACGGCGATCGCAACGTCCTCTTCGCCTTCATTGTAGCATTCGCGGACCACAATACGGACAGGGTACTCCCCCGCTTCCGCGCCGTCCGCGATACGGAACGTCAGCGTCAGCAGCACGCCGTCCTCCGTCGTGTCCCCTTCACTGTCCCACAGGAAATTGCTGCCGGAAGTAAAGGCGGAGAAGAGCGTCCCATTCGTCGCGGAAACAAGCGCCAACACTTCCGTGTCATACTGAAGGGAAAGCGCAAGAAATGCCACGCCGGGGTTGTTCTTCACCTCGAGGACCACCTGCGCTTCCTCGCCCGCTCTCGCCGTAACGGAGAGAACGCGGATGCAGGGATCTCCGTCTCCGATCTCCTCACCGGAACCCGTCTTCGGGATCACCGTCCCTTCGCTCCGGCGCGCGCCGCAGGTGCATTCCTCGTGCTTGACGCCGTCTTCCGCCTCGGTCGCGGCGCGATCGACCACCCAAACGAAACGATGTTCGCCCGCCGGGATCAAAAGCTCCGCCGCGGTCACTTCGTTGTAGTTTGCGTCAAAGAGCTTCCCGCAATGCGAGCATACGTAGTGCGCCGCTATCCCGTCCGTCTCGTGCGTGACGGCGGGGACCTCGGGGATCAGCTCGCCGTAATCGTGGTCGCAGACAAAAACGATCCTTGCGTTATAGAGCGGCTCGTTATCCGTCCCCACCGTCATGTTGTACCAGTCCTCTTGCGTCCCCTGGAAGTAAACTGTGGAGAGGAACGCACAACCAGAAAAAGCGGAAGCGTTGATCCGTGTTACGCTGTTCGGAATCGTCACGGTCCGGAGACTGCTGCAGTTATAAAACGCGGAAGCGCCGATGCCGACTACGCCGTCCGGGATCGCGATCCCGGTAAGAGAAGAGCATCCGGAGAGCGCGCTTCCCGCGATCACCTTCGTATCCGGATGGATCTGTAAAGACTGGATCGCGGCGATGTTGCTGTATTTTGGCTTCATCAAAACCAAATACGGATTCTCCGTATTGCCGAGATACGCGCCCGTGTCATATTCGTTATAGATCAGAGCATCGCAATTTGCGAAGGCGTTCGGCTCCACTTCGCGGATGCTGTTCGGCAGAGAGACTTTTTCAAGTGAGGACAACCCGCTGAATGCGTTGCTATGGATCTTAGTACTGCCTTCAAGAATTTTGATTTCTTTCAGACCGGAAAGACCGCATCTTGCAAAATAACTGTTGGTAATCGACCAATCCGCCACAGCAGGGATGGAAGCGACATCCGCCGCGACCGTAATCGTTTCGATTCCCTTGCAGCCGGCAAACGCAAAGCCGAATTGCTGTCCGGCGCCGGAACTGTACGGCAACCGTCCCAGATTTTTCGGTAAGTAAAGGCGGGTAAGGACGGTGCAGTCGCGGAAGGAATTCTCTCCCAGAGAAAGCAGCGAATCCGGCAGACTGATCTCTCTGAGACCGGTACAGCCGTCAAAAGCGCTTGCTCCAATCGTTTGCACGCCCTCACAGAGGACAGCGGTCTCCAGGGCGGTGCAGCTGTAGAAGGTATTCATCGGGATCGTCGTAACTCCGCCGGGAACGGTGATCTCCCCAAGAGATGTACAGCCGCGGAAGGCGTAAGCTCCGATCTCCGAGAGTCCGCTCGGGAGATGGATCTCCGGCAAAGCAGAGCAGTAGGAGAACGCGGCGTAACCAACGCGCGTCACGCTCTCCGGGATCGAAACGCTCTCCAGCGCTATGCTGCCGGAAAACGCATAGTCCCCAACGCTCGTCACGCCATCCTCGATCTCCACATACCGGATCTCCGTCCGGTATCTCTCCCACGGAGCGGAGAAACTGCCGGAGTAATTTGCCATCTCTCCGCTGCCGAGGATCTTTAAGGTCTTCGTATCTCCATAGTATTCCCACGTCACGCTCTGTCCGCAGGAACCGCTTGCGGTAATATCGTCACGTTTGTTGCCCGCGTTGGGATTGATCGTGGCGGGGATGGCCTTGTAGGATTCAGCGGTATAGCTGTCAAGCCCGAAGAAGCCGACCTTGTCGAATTCCTTGGTCTGGGTGAGGGTGGCGGTCACGCCTTCGAGCGTGGAGACGGAGAGGTCATTCTTCAGGGTGAGCTTGTCGGGATCGATCACGATGTTCACCTTGGCTCCGTCAAAGGACTGGAGACCGGCCTTTGAGGAAGAAGCCGCAAAGATAAACGCCGTTGTGCTTCCGTTATACTCACGGATAAAGTTGCCGCCGAGGACGTTGATATTGACCGTGCCCTTCTGGACGCGCTCGGGCTGGACGACGGCGCCGGGCATACCAAAGCCGGCGATCTCGCCGTAGAAGGTGCCGCCCGTGATGTTGATATCGCAGACGTAGTTTGCGGTGGTGCCGGCCTGCGCCACGCCCATCACGTTCATGTTGGAGCCCTGGAAAGCCGTAGTCCAGACAGTAAAGGTGCCGCCGGAGATATTCATGGTGGCGTGCATATCAAGAGTGTTGGCGGTCTTGAGGTAGCGGTCGCCGATACGGAGGGACTGCCATACGCCGCCGGCCACGTTCAGCGTGAAGTCGCGGGTGATGGTCTCGCCGCCCTTCGGCGCGTTGGGATCGGCGTCGTCCGCCGTCGCGGTGTTGTTTGCGTTCTGGCCCATCAGGATGATCGGGGGATAGTTGCGGGCGCTGTTGCCGGATTTGTCGGTGGTGTAGTAGGTCTGGTCGAACTTGGTGGGGTCGACGGGGTTACCGTTTGCATACAGATAGGTGGTCTCCACGTTGGCGGTGACGGTGAGG
>CACYYS010000042.1:0-2213 GCA_902778725.1 uncultured Ruminococcus sp.
TAAGAAGATCCCGTTTGCATTCACACTCGTACATATGGCTGTTTCGATCGTCGGCATCTGCCTGTTCCGTCTGATTTTCCGGAAGGCGTTCATAGAGATGTCCGAGACCGGCAAAAAGCTCGGAAAATTCAAGCGCACTATGATCATTGGCGGCGGCGTAGCATGTAAGATGCTGCTGACCGAGATCGAAAATGCACGGAAATCGCCCTATGACGGCGACAAGGTTTCCGCGAAATACCTGCCTGTGTGTATCATTGACGACGACCACAACAAGGTCGGTCAGGATGTCATGGGTGTTGAGATTGTCGGTACGACGGCGGATATTGTCCGCTTCGCAGAGGAGCGGGAAATTGAGCAGATCATCTTTGCGGTTCCTTCGGCGCCGGAAGATGAGCGTATGCGCGTACTGGAAATCTGCTCCAAGACCAAGCTCCCGGTCAAGACGGTGCCGTTCATCGGCAACCTGATCTTTGATGAGAATAATCAGACTTCGCTGCTCAAGCAGGTCCGTGATATCAAGGTCGAGGATCTGCTCGGCAGAGAGCCGATCAAGTTTGATAATGAGGATATCCGCAAGTTTATCGGCGGAAAGGTCTGTATGGTCACCGGCGGCGGCGGTTCGATCGGTTCGGAGCTTGTCCGGCAGATTGCAAAGTACAGCCCGAAGCAGATCATCATTGTTGATATCTACGAGAATAACGCCTATGAGATCCAGCAGGAGCTTGTCATGGAATACGGCGGCAAGCTGAACCTTGTGACGCTGATCGCATCTGTCCGCGATTATTACCGCATCAACCAGATCTTCGAGCGCTATAAGCCGCAGGTCGTTTTCCATGCCGCAGCGCATAAGCATGTGCCGCTCATGGAGGTCTCCCCGATGGAGGCAATCAAGAACAACATCGTCGGTACGTTCAATGTCGCCTCTCTGGCGCAGTTCCATCTCGTTGAGAAGTTCGTCATGATCTCGACCGACAAGGCCGTCAATCCGACGAATGTCATGGGTGCTTCCAAGCGCTGCTGCGAGATGATCGTGCAGTATCTGGCACAGCAGAAGGATTCGACCAACCGCACGGAATTCGTGACAACGCGCTTCGGCAACGTGCTCGGCTCGAATGGCTCGGTGATTCCGCTGTTCAAGAAGCAGATCGAGCAGGGCAAGCCTGTGACGGTCACGCATCCGGATGTCATCCGTTATTTCATGACGATTCCGGAGGCAGTTTCCCTTGTGATGGAGGCTGCGGCGATCGCACACGGCGGCGAGATCTTCGTTCTGGATATGGGTAAGCCTGTCCGGATCGTGACGCTCGCAGAAAACCTGATTCGCATGTACGGCAAGGTGCCATATAAGGATGTCGAGATCAAGTTTGTCGGCCTGCGCCCCGGCGAGAAGATCAAAGAGGAGCTGCTCATGGATGAGGAGGGACTCCAGAAGACCGCCAATAAGCTGATTTACATCGGCAGACAGATCGAGATCGACGCGGATTCCTTTGCGGAGCGGCTGCGTATCCTGCGCGACGCTGCGGAGGAGAATAATGAGGCGATTGCTGTTTCGGCGCTGCATGATATGGTTCCGACCTTCATCACGCCGGAGGAATTCAACAAAATGGAGCTGGAAAAGCACCAGAAGGAAGAGGCCGAAAAGACCGAATCCAATCATGCATAATCCCCCAAAGCACCGGAGAGGCTTAGGTCGGTACTCATATAGAAATTTTATGCCATAGTATTTCTGATGTATCGTCGGAAGTACTATGGCGTTTCTTTCAATGCTGTGCTGTAGTTGTTACTAACATAAATCGGAATTTGCGGGCAGGGCCCGCCTCCATTGATCTAAAGCCTGCCGGATGTGCTGTGTGTATCTTGAACATACTTTCCTTGAGCAGACAAACTCAAATATATCGGTATTTAGAAGCAGATTGTTTTTGTCATCTTCTCTTTATCCAGTATCCGAACGTATCATTTCGCTGGGCGCGGGGCGCGAATGCGAGAGGGACAACCCAAGAAAGAGAGGAGGCGCTCCTTCGTCGCTTATCTCCCCTCTCTCTTAGGTTTTCCCTCTCGCGCTCTCCTTTTCCTGACTCTCTCCTCTCTGTTTGGTTCCGCATACGCTTTTGGTTCACGGAGCATAGGGGGTCAAGGGATCAGGAAAGCGGGGGCACGGGGGCGAAAACCTAAGGGGATAGGGGGAATGCGAGCTTGCGAGTTTCCCCCTGTCC
>CACYYS010000042.1:2244-19687 GCA_902778725.1 uncultured Ruminococcus sp.
CACGGAGCATAGGGGGTCAAGGGATCAGGAAAGCGGGGGCACGGGGGCGAAAACCTAAGGGGATAGGGGGAATGCGAGCTTGCGAGTTTCCCCCTGTCCGCTTGGGTTGTCACCCCCGATCTGTGGGGAGAAATAGCACATAGGTTTAAATGGAGTAAATTGGGAGAAGTCATGCCCGCAAATCTCGTTTTATTTGAGTTTGCCTGCATAAGAAAAGTATGTTCAAGATACACACAGCACATCCGGCGGGCTTTAGATCAACGGCTGTCGGCCCTGCCGACAAATTCTGATTTATCTTAGTATCATAAATAAGCACAATGCCCCGAAGCACTTTGAAATGCTTCGGGGCAAAACTTCTATATGGGGATCTTTTAATGTGCCGCTCTCATTATGCATGTGATGCAGTTCAATTAGATTTCACCATGGGGAATGCTGCCGTTTTGATATGCTTCGATGAGCCGGGATAACCACGGATCCTGATAGCCGGTTGCAATACTGTCGTAGATCAATCCGAAATCATCCGAAATGTAATCAGACAGCTCTGATGAAATTTTATCTTCGATGATAAAGAAGGCCTGCCGGCAGATCCCGGTCCGGCTCTGGTGCCGGAGCAAGGCAGCTGACGAACACTGTTCTCAAGGAGGAGAGCCATGAAGACCATTCCCGTAGTCATCAAGTACGGCGGACATGCCATGACCGTGCCTGAACTGAGCCGCGCCTTTGCCAGAGACCTGACGGATCTGGCCCGTGGCGGCCGATCCTTCATCGTCGTGCATGGCGGCGGCCCCCAGATCTCCTCGCTGCTCAAGCGCCTGAACATCGAGAGCCGCTTCGAGCAGGGGCTGCGCGTGACCGACGATGCCACCATGGAGGCTGTGGAGATGGTGCTGGCGGGCCAGGTCAACAAGGCCGTGGTCGCCCAGTTCGTCCAGCAGGGCGTGCGCGCCTGCGGCGTCTGCGGCCGCGACGCCTCCCTGCTCCGCGCTGAGGTGCGCAGGCCCGAACTCGGCAATGTCGGCGAGGTGACAAAGGTCGATCCCGCCGTCCTCGCCGGACGGACCGAGTCCGGTAAGCTCGTTCTCTTTGAGGGGAGCGCACCGCGGGGCGTTTTCACCCAAGTCAAGATCACCGCCGCGGAGCCCTACGCCCTGCGCGGGACCGAAGAATAGAATATATAAGGAAAGGAACCGTTATGAACATCAGAGAAAGCGCCAAGGCTCTCGGAGAGCTGATCAAGGAGGATCCCGTCACCGTCGCATATTTTGCGGCGTCCGACGCCTATAAACAGGACCCGAAGCTGAAAAACCTGATCTTTGAATACAACGTTCAGCAGACTGCACTGCAGGAGGAGTATGCAAAGCCGGAGAAGGATCAGCAGGTGATCGACGCGATCAACACGCGCGTCAAAACGCTCTATGACGAGATCACGACAAGCGAAGTTTATCAGGAATACGGCAAAGCCCAGGCCGCAATGAACGAGCTGATCGATTCCGTCAACCGCCAGATCACCATGTCCATCTTCGGTAATTTGCCGGACGGGGGCTGCACCCACGATTGCTCCACCTGCCACGCCGGCTGCGGACACGAACACTGATCGAAACTTCATCCGAAAAGGAAGTGGATCCCATGGCTCTTTCTCCTATGATGCAGCAATACTTTGCCATCAAAAATCAGTATAAAGATTATATTCTGCTTTACCGTCTCGGCGATTTTTACGAGATGTTTTTTGATGACGCCAAGACTGTTTCCAAAGAGCTGGAGTTGGTCCTGACGGGGCGGGACTGCGGCGAGGAGGAGCGCGCTCCGATGTGCGGCATCCCCTTCCATAAGGCGGATCTCTATATCGGAAAGCTGATCGAGCACGGACACAAGGTTGCCGTCTGCGAGCAGATGGAGGATCCCGCTACGGCAAAAGGACTGGTCAAACGCGAGATCGTCCGCGTCGTCACTCCCGGCACGATCACCGATCCCGGCATCCTCGACGACAGGAAAAACAACTATCTTTGCGCTCTCGCTTTTTCCGAGAGCGCGGTGGGAGCCGCTTTTTCCGATATCACGACGGGGCGTATCTACGCTACCGTTTTCTCCGGAGAGGAGCGGATCAACCGTCTGTGCGCTGAGCTTTCCGCTTACGCGCCGAGCGAGATCCTGCTCAACGTCGCGCTCGCGGATATCCCCCGCGTCGCCGCCTATCTGCGCGAACGGATGACCGGCGTCCTCCCCGATGACCGGAGAGAGCTGTACCGGACCGAGGGAGCGCAGGAAAGGATCGAACGGTATTTCGGACGGGAACGGGCTCTCTCCCTTTCCGCGTATCCGGAGACGCTTTCCGCCGTTTCCGCCACGCTCGCCTACTTTGCGGAAACGCAAAAAACAGAAGAGATCTTTGTCAACGCGCTCGAGTTTTATCTTGACGGGCGTTATATGGAGCTGGACGCGAACACCGTCCGCAATCTGGAATTGACCGAGACGCTGCGCGCAAAGGAAAAGCACGGGTCGCTTCTCGGTGTGATCGATATGACCGAGACGGCGATGGGCGGCAGGATGCTGCGCAGCCGTCTTCTCCGGCCGCTTCTCTCCGTTGCGGAGATCCGGCGCCGTCAGCTCGGAGTCAAGGATCTTTTCGACGATTTTGAGGCGCGGCAGGATCTCCGGGAGATGCTCTCCTCGGTCCTCGACCTGGAACGTCTCACAACAAAAAGCATTTACGGCTCCGCCAACGCGCGTGATCTTTACGCCGTCGGCGAGAGCATCGCCGTCATCCCGGAGGTCAAACAGCGGATTTCCTCCCTCGCTTCGCCTCTTTTCCGGGAGCTATACGCGACCTTTGACGATCTGTCCGATCTGCGCGATCTGATCCGCCGTGCGATCAGCAAGGACGCGCCCCTGACCGTTCGGGAAGGCGGCATGATCGCCCCCGGGTATAACGGCGACGTGGACTTTTTGCGCACGGTGAGGGATAACGGCGAGACCTGGATCCGGGACGTTGAGGCAAAGGAACGGGAAAATACCGGGATCAAGAATCTCAAGGTCAGCTATAACCGCGTATTCGGCTATTATATTGAAGTGACCAATTCTCAAAAGGAGCTTGTCCCCGACCGGTATATCCGCAAGCAGACCCTGACCGGCTCCGAGCGCTATATCACCGAGGAACTCAAGGAGATCGAAAATACCATCCTCAGCTCCTCTGATAAGCTTTGCGCTCTTGAATACAACCTTTTTTGCGAGGTGCGTGCCAAAGTCACCGAGGCGGCGCCGCGGATCCTCGCGGCGGCGGACAAGCTGGCGCAGATCGACGTTGCCTGCTCCCTCGCCGAGGCGGCGAGCAAGTACCGCTACGCCTGCCCCGAGGTCGATCAAAGCGACGTTCTCTCGATCCGGGACGGGCGGCATCCGGTCGTGGAGCGCTTTGTGGGAAACTCGTATTTCGTTCCCAACGATACCGAGCTCAATACCACGGATAAGCGCCTGATGCTGATCACCGGCCCCAATATGGCGGGCAAATCCACGTATATGCGCCAGGTCGCGCTGATCACTCTCCTTGCACAGATCGGATCTTTCGTTCCCGCCCGGGAGGCGCGTATCGGGACCGCGGATATGATCTTTACCCGCGTCGGAGCCTCCGACGATCTGGCGAGCGGGCAGTCGACCTTTATGCTGGAGATGAACGAAGTGGCGCACATTCTGAAGAACGCCACAAAACGCTCTCTGATCATTTTCGACGAGATCGGCCGTGGGACCAGCACCTACGACGGGATGAGCATCGCGCGTTCGGTCGCGGAGTATACCGCCTCCAAAAAGATCGGCGCCCGGACGCTGTTTGCCACGCATTATCACGAGATGACCGTACTCGAGGAGGAGATCCCCGGTATCGTCAATTATAATATTGCGGCGAAGAAAAAAGGGGATACGATCACCTTCCTGCGGAAGATCGTTCCCGGATCGACGGACGACAGCTACGGGATCGAGGTCGCAAAGCTTGCGGGGATCCCCGCTGAAGTGATCCGGCGCGCCCGGGAGATCCTGCGCGGGATCGAGGAAAACGCTCCCGCCGCGGTCCGGCATGAGCTTGCCGCGCCCGCAAAGAGCAGGGAAGAGGAGCCAGATACGATCTTCGCCCGGGTCGAGGAGGACGTGAACCGCGAGATCGCAGACCGACTCGCCGGGACAGATCTCAATACGCTCACTCCCATTGAGGCGATCAATCTGATCTGGGAGCTGAAGGGGATGCTCAAGGAGTAAGGAGGTACTATGTCCCGTATCAACAAACTGGATATTTCGGTCGCGAATCTGATCGCGGCGGGCGAAGTGGTCGACAGACCCTCCTCCGTACTCAAAGAGCTGCTCGAAAACGCGATCGACGCGGGCGCGACTTCCGTCACCGCGGAGATCCGGCGCGGCGGGATCTCTTTTCTCCGGGTGACGGATGACGGCTGCGGGATGACCCCGGAGGATCTTCCTCTTTCCGTGCTCCGCCATGCGACAAGCAAGATCAGCCGGGCAGAGGATCTCGCGGAGATCCTGACCCTCGGGTTCCGCGGCGAGGCGCTTGCCGCGATCTCCGCCGTTGCCGATATCCGGATCCTTACCCGCACGGCGGACGCGGAGACGGGAGCCATGCTGGAGGCGGAGGCGGGGCGCGTTCCCAAACTCAGCGAGGTCGGCTGCGCCTGCGGAACGACCGTTTTGGTCGAAAATCTCTTTGCAAACGTTCCCGCCCGGCAAAAGTTTTTGAAGGCCGACCGCACCGAGGCGCAGTCCTGTTCCTTTGTCGCGGAAAAGGTCGCGCTTTCCCATCCCGAGATCCGTTTCACCTATATTTCCGACGGAGCGGAACGCTTTACCACCGCCGGAGACGGAAACCGGAAAAACGCGCTCTATTCCGTGTTCGGTCGGCAGTTTGCCTCCTCCCTGATTCCCGTAAAAGAGGAAACGGGCGGTATCCTTGTTGCCGGATATATCGGGACCCCCGCGCAGTTCCGAGCCAATCGGAGCTTTGAAAACTTTTTCATCAACGGGCGGTACATCCGCTCCAAAACGGCGACTGCCGCCGTCGAACAGGCGTATCAGTCCTATATGCCGGAAGGGAAGTTCCCGACCGCTTGCCTCTGGATCACGCTCTCTCCCGGCGTCGTGGACGTGAACGTCCATCCTGCTAAACTGGAGGTCAAGTTTTCAAATGAGCGCGCCGTGTTTGAGGCGATCTATTACGCCGTCCGCACCGCGATCAAAAACGACGTTCAGCGCGCTCCGCTCTCCCTCCCGGAGAACGGTCCGTCTTCCTCTCAGCAAAGCACGGATTTCCGCCTGCCTCTTTCCACCGTCACCTCGCCGCTGCGCGACCGCTCGGAACCGAAGAGCGCTCCGCCCACTCTCTTTGACGGTCTTTTTGCGTCACCTTCCGCTCCTCCCTCAGAAAATGAAAAGGCGCCTGCCGCCTCTGAATCCCTTTTTCCGGGTTCCGGGAGCGGAATGCCGCTTTCCAGCCCGATCCCTTCCGGCTTTTACGACGGATATCAGAAATACGCAGCGCCTCCCCCGGGCTACGAGGGGGAGGCTCCCGCCCCCGCGCCGGGCGACGCGGACGCGCCGCCTTCCCCTGACGATCTGCATGGACTGATCGCGCCGGACGAGCGTCCGACCGCCGCTCCCCTCCCGATCCGCTATATCGGGATCGCCTTTGAGACGTATATCCTCGCCGAGCGCGGCGAGGAGCTCTTCATCATCGATAAGCACGCGGCGCATGAACGCGTGATCTATGAAAATCTGACCCGTACCCACTCCGCGGATGATTTTCCCCCGCAGATGCTCCTTGTCCCCATCCGTCTTTCCCTGACGGCGGTGGAGCGGGCTGCGCTGCAGGACTACGCCGACGAGATCAAAAAAACCGGATTTGATTTTGCCTTGACGGAGGACGGCGCGGAGATCTCGCAGATCCCCGGCATCTTGACGACCTCTCAGGCTTCCGATCTCCTGGCAAACGCCGCATCGCTCCTCGCGGACGGGAGCGGCGTCTCCACCGCCCGGATGAAGGACGAGATCTATCAGCGCTCGCTTTACACCGCTTCCTGCAAAGCTGCGATGAAGGGCGGTCGCTTTGACGGCGAGGAGCATCTTCGCTGGCTCTGCGATGAGCTCTCCCGCTGCGAGGATATCCGCGTATGCCCGCACGGACGGCCGGTCGTGACCGTTCTCTCCCGCTCCTACCTTGACAGAAGCTTCCAAAGGACGAAATAAACGATGTTTGTATTGAAAAAGACCGAGGGCGCCGCCCGCCGGGGCGTTCTGCACACGGTGCACGGCGATATCGAGACTCCCGTTTTCATGAACGTAGGCACCAGCGCCGCGATCAAAGGCGGACTTTCCGCGCTCGATCTGAAGGCGATCGGCTGCACGGTCGAGCTCTCCAACACCTACCATCTCCATATCCGCCCGGGGGACGAGCTGATCCGCCGCTTGGGCGGTCTTCACCGCTTCATGTCCTGGGACGGACCGATCCTGACCGACAGCGGCGGATTTCAGGTCTTTTCTCTTGCGCAGCTCCGTAAGATCACGGAGGAGGGCGTTGCGTTTTCCTCCCATATGGACGGCAAACGGATCTTTATGGGGCCGGAGGAGTCGATGCAGATCCAATCGAACCTCGGATCCACGATCGCGATGGCGTTTGACGAATGCGTCGAGAACCCGGCGGAATACGCTTATGCGAAAATGTCTGCCGAGCGCACCGCCCGCTGGCTGCTCCGCTGCAAAGCGGAGATGAAGCGTCTCAACGCCCTCGAGACCGCCGTCAATCCCGATCAGCTCCTCTTTGGGATCAATCAGGGATGCACCTATGCCGATCTGCGCGTGGAACATATGAAGACGATCGCGGACTACGATCTTGACGGCTATGCGATCGGCGGGCTTGCGGTGGGGGAACCTGCACCTGTTATGTATGAAATGATCGAAGCGGTGGAACCGTATATGCCGAAAAACAAGCCGAGATACCTGATGGGTGTGGGGACTCCTGTCAATATTCTGGAAGGAGTCTATCGCGGCGTCGACTTTTTCGACTGT
This sequence comes from uncultured Ruminococcus sp., assembly GCA_902778725.1. Classification (GTDB taxonomy): domain Bacteria; phylum Bacillota; class Clostridia; order Oscillospirales; family CAG-272; genus RUG12395. The sequence continues at coordinate 9,301 of CACYYS010000042.1, forward strand.
GTGATGCCGAGCCGCAACGCCCGTCACGGCAACCTTTTCACCCATTTCGGTAAGATCAATCTCAACAACGAAAAATACGCGGAAGATCCGCGGCCGATCGATCCCGTCTGCGGGTGCGAGGCGTGCCGCCATCACAGCCGTGCGTATATCCGTCATCTTTTCAAGGCGCGCGAGGCTCTTGCTATGCGCCTCTGTGTGATCCACAACCTTTATTTTTACAACGAGATGATGCGCGATATCCGCCTCGCGCTCGATGAAGACCGCTACGAGACCTTCTACCGCGAAAAACGCGAGATCTACGATAAGCGCTGCGCGGATTGAGCGTTCCCGTCCGTTTCCCCTGATCGGAAAACCGATTTTGCTGAAATAAAAAAGGAGGTTTTATGGAAAATCTGAAAAAGCTTGTCCTGCTTCACTCCAACGATTTGCACGGCGATTTTCTTTCTGAGGAGAACGACAAAAAACTGATCGGCGGCGTATCGCTTTTATCCGGTTATATCTCGCAAACGAGAAGGGAAGAGCCGAATACGCTCTATTGTATCGCGGGCGATATGTTCCGCGGTTCCGTGATCGATTCGGAATATCAGGGGATTTCAACGATCGAGATCATGAACACTCTTTCGCCCGACGTGGTTACCGTCGGAAATCACGAAACGGATTACGGGCTCGCTCATTTGCTGTTTCTGGAAAAATGCGCAAAGTTTCCGATCATCAACGCCAATCTCTACATCCGCACGAACCACGCGAGACTTTTCCGGCCGCACGTGATCATCGAGGTGGACGGGATGAAGATCCTCTTCATCGGGATCCTGACGGAAGAAGTTCTTGCGCAGACGAAAAACGACGGTCTGGTCGGGACCTTTGTCAATGTCGAAGAGGCGGCCACGGAGGTAGGGAAGATCTGTAACACCTACAACGCCACCGATATCGATCTGACCGTTCTTTTGACGCATATCGGCTTTGAGGAAGACAAGAAGCTTGCCCGGCGGTTGGATCCTGCCTGGGGCGTCGACGTGATTATCGGCGGACATTCGCATACCTTCCTTGAAAAGCCGGAAGTCGTGAACGGCGTTTTGATTGTGCAGGCGGGAGTGGGGACGGATCAGATCGGCCGGTTCGATCTGACCGTTAATACGGATGAAAACCGCGTGACAGACTATCAATGGCAATGTATTCCGATCGATTCCGCCCATTGTCCGCGCGACAAAGAGCTGGAGGATCTGATCGAGACCTATAAGAGCAAAACGGACGAAAAATACAGCCGTGTCATCACGCGTTTCCACAAAAAACTGACGCATCCCGCCCGGACGCGCGAAACGGAACTGGGCAATCTGTTCGCGGACATCATGAAACGGAGTCTGAATATCGATCTGATGCTCCTCGGTTCCGGAAGCATACGATGCGAGGAGCTGGGCCCCATTCTGCTGTATTCCGATCTGTGCGAGGCCTTCCCGTACGATGATGAGATCTATATGCTCACGGTCACGGGAGAGACTTTGAAAAAAATGATCTTTTATATGCTGCGGGATGAAGTGTGGGAAGGCGCGCATTGCGAGTTTTATCAGTTTTCCGAGGGGATGCAGGTCGTCTATTCCCGGGAGAAGCACGAGTTTATCACCTTCAGCTTAGGCGGTGTGCCGGTGGAAAACAATCGCGTCTATACCGTGGGTCTCCAGCGATACCATTATAAGAATACGCAGATCGGATTCGGCATGTCCCTCGACGAGCTTACGACTTTGCGCAAAGCCAGGATCCTTGCCACTTCCTGCCGTGAGATCCTGGACGAATACCTTTCTTCCCATCAGCGCGTGGACAGCAATACGGAAAACAGACTGGTAGTGATCTGAAAGGAGTACGAAATGAGAGAATTCATCATTGACACGGATACCGCATCCGATGACGCCGCCGCTTTGATGATCGCGGCTTTCTCGCCGGATATCGAGATTCTCGGCGTTACCGCGGTCGCCGGAAACGTCGACGTCCGGCAGGCGGCGGATAACGCCTTGATGACGCTCGAGGTCTGCGGCTCCGACGCGCCCGTTTATCTCGGCGCGCCTCGTCCCCTTGTCCGCGAGCGGCGGGAGACGATCTCCGTCCACGGCAAAGACGGTATGGGGGACGGAGATCTGATCCGTCCGATCAAAAAACCGGCAAAAAAAAGAGCGGTAGACTTCATCCTTGACACCGTGGCAAAGTACCCGGACGAGGTGGAGATCGTGGTTCTCGGGCCCGCTACGAATATCGCTACGGCGATCCTTACCGACCGTGAGACGATGCGGCGGGTTAAGCGCATCTGGTCGATGGGGACGCCGGGGTTCGGGATCGGAAACGCGACTCCCGTGGCGGAGTTCAACGTTTATATCGACGCGGAAGCGTATGCGGTGATGCTTGATTCCGGGATCCCGGTCACGATCATCGGATTCGATATGTGCGCGGGAGAGATCGGTCTCGACCGGGACGAGCTTGCCGCTCTCGCCGCCGGGAACAAGGCGGGGCGTTTTCTCGAAAAAGCGACGAAGGTTTTGCTGCAGTTCAATCTGGATACGCGCGGTGCGCATATGGTCGATTTACCGGACGCCGTTGCGATCGCGGCGGCGGTCTGGCCGGATTATGTAACGTCGTCTGTCGCCTGCCATTGTCATTGCTGCACGGAGGACAATGAGACCTACGGACAGGTCCTGTTTTACCAGAAGGGAAGGACCTATGAGTCGATGCCCGCGATCCGTGATTATACCGCCGAAGTCGTGACCCGGGTTTCCGAACAGAGCTTTACGGAACGGTTTATGAAGCTGCTCCTCAAGTAAAAAGAGCCCCCGGCTGTCGTTTGCGACAAGCCGGGGGCTTTTTTTCATTTTATTCGTAGCGGATCGGCTCCGTCCCCTGCGCGAAGGCGGCGGTGACGGTGACCTTTTTCACTTCATTTTTGGAGGGGAGCTCGAACATCACGGGGAGGAGCATTTCCTCTATGATCGCGCGCAGACCTCTCGCGCCGGTGTTGCGCTCGATCGCTTTGCGGGCGATGATCCGGCAGGCCTCATCCTCGAACACAAGCTCTTTTTTCTCTAATGCAAAGAGCTTTTTGTATTGCTTGACGATAGAGTTTTTCGGCTCCTTGAGGATGGTCACAAGAGCGCTCTCATCGAGATTGTCGAGGGAGACAAGCACGGGCATCCGTCCGACAAGCTCGGGGATCAGCCCGAATTTTACAATATCGTGCGGCGTAACGAAGCGGAGCATATCTTTGCGGTCGTCTTTGCTCTGGATGCCGGCGTTGAAGCCGATCGCAGAAGAGTTGATCCGTTTTTCTATGATCTTTTCGAGGCCGTCGAAGGCGCCGCCGCAAATGAAGAGGATATTTTCGGTATTGACCTGGATAAACTCCTGATTCGGGTGCTTCCGCCCGCCCTGCGGCGGAACGTTGGAGACGGTGCCCTCGAGGATCTTGAGCAGAGCCTGCTGCACGCCCTCTCCCGATACGTCGCGGGTGATCGAGCGGTTTTCGCCTTTTCGGGAGATCTTGTCGATCTCGTCGATATAGATGATGCCGCGCTCCGCGCGGGCCACGTCGTAATCCGCCGCCTGGATCAGACGGAGGAGAATGTTCTCCACGTCCTCTCCGACGTAGCCGGCCTCGGTCAGCGTCGTGGCGTCCGCGATCGCAAAGGGAACGTCAAAGGTCTTTGCCAGCGTTTGCGCAAGATAGGTCTTGCCGACGCCGGTCGGTCCGATCAGGAGAACGTTGCTCTTCTGGAGCTGGACGTCCGGCGATAGCGCCGCGGCGATCGGGTCGCCGGGATCCGGCTCGGCGCTTTTTTCCTCCGAGCGTCCGTCGAGCAGGGAAATGCGTTTGTAATGATTGTAGACCGCCACGCTCAACGCGACCTTGGCGGCGTCCTGCCCGATCACATAGGCGTCGAGCGTTTTTTTGATCTCCTGCGGGATAGGCAGCTTGGAGGCGTGCTCCTCGCTGTGCGTTTCCCGGTGCGCCGTCTCGGAGAGGAGATCGCTGCACGCCCCGATGCAGGCGTCGCAGATATAGGAATCCGTGATAGGGGAGGGAATGAGAAACAGGACTTGCTTCTCATTCCGTCCGCAAAACGAGCAGGTGCGAAGAGGCGGGGTCGTTTGTTTGGAGTTTGCCACGCTGTGTGTCCTTTCGGCTTATTTCCGTTTTTCGAGCACTTCGTCGATCAGCCCGTAGGCGCACGCGTCGCTCGCCGACATGAAGTTGTCGCGCTCGGTGTCGCGAGCGATCTCTTCAAGAGGTTTGCCGGTGTTCTGAGCCAGAATCCGGTTCAAACGGTCGCGGGTCTTCAGAATATGCTCCGCCTGGATCTTGATATCCGAAGCCTGACCCTGACTTCCGCCGGAGGGCTGATGGATCATGATCTCGCTGTTCGGAAGGGCAAAGCGTTTCCCCTTGGCGCCGGAGGAGAGCAGGAAGGCTCCCATCGACGCCGCCATCCCGATGCAGATCGTGGAAACGTCGCATTTGACAAAGTTCATCGTATCGTAGATCGCAAGACCGGCGGATACGGATCCGCCCGGGCTGTTGATATAGAGATTGATATCCTTGTCAGGGTCGAGCGATTCCAGATAGAGCATCTGCGCGACGCAGAGGGAAGCGGTCGTGTCGTTGACTTCGTCCGAGAGGATGATGATCCGGTCGGAGAGCAGACGGGAAAAAATATCAAAAGAACGTTCGCCGTTGCTCGTCTGTTCGATCACATAAGGGACCAGGGCGGCCTTTTCGGCGTTGAGGTGTCGTGTCATGGGTTATCCTTTCTGAAGGGGTTATTTCGCTTCTTTCGGTTCGGTTTTCTTTTTTGCGGTTTTTGCGGCGGGTTTGGCGGCCTTTTCCGTCTCGGCAGGCGCCTTTTTCTCCGCGGTCTTCTTGGCGGCGGGCTTTTTTGCGGCGGCAGGCTTTTTCTCTGCGGCGGCTTTCTTGGCAGGCGCTTTCTTCTCCTTCGCCGGTTTTTCGCCTTCCGCTTCCTCGGTGATCTTGGCGGCGTCGCGGACCAGCTTCATCGCGTTCTCGGCAAGGACGTCCTTTTTGACGTTCTCGCGCGGGACGTACTCCCCGATCTTCTCGGGCTCGATCCCGTAGGCGTCCGCGATCTTTTTCAGCTCCGCGTCGATCTGCTCGTCGGTCGCTTCCAGTTTTTCCTTGGCGGCGATCGTCTCAAGCGCGAGGCGGGTGCGGACGGATCTCTCGGCGCGGGGCATCATCTCCTGCTTCAATCCCTCAAGGTCCTTGCCTGTGTACTTCATATAATCTTCGAGAGAGAGACCGCTGCGGCGGAGGTTCATTTCGTAGTCGCGGACGATGTTCTCGGCCTCGTTATCGAACATGCACTGCGGGATATCGCCTTCCACCTTCCCGGCCAGTGCTTCCGCGAGGCTCTCTTCCAGATGGGACTCCGCGTGCTTCTCATGCTCTTCGGTGATTTTTGCCTTGACGTCGGCGAGATATTCAGCGTAAGTATCAAAATCGGAAACGTCTTTTGCAAACTCGTCGTCAAGCTCGGGGAGGATCTTGCGCTTCAGGGAGTTGAGCTTGCATTTGAATACGGCGGCCTTGCCGGCAAGCTCTTTTGCGTGATACTCCTCGGGGAAGGTGACGTTGACGTCGAATTCCGCGCCGATCTCTTTCCCGACGATCTGCTCCTCAAAGCCGGGGATGAAGGTGCCGGAGCCGAGGACGAGATCCTGGCTGACGCCCTTTCCGCCCTCAAAGGCAACGCCGTCGCAGAAGCCTTCGTAATCGATGTTGGCGATATCGGCCGCTTCCGCGGGTCTCCCCGTGACGTCCTCGGTGCGGGAGTTGCGTTCGCGCACGCCCTTGATCCGCTCCTCGATCTCCTCGTCGGTCACGGGATGATAGTGGCGCTCCACTTCGATCCCTTTATAGTTTTTGATGTCAAGCTCGGGTCTGACCCATACGGTCGCGCGGATCTGCACGCCGTTGTCGCCGATCTCGTCGAGATCGAATTCGGGACGGGAGACGACCTCAAGCCCGGACGCTTTTTCCGCCTCGGTGTAAGCGGCGGGGATCAGGTTGTTGATCGCCTCTTCGTAGAAGATGCCTTTGCCGTACATTTTTTCGATCACGGGACGGGGCGCTTTGCCGCGGCGGAAGCCGGGGACGGTGATGTTGCGGGATTTTTCCCGGAAGATCTTCGTCACTTCGGCGTCGAACGTCTCCTTGTCGATCGAAAACTCGATCACGTGCTGGTTTTTGCCTTTGTCTTCGGATTTGATGAAAGCCATTTTTGAATATCCTCCATTTTTTTACAAACAAAGTTATTGTATAGAATTTTTTGTATTTTGTCAATGTTTTCGGGGAAATTTGCAAAGAAAACTAAGGCAGGATGCGGTAAGGGATGAAGTTGAGCGCGTCGGCCGCGACAAGCGTCATCCGGATCCCCTCAAAGATCGCGGTGCGCGGGGTGAGATAATCCCCGTGGATGTGGCCGTAATAGACTTCGGTGACGTCGAAGGAGTGCAGCGTGTCGACAAGCGGACGGCAGACAAAGTCGCCGCGCATGGGCGGAAAATGGAAGAACGCGACGATCGGCGCGTCCGGAGAAAGCGCGCGGGCTTTTTCCAGACTTGCCCGGAGCCGTCCGTTCTCCCGGTTGACGAGTTTTTGATAATCCGTTCCCTTCGGGATATTGAGGGAATTGTCGTTGAACCAGCCGCGCGTTCCGGCGATCAGCCGTCCTTCGGCGAGAAAGGCGGAGTTGTAGAGAAGCCGGATCGTGGCGATCCCGTTTTTTTCAAACAAAGCGGTCAGCTTCCGCGCCGTCGCCCACCAGAGATCGTGATTTCCCTTTGCGATGATCTTGGAGCCGGGGAGGGAATCCAGAAATTTGAGGTCGTCTGCCGCTTCCTCCGGCGTCAGCGCCCAGGAAAGATCGCCGGGCAGGACCACCGTGTCCTCCGGGGAGACGATGGCGTTCCAGTTTTCCGTGATCTTATCGAGGTATCCGGCCCATCGGCGGCCGAAGATTTCCATCGATTTGTTTGTGCCGGGACCGGTAGAGAGATGCAGATCGGCGATCGTATAAAGAGCCATGGCGTTACCTGATAAAATCGGCGATCGAGGGACGCATTCCCTCCGGTGTGACCGTTTCGCTGAAACGGACGGGCTTTTTCGTGCAGGCGGCAAGCGGCGCCGGGATCGCGCGCCCGGTGCGGGAGGCGAGAAGGTCGAGCGCGAGGAGCGCGTCGTCGGTATGCTCGCCTGTCAGCGCTTCATAGACCGCGGCGGCAAATTTGAAGGGGCTGGCGGTTGAGGCGGTCAGGATCGGGAGATCGCCGCCGCGCTCCCGCCGGTACTGATCCGCGCAATGGGCGGCAACGGCGGTGTGCGTATCCATCAGATAGTCAAAAGAGTCAAAGTAGCGTTTGATCGTGGCTTTTGTATCGGCCTCTGTGCAGTAGTATCCGACAAATTCTTTTTGCAGGGCCTGTAGCGTCTCGGGATCGACGGTGTATTCTCCCGTTTCCCGCAGGGCTCGCATCCAGAGCCGGACTTTTTCGTCTCCTGCGATCAGATAGAGGAGACGCTCCAGATTGCTGGAGACCAGGATGTCCATCGAGGGGGAGATCGTCAGGTGAAAATCGCGTTTTTTGGTATAATGACCGGTGCGGATGAAATCGGTGAGGACGTTGTTCTGATTCGACGCGCAGATAAAGCGGCGGAAGGGAACGCCCATCCGCTTGGCCATATAAGCCGCCAGGATGTTGCCGAAGTTCCCCGTGGGGACGCAGACGTCGACCGGAGAGCCGAGGGAGATCCGGCCCCGGCGGACCAGCTCGAGATAGGAATCCGCGTAATAGACGATCTGCGGGACCAGACGGCCGAAGTTGATCGAGTTTGCGCTGGTCAGGATCGCGTCCGACTCTTTGACGGTCTTTGCAAACTCCCGGTCGATGAAGATGCGCTTCAGCTCGGTCTGCGCCGTGTCGAAATTCCCCTCGACGGCGGAGACCTTCACGTTTCCGCCCTCCTGCGTGACCATCTGCAGCTCCTGAACGCGGCTGACGCCGCCTTTGGGATAAAAGACCTGGATCTTTACCCCCTCCACGTCGGAGAAGCCTTCGAGCGCCGCTTTCCCGGTATCGCCGGAGGTGGCGACGAGGATGACGGCGGTCCGGTGCTCCGCCGTCTTTTTCAGGGAGGCGGCGAGGAGACGGGGCATCAGCTGGAGCGCCATATCCTTAAAGGCGCAGGTGGGGCCGTGCCAGAGCTCGATAAAGGTCTGCCCTTCGATCTCGGGGGAGAGGACGACGGCGCCGTCCGGGAACCGGGCGGGAGAATAGGCGGCTTTCGCGTAGGAAAGAAGCTCTTCCTCGGTAAAACCGGTCAGATACTTTCCGATCACCCTGGCCGCGAGCGCTTCGTAGGACAGGGGGAGGAAGGAGGCGAGTTCTCCTTCTTCAAGCCGGGGGATGCGGTGGGGCATATAGAGCCCGCCGTTGATCGCGAGTCCCCGCTTGATGGCGCAGGCGGCGGACACGCTTTCGTTTGTCAGTCTTGCGTCTCGTGTGCTGACGTAGTTCATAATTTCTCCTTATTTTACTTCAGATGCTTTCTGAAATAGGAATGCGCATTTTGGAAAAAGATCAAATCGAGCGTAGGACGCGGGATGCCGTTTTCCTCCAAAAAGGAGAAAAGTCCGGGCATCGATCCGACGCCGTCGATCCCGTCGGGAAGATCGGTCCCGTCGAAATCGCAGCCAAAGGCGATCGCGTTCTCCGGCGCGACGGAGAGAAAATGCGAGAGATGGGCGAGAACGTCCTCCCGGGAACATTGCTCGCGCGAGCGGAGATGCTCCCGGCAGAGGGAAAGGCCGACGATCCCGCCGGCGGCGATCAGATCGCGCAGGAGCGGATCGGGCAGATTGCGCGTGTGGACGTTCACCTCGCGCGAGTCGGAGTGGGTGGCGATCACGGGGAACCCGTGTTTTCGGGAGAGAAAGAGAATTTCCTCCGCCGAGGCGTCGGAAGCGTGGGAGACGTCGAGAATCGCGCCGAGCTCGCCGAAGCGCAGGACCGCGCTCCGGCCGAAGGCGGTGAGACCTTCTCCGGTATCGTGAGCCCCGCCGATCGGGGAGACCCCGGTCCAAAGGGGCGTTACGACGCGCACGCCGTGAGAAAAGAGAAGGTCGGCATTTGCGACATCCTCGCAAAGAAGACGGGCATCCTCCAGGGTGAGGATAAAGCCCTTGTCTCCCGAAAAGGCTCGCAGTGCCGTTCCGTCCAGGATCGGGCAGGCGTACCGCTCCGCCTGGGCGCGGAAATATCGCTCAGCCTCGAAAAAAGCGCGCAGAGCCTCCCCGTCGGAGAGGCGGCGGTCGCTCCAGATCGCCGCGCATTGCAGATAGCGGGCGAAGGCGTCCGTCCGCTCCAGATCGACGTGGAGGGCGTTCTGCCGCAGGTCGCTTCCGGTCTGCCAAAGACGGAGCGGGGTGTCGCAGTGAAGATCGAAATATGAGATCGGTTGGTTCAACGGCGTTTTCTCCTCAGTTTTGTATTTCCGGTGACGGCGCCCTCGATCTGTTCGATCGCAAGCACGCGCCGATCCGGAGCGAGGTAGACTTCGATCACGTCGATGCGGGGGATGTAGGGAGGGGAATAGCGCTTCATATACGCGTTGACAGCCTGGAGAAGGTTGCGTTTTTTTGCGTTATCGACCATGCCGGAGGCGCGGCCGACAAAACTCTCCCAGGGACGTTCCTCCGGATCCTTGCAGAGATGCGTTTTGACCTCGACAAAAACAAGATACTCGCCGCGGGTGCAAATGATGTCTGCTTCCTTCATCCCGATCCGCATGTTTTTTTCCAGGATGCGGTACCCCTGCTGCGCGAGACGGTCGGCGGCGGCGGTCTCGCCGGTCCGGCCGATCCGTTTGATCGGAAGTATCATCGGGAGAGAAAGGCGAGAAAGGACCTGCGATGTTCGGGGCAGGGTCCGATCTCCCGCAGGATACGCCTGTGCGCCTCCGTCGGATATCCCTTGTGCTGTTCAAAATGATAGGTGGGATAACGGAGGGCAAGCTCTTTCATATAACGGTCGCGCGAGACTTTCGCCAGGATCGAGGCGGCCGCGACGGAGGGGGACAGAGAGTCGCCCTTGATCAGCGTGACGGTGTGAAAAGGGAATCCGCGCGAGATATTGCCGTCCACGATGCCGGCGTCGGGCGCGGGATCGAGGAGAGCGGCCGCGCGGCGCATCGCGAGCATGGAAGCGTTGAGGATATTGATCTCGTCGATCTCGGCGGGCTCGGCGTAAGCGATCCCGCAGGATACGGCCTCCCGGAGGATGATATCGTACAGAGCCTCGCGTTTTTTCTCCGAGAGTTTTTTGGAGTCGTTGAGTC
>CACYYS010000043.1 GCA_902778725.1 uncultured Ruminococcus sp.
GCCCTACGGGCTCCGGCTCGGATGCCCACCATATGCCATACTATGTCAATCATCTTTTCTTTTTTGAACAAAATGGTTCATATCAATTGACATCACAGATCTTTTTCTGAAAAAAGCAAAATTCGGTGTTGACAAACAAAGACGGCTATGCTATAATAATCGAGCGTTCGTTTTGGGGCGCATTTTGGCGGAATAGCTCAGCTGGCTAGAGCAATCGGTTCATACCCGATAGGTCGTAGGTTCAAGTCCGACTTCCGCTACCAATTTTCTGCCGCGGCCGCCGCGGTATGGCCCGGTGGTCAAGCGGCTAAGACACCGCCCTTTCACGGCGGTAACACGAGTTCGATTCTCGTCCGGGTCACCAACAAAAGGCACTTGCGGGAGCAAGTGCCTTTTGCCATTTAAAAAAGCAGCGTTCCCGCCGAACGCTGCTTTTCGTTTTTCAGTCCAGCAAAAGGAATTTGTGCCGCAGATCGCTCCGCATCTCTTCAAAATACAGGAAGGTAGCGGAAGCGAGGAGGATAAAGAGCGCAACGTCGAAGATCCAGTATCCTTGCAGTTTGGGAATATAGATCTGGAGCGCCGTGTCAAACTCGTTTTGCCCGATCGGAACGGAGGCGGTATCTCCGAGAGAAAGGCGCAGCACGTTGCCGGAGAAGAAGTAAAGCAAAGAGTAGAACGCCAGCCGGATCCCGCGTCCCCGCAGGGACCGGAGATCCTCCGCGGAAAACGCTCCGCCGCTTCCCGTTTCCTGTTCGGTCAACTGATCACGGCAGAAAGCGAAAACCGAGCGGGAAAGAAGGAAGACCGAAAGAAGCGAACAGAGGGCAGCGAGAAACTCCCAGACGATCCAGAGGAGGAAGGCTGCGTTTGCCGCGCTTTCGCGCCCGACGTCGGAAAACTCAAAGGTCAGATTGAAGCGGATCGCAAAAAAGAGAGCGGCGACGGAAAACACCAGCGCGGCAAGAGCGAAAAAGAACGGTCCCTTCCCCGCCGGCGCGATCTTTTTTTGCCAATAGAGGGCGCAGAAAAGGAGAGCGCCGGCCAAAAGCAGTTCCGGGCAGATATTGAAATCGTCGAGAAAAAAGCGGAAGGATAACAGTGCGCAGACGGAAGCGAAAGAGGAAAAAACGGAAAAACGGCGATAAAGCAGGAGTTTCGGCTGCTCGCTTTCCACGCGGGCGGCGTCGGAGAGGAGCGCCGAGCAGAAAACGGCGTCCCGGCGGATCCCGTTTATATACCCGGGAAAGCGCCTCAAAAGGAGAACGGCGGGGATCAGAGCGGCCAGAGTGGCGAAAAGAGTGAAAAAGCCCTTGAAATGCTCAGGCGCCACGTATCCGGTCGCCTCATAGCGTTTGGCGTCTCCCATCAGATAGATCAGCTCCGGAACGACGGAGAACGCATGGATCAGAACGAGGGAGAGGATCGTCGTCTTCCGGATCGCGGCGACGGGGACGTCTTTGTCGCTTCTCTTCGCTTTCCCGGGGATATGAAGCCGGAAAACAGACGCTCCGTCGTGGCGCTCGCCGAGATAAACGAGCCCCTCGAACAGGTCGCGGAAGGAGAGCGCGAACAGGATGCTTTCGGCCACGGCGTAAACAAAGGTGAAGAGCAGCATGATCGTGCGTTCGGTCGGATGGCTGCTGAAAATGCTGAACATCCACACGAACGCGGGGATCTTGGAAAGCGAGACCCAGAACAGGATCAGAAACCGCTTGCGCGCCGACGCGACGTGTTCGGACAGATCCCGGATCCGGGCAAGAGACGCAAGCATCAGGGCGCATCCGATGAAGTCCGGAAGGATATCGATCAGATTGAATAAAGGATTGCAGAACAGGACGGCCGCGGCGATCCAATACCCCAGTTTCAGTTTTTTTTCGGGGGCGACCGTTTTTTCACCCATAGGCAGCACGATTATTTCCTCCGAGATTGCTGTTTTTTCTTCCTGCGCTCCTCCCGTTCTTTGCGGGCGAGCTCAAGATTTTCCGCTTCTTTTCGATCAAAATGCTCGTTCATCCGGTTGATAAAAGCAAATCGGGATTCTTTGCGGGGCAGGTCTTCTTCTCCCTCGAGACAGATCATCCGATAGCAGGAGAAAACGAGCAGAGCAAGAAGGATCCGGACAAAGAGCTTTGCAAAAAGGACGACCGTCATACTTCCGTCTCCGGCTGCGTTCGGGAGGACACCGAGGGAGACGATCGTCTCGAACACAAAAACAAGGGTGTGCAGGAGCGCGCGGTATACGGCGCTGCTTTTTAGTTTCTCGAGCCCCGTCTCTCCCGCGATCTGAAAGATCCCCATAGCGAGGAGGAGAACGTAGACCGCGCCGACAAGAAGGGCCGAAACGTTGACGATCGGATAGAGGACGGTATCAGAGAACGCGAAAAAGCGGAATTCCTCCGCCGCGGTAAGGAGAAAACGGGCAAAGGCGATCACAAGTCCGGAAACGGCGGCAACACGGGAGTATTTGAATCCGCGATTGTAAACCGCAAGTCTGTTATTCCCCGCCAGCATGAAAAGGTACGCCGCCCACTCCGTATAAGCGGTCAGGAGCGGATTGATCCAAAGGATAGCGCCGAAAAGCAAATATCCGAATCCCATTTTTCCCTCAGTTTTCCGTATCGGTATTGTTCGCTCCGCAGCATTTTTTATACTTTTTTCCGCTTCCGCAGGGGCAGGGATCGTTGCGCCCGATCTTTTTCTGCGCGCTCGCCGGTCTCTTGGCGGGTTTACCGCCGGCAAAGCCCTCGATCAGAGGGTTAGCGACCTGCTTGCGTTCGATGCGGACGTTTTTGCGCGGAACGGCGGTCAGGAAGGTGCGGACCGTGGTCTCGCGGATGTCGGCGACCATCTCGTCGAACATATCGGCGCCGGTGATCCGGTATTCGGTCAGAGGATTGCGCTGCGCGTAAGCGTTGAGCGAGATGCCGGAACGGAGATCATCCATCGCCTCAAGGTGATCCATCCACTTTTCATCGACGGCGCGCAAAAGCACGATGCGCTCAAGCTCCCGGACGACCTCCTCGCCGCCGAAAAGCTCGGCTTTCTGCGCGTAGAGCGCTTCCGCGCGTTCAAGGAGAAGGCTGCGGATGGTCTCGGGCTCAAGAGCAGTGCGCTTTCCTTCGGCATCCGAGAAGTCATCGGCGCGGCAGAGCCAGCCGCCGAATTTTTCCAGGAGAAGGTCAAAATTCCACTCCGCTTTGTTTTCCGAGGCCGTCGCCGCAGCAACGGCGGAGGAAACGGAGCCTTCGATCATCTCGTGGATCTTCGGGCTGAGATCCATGCCGTCGAGCACCTCGCCGCGCTGTTTGTAGATGATCTGGCGCTGCTGGTTCATCACGTCGTCGTATTCGAGGACGTTTTTCCGGCGCTGGAAGTTCTCGCCCTCGATCCTCTTTTGCGCGTTTTCGATGCTGCCGGAGAGGATGCGGGCGTCGATCGGCGTGTCTTCATCCATGCCGAACCGCTCGACCATCGTCATGATCCGTTCGCTGCCGAAGAGGCGGAGCAGATCATCCTCGAGCGAGAGGAAAAAGCGGGATTCGCCGGGGTCCCCCTGGCGGCCGCTGCGCCCGCGGAGCTGGTTGTCGATCCGGCGGCTCTCGTGCCGCTCGGTCCCGAGGATAAAGAGCCCGCCGAGCGCGCAGACCTTTTCCGCTTCCGGTTTGATTTCTTCGGCAAAATTGTTTTTGAGCTCCCGGAAGACCTTGCGCGCGGCAAGGATCTCCTCGTCGTCGGTATGGGAAAAGGAGGTGGCGGCGGAGACGGTTTCCTCGTCATATCCGTGCTTGCGCATTTCCGCTTTGGCAAGGAATTCCGCGTTGCCGCCGAGCATAATGTCGGTGCCGCGGCCCGCCATATTGGTCGAGATCGTCACCGCGCCGAGCTTACCGGCCTGCGCCACGATCTCCGCTTCCCTTTCATGATACTTTGCGTTGAGGACGGTATGCGGGATCCCGCGCGCCTTCAGCATTTTGGAGATCAGCTCGGACTTGTCGATGGAGATCGTACCGACCAGCACAGGCTGCCCCTTTTCATGGCACTCCTCGATCTGCGCGACGATCGCGCGGTATTTGCCCGCAAGATTTTTGTACACACGGTCGGGATGGTCGATGCGGATCATCGGCTTGTTCGTCGGGACTTCCACAACGTCAAGCCCGTAGATCTCCCGGAATTCCATCTCCTCCGTGAGCGCGGTTCCGGTCATGCCGGAGAGCTTTTCGTACATGCGGAAGTAGTTCTGGAAGGTGACGGTGGCGAGGGTCTTGTTCTCCTTCTGGACTTTGACCTTTTCCTTCGCCTCGATCGCCTGATGGAGCCCTTCGTTATACCGGCGTCCCGGCATCAGACGTCCGGTGAAGGTATCGACGATGATGACCTGATCATCCTTGACGATATAGTCTACTTCCTTTTTCATGATCCCGTGCGCGCGGATCGCCTGATTGATATGATGGGCGATCGTGGCGTTTTCCGGATCGGAAAGATTCTCAAGGCCGAAATAGCGTTCCGCTTTTTCGACCCCGGAAGCGGTGAGCGTGGCGGTTTTTGCCTTTTCATCGACGATGTAGTCCGCATCGATATCGTCGTGGCTCTCTTTGTCGTCCAGTTCCTTGATGACAAAGACCTTAAGACCGGAAGCAAACTGATCGGCGCGCTCGTAGAGATCGGTGGATTTCTCCCCTTCGCCGGAGATGATCAGAGGGGTGCGCGCTTCGTCGATCAGGACGGAGTCGACCTCGTCGACGATCGCAAAGGAGTGTCCGCGCTGCACCATCTGGTTTTTATACACGACCATATTGTCGCGCAGATAGTCAAATCCGAACTCGTTGTTCGTGCCGTAGGTGATGTCGGCCTGATAGGCTTTTTGCTTCTCGTCTTTATACTGACCGTGGACGACCAGACCCGTCGTCATCCCGAGAAAAGCGAAAACACGCCCCATCTCCTCCGCGCCGCAGCGGGCCAGATAGTCGTTGACGGTGACGATATGGACGCCTTTGCCAGTCAGGGCGTTCAGATACGCGGGAAGCGTGGCGACAAGCGTCTTGCCCTCGCCGGTCTTCATCTCGGCGATCCTCCCCTGGTGGAGGATGATACCGCCGATCAGCTGTACCCGGAAGGGGCGTTTGCCGAGCGTGCGGTCCGCCGCTTCCCGGACGGCGGCGAACGCGTCCGGGAGAAGATCGTCCAGCGTTTCGCCGTTTTGGTATCTTTCCTTCAGCAGCGGCGTGATCGCGGCAAGCTCGTCGTCGGTCTTTGCTCTGAATTCCTCTTCCTTGCTCTCGATCAGATCAACGGTTTTTTTCAGTTTTTTGATCTCGCGCTGGCTGTAAGTTCCGATCAGTTTGTCGATAAGTTTCATGAACAGATGCCTTTCTCAAATATGAGTTTAGTATAGCGTAAAAAAGCAACGGAATTTCATGGGAATTGTAAACTTTTTGCAAACCGCCTTTTTACGCAAAGAGGTCAAACAGAGAGGAGCGCCCGCAGGCGTACCGGACGATCTGCAGCGCGTCCCGGGAATTGACCGTGCCGTCGTCCGTGATATCCGCGATCCGGAGGCGCAGCGCCTCAAGGCGCTCGTCGGGAAGGCTCCCGAACACCGAGGATTTTCCGTTGCAGTACCGGACGATCTGCAGCGCGTCCTGACTGTTGATCTTGCCGTCGAGGGTCACGTCTCCAAAGAGATGGAGCGTCTCCTCAAGAGAGGGGGGAGCGTCGGCGGAGACAAGGACGTCGCAAAGGACGGGAAGGTATTTTCCCTCTTTTTTCAGAGCGAGGCGGTACGCTCCGTCCTCCAGATTGTAAAAGGAAAGGGTCTGCGCATAGCGCGTGCCGTCCGGGACGGGATCCTCTTTTTCCGGAGCGCATGGGATCTGTCCGGCTCCGCCGGCGGAGAGATCGGCAAAGACCGCTTCTTCCGTCAGATCATGGGGATACAGAGCGGCCGTCAGCGTGTCCTCCTGATCCCAGGAGAGGACACGAAGGGAAAACGCGAGGACAAACTTCGGTTTTACTTGAAAATCCGCCGTCATGGAAAAGACGCCGGTTTGAAAAAAGTCGTTGCTGTATGCCTCGGTATAGGAGGCGGGAACGTCCGCCGCCGTGGGAGAAAAATCTCCGCCGAGCAGTCCTTCGGTGAGATCTGCCAAGTGGAGCTTTGCGCAAAGCCGATAGTAGTGGCCGGCTTCAAAAACGGAAAAGTTTTCCCCCGCCTCGGTAGTCCAGGAGAGCGAGTCGAGGACAAAATTCGCTGGGAGGTCCGACGTGAGCTCAAGCGAAGGAGCGTCGCCCTCGACAGGGAGGACGACCGGAAGATCGAAGTTGTGATAGCGCGTCACGGGGGAGTAGATCTCGGTACCGGGGAAATAAACGGCGAGGATCTGCTCTGCCGTCAGTCCGTATTCGGCGAGATCGAAGCCGCCGAACTGCGAGAGACCGACGCAGTGACCGAAGCCCTTGCCCGCAAAAACAAAATTGTCAGGCGAGCTGCCGGTGTAGGTGACGGTCCTCACTTCGGTTTCCACTTTGATGCGCACGCCGGTATAGGAAAGGTCATAGAGACGTTTTTCCGACGTCGTGTCTTCCGGCTCGGAGGAGAAGACCGGTTCGGATCCGTCGGAGGTAAAGGCGAAACGGGATGGAGTCTCGTACTCCAGCGTCACGCTTCCCTTCCCCACGACAAAGTTGGGAGAGTCCGGCCAATAGACGCCGGTCATGGTGTTGGAGGTGCCGGTAAACGTAACGGAATTGCCCCAGGTATCGGTCACCGTGGCGGAATAGACGGAGTCGGTCCCCGGGACGTAGGAATTGATCGTGACGGAGCCGATCTCACCGCTGGCAAGCTGCGTATATCCCCTGCGGTAGTAGAGCCGGTCCCAGAAGAGCGAGGGGGAGACGTCGTAGTACCAAAGGCCGTTCCAATGGTCGTCCTGCGCGTATTTTTCCCAGGGGGTCGGCGCGGTCGGGAGATAATCAAGGGCGCTGACGTAGGCGTACTGAGACCCGAGGGACTGGCCGCCGAAGGAGGAGCAGTACGAGATCAGCGCGGGCGCGCCCTGATAAGTCAGGATCATTCCGCGCGTCGAGTTGACGGCGCGCCATATCGCCTCGTTTGTTTTGGAAAAGCCGCCGTAAAACTGGCAGTTGGAGCCGGAGCAGACGTCGATCTTCCAGGCGGAAAAATGGCGCCGGAGATTACTTGAGGCAAAGGTGCGGGTCGCGATCGCCATAGCGCGCAGCATCTGATGGGGCCAGGCGTTCGAGATCTCCCACGGGATCACGCCGGCGATGTAGGTCTCCATCGGGAGGAGATTGATCATCTCCACACCGTCGATCGAGCCGCTCTGATAGCGGCGGAACGCGAGACAGTCCGGATAGAGCCTGCCGCCGTTTGCCGTCGTGTAAGCGACGGCGTCCCGGGCGGCAAGGGGCTTTACGCCGAGAGAGGAGGTCGTCCCGCAATCGTAGACAAAGATCTCCTGGTTTGCGCCGTGATCGACAAGAGAAACGGAAGAACTTCCGCACTCATAGACGGAGCATGAGTAGGCGGAAGTCAGCTCGGGCAGGGAGTTGAGAGCGTTTTGCGCGCGCTCCGACGTGGAAAAATCGCTGAGAAAAACGCGGTAGGAGCCGTCGATATACGCGGGATAGACCTTGAAACTCCCCGCGAGAGGAGCGACAGCCGCGATACGCGCGGCGGTCTCCTCGGCGGAGGAGCAGTTCTCCCCCACCTGAACGTGGAAACGGCCGAAGGCGTAGCCGCCGTCGCCGTATTTCGTATAACCGTCGTTATAAAAAAGATTGTCGGAGATCAGGACGGTGCAAGCGGTCTCACTGATCTCCCAGAGGGGAAAAAAACCGCGTTCCTCGTTTTCGATCACGGTCTTCCCTACCTGAAACCCCCGGTCCGACGAGAGGTCGAACGAGACCTCCGCGTCGGAGCCGTACAGGATCCCGATCGCCATCAGCGGATTGCTCGCCTCCATGGTATAATCGAGCGCGGCAACGTCATGGGCGAGAAAATAAAAGGTATAATAGAGTGTTCCGAGGATCATCAAAACCGCAAGAAAGAGGCAAAAAATACGGACAAAGACCTTGATCGGCGCATCCTTTTGCTTCTGCGACCTGATGGGTTGAGTTTTTTTGCTTGCCAAAACGGTTCTCCTTTCCCGTCACTTCGACTGACCGGGATCAGCCAGCAGTTTTTTGCGGTCTGCGGCGGTGATCGGCGCGCCGGTCGCCGGGATCTTGAGTTTCTTCCAGCCTCCGCCGGACGCCGCGTCCTTGTCGAGGACCTCCGCGGCGGAGACGAGCGTTTGTCCGCGCTTGAGCTGCAGGATCGTAACGCCGGAGGCGGTACGCGTCGTCTTTTCGGGGATCAGGCGGGTCGGAACGATGATCGCGCGATGCGCGTCCGACTCCAGGAGCAGTTCTTTCGGTCTGTCTTCCCAGATCGCCGCCACGATCGGAGAGGCGGCGGAATAGGCTCCGGTCAGTTTGCGGCGAGCGCCCTTCGTTTCATAGGCGGAGAGAGGGATGCGGACGCCCTTGCCGTTCTGGAAGAGATAGACGATCCGGTCGGTCGGCTTCAGCTTCTTTTTGAAGAGCAGGGCGATCGGCTTCTCGCCCGGGTCCATCTTCAGCTTTGCCGCGACAAACTCTCCGAGAGAGGAGGCTTTGACCTGGTCAAAATCCGAAACGCGCGCGTTGTAGATCTGGCAGGCGTTGGTGATGAAGACGATCTCGTCCTGGTTCTCCGCGTCTTCATCGACCGTGATCTCGTCTCCCTCTTTGAGAGAGTGGACGTCGCTGCCCTGAAGGGAGCGCATGGTGATCTTCTTGAAGTATCCCTCTTTTGTCAGGACGACGCGGACGGGATAACCGGGTTCCTCCTGCTGCACCGGCGCTTCGTCGATCTCCTCCGCTCCGATGATCCCGGTTTTCCTCGGCTTGCCGTATTTCTTTTTGACGGCTTCGAGCTGCTTGATGATCTCCGCCTTCTGCTTGAGGACGTCCCCGAGCAGATCTTTTAAGCGGGCGATCTCCTTCTGGAGGTCCTCGATCTCCTTGATCCGGTCAAGGATATACTCGCGGTTGAGGTGACGGAGCTTGATCTCGGCGATATATTCCGCCTGCACTTCGTCGATCCCGAAGGCTTTGCAGAGATTCGGAACGACGTCGGACTCTTTTTCCGTTCCCCGCACGATGGCGATCGCGCGGTCGATATCGAGCAGGATCTTCCCGAGCCCGACGAGAAGGTGGAGTTTTTCCTCTTTCTTTCCGAGATCGAAGCGGCACTCCCGGCAGAAACAGCCGAGACGGAAGCGGATCCACTCGCCCAGGATCTCGGCGAGGCCCATCGTTTTCGGCGAGCCGTCGATCAGGATATTGAAGTTGCAGTCGAACGCGTCCTGAAGGGGGGTCTGCTGATAGAGGCGGTTCATCAGAGCTTCGGGATCGGTCCCGCGTTTGAGATCGATCGTCAGACGGAAGCCCTGAAGACCTATCTCGTCCCGGAAGTCCGATACTTCCTTCAGCTTGCCCGCCTTGTAGAGATCGGTCAGTTTTTTCATGATCGCTTCGATCGAGGTGGAATAGGGGATCTCGAGAACGTCGATGCAGTTCGCTTTTTTGTCGTATTTCCATACCGCGCGGAGCTTGATCGCGCCGCGTCCCGTCTCGTAGACCGCGCGCATCGCCTCCCGGTCATAGATCACCGTGCCGCCCGTGGCAAAATCCGGCGCCTTGATCAGGTCGAGGAGCCTGTCGGTCGAAAGATTCGGCTTTTTGAGGAGCGCGATCGTCGCGTCGCAGACCTCCGCGAGATTGAAGGAACAGACGGAGCTCGCCATCCCGACCGCGATGCCGGAGTTGGGGGAGACCAGAATGTTCGGAAAGGTAGTCGGGAAAAGGACGGGCTCGGTCGTCGTATTGTCGTAGTTGGGGACCATATCCACCGCGTCCTTGTCGATCCCGGAAAAGAGCTCGGCGCAGAACTCGTCAAGCTTTGCCTCGGTGTAACGGGGCGCGGCGAACGCCATGTCGCGGCTGTACTGCTTTCCAAAGCTCCCCTTTGAGTCGATAAAGGGATGGAGCAGAGCCTCGTATCCTCTTGTGAGGCGGACCATCGTCTCATAGATGGTGGCGTCTCCGTGAGGGTTTAACTTCATCGTCTGGCCGACGATATTGGAGCTTTTCGTTTTCTGCCCGGTGAGCAGACCCATTTTATACATCGTATAAAGGAGCTTGCGCTGGGACGGTTTGAATCCGTCGATCTCCGGGATCGCGCGGGAAACGATGACCGTCATGACGTAGGGCATATAGTTGTCCCGGATCGTATCGGTGATCAGCTGGGGGATCGCGGGCTTCGGCGGCGCCGTAACCTCGTGCTTTTTTGTGGATGGTGTCTTTTTCTTCGGCATTCTTTACCTCTGTCAAATCTCTTTGATCCGGAAGGCGGCGGCGCGCAACATCCGGTTCTGCAATGCAAGTCCGATCCCCGCCGCGTCCGGCAGCGGAGCGTAGATCCTGCGGATCCCATCCCGGTCGGAAAGCCGCAGGAGGGCGAAAAGGTTTTTCGCCTCTTCTTCTTCTTTTTCGGCGTTTCCGAGATAATAAACGTTCGGGGCGGGAGGAACGCTTCCCGCAAAGCAGAGGACGGCGTTTTCGCGGTCTTGTGCCGCTTTTTTCAAAAAGAGGTCCACCTTTTCCCTCTTGTCGGAGCGGACAAGATAAAGCGGCGCGTCGGGGGCGTAGTGCTTGAGGAGCATCCCGGGAGACTCCGGCCGGGCGCCGGGCGCCGGCGGATGGAGAACGGCGTCCGATACGGCGACCTCTCCCAGGACCCCCCGCAGCATCTCCAGCGTGATCCCGCCGGGGCGGAGCAGGAGATTTTCCCCATCCGGAGAGAGCTTGACGATCGTGGATTCCAGCCCGACCGACGCAGGACCTCCGTCGATAATGCAGGGGATCTTGCCGCCGAGGTCGTGGAGGACGTGGTCCGCCGTCGTGGTGGACGGTTTGCCGGAGAGATTGGCGGACGGGGCGGCGATCGGCACGCCGGCGCGCCGGATCAGCGCGCGGGCGACCGGATGTACGGGGCATCGCACGGCGATCGTGGAGAGCCCGGCTGTCACCGAGGGGGCGACCCCGCCGCGATACGGCATCACGACCGTAAGGGGGCCCGGCATAAACGCTTCTGCCAGCGCGCGGTACCGCCCGTCTGTCACGGCGTAGCGGTCCGCCTCGCCGGGGGAGGCGATATGGATGATCAGAGGATTAAAGGAGGGGCGGCCCTTAGCTTCATAGATCCGCTTTACCGCGGCGTCGTCAAGGGCGGAAGCGCCGAGCCCGTAGACCGTCTCTGTCGGGAAGGCGACAAGCTTTCCCCCGGCGATCAGGCGGGCGGGGAGGTCGAGCGCCTCCTCGGAAAAATCCTCCGGATCGATTTTGAGAAATTCGGTTTTCAAATTTCGTCAGAGCCTTTCAGTTTTTTCGCGGCGTCCTCCGCGGCGAGAGCGTCGAGCATCGGCTCGATCCCGCCGTCAAGGAACTCCCCGAGAGAATAGAGCGTAAGTCCGATCCGGTGATCGGTCACCCTGCCCTGCGGATAATTGTAGGTGCGGACACGCTCGCTCCGGTCCCCGGTCCCGACCTGACTGCGGCGCTCGGCGGCGATCTTTTCGCTTTGCTCGGCTCGTTTGAGGTCGTAGAGGCGGGTACGCAGGAGGCGCATCGCTTTTTCTTTGTTTTTATACTGGCTGCGCTCATCCTGGCACTCGATGACGATGCCGGTCGGTTTGTGGAGGAGGCGGATAGCGCTCTCGGTCTTGTTGACGTGCTGACCGCCGGCACCGCTGGATTTGATCGT
This sequence comes from uncultured Ruminococcus sp., assembly GCA_902778725.1. Lineage (GTDB taxonomy): Bacteria > Bacillota > Clostridia > Oscillospirales > CAG-272 > RUG12395. Next base: position 11,870 of record CACYYS010000043.1, read on the forward strand.
TTCGATCTTGAGGTCCGCGTCCTTCACTTCGACTTCGACCTCCTCGGCTTCGGGGAGGACGGCTACCGTGACGGTGGAGGTGTGGATCCTTCCGGCCGCTTCCGTTTCCGGAACGCGCTGAACGCGGTGGACGCCGCTTTCATATTTCAGGCGGGAATACGCACCTTCGCCCGAAACGGTAAAGACGATCTCCTTGAATCCGCCGAGCTCCGTCTCGCTTGCGGAATCGAGCTGAACGGAAAAGCCGGCGCGTTCCGCGTACATGGAATACATCCGGTAGAGAACGGCGACGAAAAGAGCGGCCTCTTCCCCTCCCGCTCCCGCGCGGATCTCGATCACGACGTTTTTGTCGTCGTTCGGATCCCGGGGAAGCAAAAGGAGACGGAGTTCTTCTTTTGTCTCGGCGAGCCGATCCTTGAGCGCGGCGATCTCCGCGCGGGCAAGCTCGCGCAGTTCGGCGTCGCTCTCTCCGCGCTCCATCTCCTCGGCTCCGGTGAGCTGAGCGTCAAGTGAAAGATAGGCGTGATAAGCGGAAACGACCGGGGCGAGACGTTTGTGCTCCCGCATCAGCTCCGCGTATCTCTCGCGATCCCGCATCACCGCGGGGTCGGAGATCAGCGCGTCGATCTCGGAGGAGCGCGTCTCGATATCCTTGAGCTTTTCCAGCATTTCAGTCCCGGAAGAAAGCGGAAAGCGCGCGGTGGGCGGAATAAAGATCCGCCTTGGAGATCACTTCATAGGGAGCGTGCATCGAGAGGACGGGGACGCCGATATCGATGGTGTCGATATTGTGGACCGAGATGAACTTCGCCACGGTCCCGCCTCCTCCGGCGTCGATCTTGCCGAGCTCAGCCAGCTGCCAGTTGACGCCCTCCCGGTCAAGGAGGGAGCGGATCTTGGCTGTGAACTCGGCGGATGCGTCGTTGGTGCCGCTTTTGCCGCGGGCGCCGGTATATTTGCAGACCGCGACGCCGCGGGAGAGGAGAGCAGCGTTCTTTTTTTCATAAACTTCCGGGAAGTTGGGATCGTAGGCTGCCGCTACGTCGGCGGAGAGGCACTCGCTGTTCGCCCGGATCAGATTGGCGTCGGTCCCCGTGGCGGCGGCGATCTCGTCGATCAGGTCGGCGAGGATCCTGCTCTGCATTCCCGTGTTGCCGTTGCTGCCCGTCTCCTCCTTGTCCGCGAGGATGCAGCAGAGCGAGCGCTTTCCGTCCCCGGCGGCGAACAGCGCGGTCAGAGAGGGATAAGCGCATACGTGATCATCATGACCGTACGCGGCGAGGAGCCAACGGTCAAGGCCGACGTCACGAGCTTTGAAGGCGGGAACGGCGCAAAGCTCCGCGCTCAAAAAATCGTCCTCCTTGATCCCGCAGCGCTCGTTGAGGAGACGGAGGAGATTGAGCTTGATCTCGTCGCTCTCCGTTCCCTTCTCTACCGGCGCGCTGCCGGAAAGGAGATTGAGGGATTCCCCGCTGATCGCCTTACCGAGCGGCTTTTGATCCTGCTCGGCGGCAAGATGCGGGAGAAGATCGTTGATATAGAAGACGGGATCGTCTTCGGACTCGCCGATCCGGACCCGGACCGTCTCTCCGTTCCGGAGAACGACGGCGCCGTGCAGGGCGAGAGGGATCGCCGTCCACTGATACTTGCGGATCCCGCCGTAATAGTGGGTTTTGAGGAAAGCCATCCCGCTCTCTTCGTAGAGCGGAACCGGCTTGAGGTCGAGACGAGGAGAGTCGATATGGGAGGCGATGATGCGGATCCCGTTTTCCGGCGACTCGGTCCCGACGCGGAAAAGATACAGGCTTTTTCCTCTGTTGTTGAGGTAATACCGGCCTCCGGCGACAAGCTTGTCCCCCCAGCGGTAAGGACGGTACCCCTCCCGCTCCGCCGCCTTCACGGTCCAGTCGACAGACTCGCGCTCTGTTTTGGCGCAGTCGATAAAATCACGGTAGCCTTCCGCGTACCGGAGAGCCGCCTCTTTTTCGGCGTCGTCCGCCGTTTCAAAAAAACTCTTTTTCTCGTACCCCAGCTGTTTTTTCAGTTCTTCTGCAGTCGCCATATCATTCCATTCCCTTTCTTTGAGAGTCTGCCGGCGTCGGATAAAGACGGTCGTAGATCTCGATGGTTTTATTGATCTTTTTGATATACGCACTCGTTTCGGCAAAGGGGATCTTTATGAGGATCCCGTTCTGATCGGTATATTCCGGATCCTCGAGCCAGCGGTCCACGTTGCCGAATCCCGCGTTGTAAGCGGCGAAAGCGGTATCCCAGAATCCGTAACGGGTTTTGAGATAGGAAAGATAAAACGTCCCGTAACGGATATTGGTCTCCGGATCGTAGAGGAGCGCGGCGGTGCCGTCTTCTCCCAGCTTCATTTTGACCCAATCGAAGGTGTCGGGCATCAGCTGCATGAGTCCCACGGCGCCGGCGGAAGAGACCGCGTTGCTGGAAAAACCGCTCTCCGTGCGGATGACGGAATAGAGGATGTGCGGAGGAACGCCGAACTCCGCGCTGTATTTCAGGACGAACTCTTCATACCGGCAGGGGTAATTTTCCCGGTCGATCCGGTCGCAGATCGCGGTGTAAGCCCACCCGCAGGCGAGAGAGAGCGCGATGATGAGAAGAACGACAAGACTGTGAAGCAATGTCTTTTTCATAGATCCCTCCTGTCGGGACACGGGACGCCGATACGGGAAAGGAGATCCTCGCAGGCCGCCTCCAGGTCTTCCGTTGTGCCGTTATTTTCAAGGATGAAATCACAGCGCTCGCGGAAAAAAGCGTCCGGGAGCTGAGCATCGAGCCTGCGGGAGATCTCGTCCTCGGGGAGCGCGTCGCGCGCGCGAAGGCGGGCGACGCGCAAGGCGCGATCGGAAAGGACACCGACCGTACAGTCGCAGAGGCGGTCTCCGCCCGCTTCAAAGAGCTGCGGCGCGTCAAAAACAACGTAAGGAACGCCGCTTTCCTTTGCGCGGGTCAGCAGCCGGCGTACCTGCCGCATCACGATGGGATGTACCGTACGATTCAGGAGAGAAAGCGCTTCTCTTCCGTCGGCGGCGAAAACGGTCGCTGCCAGTTTCCCGCGGTCGAGCGTTCCGTCGGCGAGAAGGATCCCGGGACCGAATGCCCGCGCGAGAGCCCGGGTACAGCGGCTTTTTTTTGAGATCAGACGATGATAGACGGCGTCCGCGTCGATCACCAGTCCTCCGCGCGAGGCAAGGAAGGCGGCGGCCGCGCTTTTCCCGCTTCCGCTTCCGCCCGTCAATCCGATTACTTTCACATTCTCCTCCCATACTTATACATAATATATTATATCAAACCAAATACTTGATTTCAAGAGTTTTTACGTCTTTTTTGCAGGCTCCGTCATATACTGAAAGGAAAAAATATGCTGAGAGGCTCGCTTATGAAAAACAAAAATCCGCTTCCTCCCTCCCCGCCGGCGCACTCCTTCCTTCCCTACCGCGCCTTTTTCCTTGGGGCGAACAGCGCCAGGGGCTTCCGATCCTTCGGCGACGGTGTTTTGTGCGAATCGCGCGACAGTTCCGTTTTTTATTTATATGGCGGTCCCGGAACGGGAAAGTCCTCGTTTCTGAAAAAAGTCCGGGAAACGGCGGAAAACAAAAAGATCGCGTACGAACTCTATTATTGTTCCTCCGATCCGGAGTCCCTTGACGGGATCCGTCTCCTCTCCGCGGACGGGCGGCGATGCGTCTCTGTCGTGGATGCGACCGCCCCGCACGCAAGAGCGCCGCGTCTGAACGGGGTGACGGGCCACGCGATCGACCTCGGGGAATTCTGGAACGTCCGGACGCTTGCCGCGCAGCGCGAGGAGATCGAGGAGCTGAGCGGGAAAAAAGCCGAGTGTTTTCGCTGCGCGTATTCCTACTTCGCCCCAGCGGGCGATCTCCTCGAAAAAGCGTGCCGGCGCATCGCACCGGTCCGCCGGGAAAAACTGAAAAGCTATTTTGAAGAGCGCGTCGCAGCTCCTTCTGATCCCGCTTCCGCCGCGATCGTCGAGCGTCCCACTGCTGCTCTCTCGATGTTCGGGAGGATCGAATTCCCCTTCTTCGGAGATTCCTGCTATACCGTCAACGACCGATTCGGCGAGGGACGCGTTTTCCTGTCGGAGGCGGCGGAGATCCTTTACCGCCTCGGGCACACGGTCTGCGCAGCGCCGGAGCCCCTCCTCCCGCGCCGTTACCGGGCGATCTATCTGCCGGAAGCTAACTTCGGGATCACGATCCGCACCCCGGACCAAAAGGAAGAAAAGAAAATGCGGATCGGCCGCTTTTTGGAGGGGCGATCCGCGGAAACGGACAATGCAAACCGCCTCTCCCTGCTGCTTTCGGAAAAATTCAAGTCCTACGGTCTCGCCCATCTTGCGAAAGCGCGGGAGCACCACTTTGCGCTCGAGCGGATCTACGGAAAAGCCATGAACTTCCCGCAGCTTGAGAAAAAAACAGAACGCGTACTGGCAAACATCTTCGCGGCGCTGGAGTAAGGATCCGGAAAACCCGCTCCGCAAAAAAAGACCGGTCCCGCCGAATACCCGACCGTCATAAGGAAGTTTTTTCACCTCACGTTCGAGTGGTGAGTAAGTGCGCACTTAACAAAAGCAGACTGAGAACAAAATCAGTCTGC
>CACYYS010000044.1 GCA_902778725.1 uncultured Ruminococcus sp.
GCATCGCCGAAGCGCTGGAAGTGGACGATCTCCCGCTCACGCAGGAATTTGATCGGCTCCCGCACGTCGGGATCGTCGACAAGGCGGAGAATGTTGTCATAGGTGACGCGCGCTTTCTGCTCCGCCGCGAGGTCTTCGGTCAGATCGGCGAAGAGATCGCCCTTGACGCCGATCGCCTGCGTGGAAAAGGGCGTGCCGGAAGCGGCTGCCGGATAAACGCCTGTCGTATGGTCGGTAAAGAAGGGCTCGAACCCGCCTTTTTTGATCTCCTCGACGCTCACGCCGCGGAGCAGCTGATGCAGGATCGCCGATACCATCTCAATATGGGCGAGCTCTTCCGTCCCCACGTCCGTCAGAATCCCGATGATCTCGTTATAGGGCATCGAATACCGCTGCTGCAGATAACGCGTGGCGGCTCCCAGTTCCCCGTCGGGTCCCCCGACCTGCGAGATGATGATCTTGGCATAGCGCGGATTCGGGTTTTTGATCCGGACGGGAAATTGCAGTTTTTTCATATAGATCCACATATCAGTTTCCTCCCGCTTCCCACGGCCACGGGCCGTCGATCCATTTCCATCTTTCCCCCTCGTTTGCCATCGGGGTGACGGGACCGTAGCGTTTTTCGTATTCCGCCGTCAGGCGGTCGCTCTCGTCCCGCATCCGGTAAAAGTACTCCAGAGCCTCGGCGCTGTCCGGATAAGCGTCAAGACAAAGCTGCGTTTCCACCATGGCAAAATCGACCGCCTGCAAAGCTTCCAGCAGTCCTTTTTTGGTGACCGAAGCGTCAAGGTTCATCCTTTCATCCCTCCCCGAAACGGTTTATCGAGCCCGGCGAACAGAGTGCCCGCGCCGAGCGCCTCCTGAGGCGTGTAGATCCCTTCAAAGGGCTGAACGGGAGAATAAACGGCGGCGAGCGAAGGTGTGCGGACGCAGTCGCGCGGCAGGACGGGATCCGCCCCTCCGCTTTGCGGCGACGCCGCCGCGGGGGCGGCCGCCTCCATCGGGACGAAGCGCCGGCCCGTCCTGGCGCCGCCCGTCTGCCGGATCCGCTCGAGCGGCGTGCGCGGATCGTCATTTGCGTATCGTTGCATAGTTTCTCCTTTTGCGGGATCGTTTCCCGCTGTTTTCATTCTATGACCGTTCGCCGTTTTGCGTGACGGGCCGCATAGTTCGCCGCCTCGCGGACAAACTATGGATACGATCAAACCAAAATGAAAAGGAGATCCTTATGAAACGCCTTCTGACTCTTTTGCTCGCCGCCGCCCTGCTGATCCCGTCGGCGATCCCCGCCGAAGCGGCGACCGTCTCTCCGGCGCTCGACGTCCTCGCCGGAAACTTTGTGATGGTAAAGGCCGGACTCTCCGGCTCCGACATTCTCTTTACCCCCACCGACTTTGCTCAGGCGGTCGGGCTCGCCGACTTCACCTCCCTCACCGTGACCTCTCTTCCGCCCGCCGAGGACGGAGCCCTCTATCTCGGGGAAACGAAGCTGAAAGAAGGTCAGACGATCCGTCAGAGCATGCTGAAATATCTGACCTTCCGCGCGGCGGACGCCGCCGTCTCCTCCTCGGACTTCACCTTCTCCCTCCCGGAGAAGTACGCTCTCGCCGATCTGACCTGCTCTCTTGTCTTCCTTGACCGAATCAACGAGGCGCCCGTTTCGGCGCCGGAGGGAGCGCTCGGATCCGTCTCCACCTTCCGGAACATCGCCGTCTCCTCGCACCTTCCGGCGAGCGATCCGGAAAACGACAGGCTCACCTACCGTGTCGTCAAAGCGCCGGGAAAGGGGACGCTGGAGCTCTTTGACGCCGCAAGCGGCGACTTCCGCTACACGCCGGACAAAAACTATACCGGGAAAGACAGTTTTTCCTACGTTGTGTGCGACGAGTACGGCAATTACAGCAAGCTGGCGACGGTAAAGATCCGGATCGCGAAAAACAAATCCGGCATCTCCCTTGCGGACATGGCCGGATCCGGCAAGGAGAGCGCCGCCGTGAGCGCGTGCGCCGCGGGATATATGCAGGCCGCTTCGGTCGGCGGGACGCTCTACTTTGAGCCGGAGCGCATCGTCTCACGCGCGGAATTCGTCGCAAGCTGTCTCGCCGCCGCGAAGATCGACACCTCGCTCTATAAAAAGGAGGCCGTCTCCGTCTTTGACGACCGCGACGATATCCCGCAAAAGTATCTGCCCGCCGTCTGCACGGCGCTGCTCGCCGGATTCCTCGAGCCGAGCGCGGAAAACGGGCGGGTCCTCGACCCCATGGGCGCGATCAGCCGGGCGGAAGCCTCGGCGATCGGCGCGCGCGTCTTCGGCCTCGCATCCCTCGCCGCCTCGGCGGGAGAAAGCTCCCCTGTTCTCGATAGAGAGGCGGCTCTTGACTGCGCCGCCGCGTGCGGGATGCTTTTACCGAGCGGCGGAAGCCTCGCGGAAAGCGAGCCTCTCCGACGGGACGACTGCGCCGTCCTCCTCTCCGCGGCGATCCTCGCGAGCAAATAAACAAGAAAAAGGCGGACGTTCGCGTCCGCCTCTTCTTTTACGCTATATTCAATTTCGGGAAAGAACGATAGTATTGAAGGAATGCTTTTCGAGATGCGCGGTCAGGACGCCGCCTTCGATCTTTGCGTCTCCGCGGGCCTCGGGACGGACGCGGTCGGGATCCTCCTCGGTGTTCACGTCGCGCAGCCCCTCGCTGTTGAGGACGGAATGGAGCTTGACGCGATAGCCCTCAAACTGCCGCAGATCCAGGGTGATCTCGTTTTCCTCGTCGAGAGAACGGTTGACCGCGAAGAGAGAGAGCGTGCCGTTCTCCTTATCCTCGGTCAGGATCGCGTCGAGGACGGGAGAAGTTCCGTAAACGCCCGCTTCATAGGTCTCGCCGTCGGAGACGAGGGGAAGGATCTCGCCTCTGCCGAAGCGGCTCATCTCCGCAAAGGGATAGAAGATCGTCTGTCTCCACGCTTTGTTATCCGAGGTCATGATCGGAGAGATCACGTTGACGAGCTGCGCCTGGCAGGCGATCTTGACGCGGTCGGCGTGACGCATCAGGGTCATCAGGCAGGAGGCGACAAGGAGGGCGTCCTCGAGGTTGTAAACGTCCTCGATCTGGTGAGGGGCGAACGTCCAGTCCACATTCGGCACCTTGCCGTGCGGACGGTAAACGACGTTCCACTCGTCCACGCTGAGGTTGACAGTCGTCTTTTTGCGGAGTTTCGCCTTGACGTAATCGCAGGTCGCGATGATCGCCTTGATCTGTTTGTCAAGGTTGTTCGACGCGCTGAGGAAAGCGGCGGAGTCCTCGGGCGTTTTATTGCGGTTATCAAAGTAGGTATGAACGGAGATGAAATCGGCGATATCGTAGCTCTGCTCCAGGACCTCCGCGTCCCATGCGGCAAAGGTAGGCACGGCCATCCCGGCGCTGCCGCAGACGACAAGCTGGAGGGTGGGGTCGATCCGCTTCATCAGACGGCCGGCCTGCACAGCGGCAGATCCGTACTCGAACGCGGACCGGTGTCCGATCTGCCAAACGCCGTCCATCTCGTTGCCGAGGCACCACATCCGGATGTTGTGCGGCTCCTTGAAGCCGTGAGAGGCGCGCCAATCGGAAAACTTGGTCCCGACCGGCATATTGCAGTACTCCAGCAGGTCGCGCGCAGCGTCGGTCCCTCTGGTGCCGAGGTTGATCGCCATGATCGGCTCGATCCCCGTCTTGCGGCACCAGGTCATGAACTCGTTGAGCCCGAACTGATTGGTCTCGATATTTTTCCACGCGGGTTCGGTGCGGACCGGACGGGTCGCGGGATCCCCCACCGTGTCCTCCCATCGGTAAGCGGAGACAAAGTTGCCGCCCGGATAGCGCAGCGCCGTCACGCCCTGCTCCTTCACAAGGTCGATCACGTCGCCGCGGAAGCCGTTTTCATCCGCCGTAGCCTGACCCGGCTGGTACATCCCGCCGTAGACCAGACGCCCCATGTGCTCGGCAAAAGAGCCGAAGATGCGCTTGTCGATCGGCGTACCGCCGAAATACCTGTCCGCATGCAAAACTGTCTTTTTCATCGTTTTCTCCTCAAAAAATCATTTTGATATTATTCTCCGGGTCATTTCTTCCCGGCAAGCTCTTTGAGCACGTCTTTTGCCAGCGCGGTGACGGGCCATCCCTGATCGTTCCAGACCATCGAGCTGATGTGCAGGACGACCGGGGTCTTCGAGACGCTGCGGTCCTCCCAGGACTCCGAGACCAGGTAGTAGACGCCGTCGTCGTCAAGGAAGCACTGCGCGTGCGCGACTCCCTGGATCCCCGGCTTGTTCTCGGTCAGCGTGGAAGTGTAGCCTTCGAGGAGCGGCTTGCCGTTTTTATCGACGTAGGGACCGAAGAGGCTCTCGCTCCGCCCGACCGCCCAGCGGTAGGGCATCGTCTTCGCCTTTGCCTCGTCGTTCAAATATCCCATAGCGAGAAAGAGATAATAGTATCCGTCCTTTTTGATCAGATAGGGCGCCTCCATCTTCTCCGTGGACTGCGCGAGATGCCAGAGCGTGGTCTCCGTTTCATCGAGGAGCCCGGTCTTCGGATCGATCTTTCGCATATAGATCCCCGTCCAGCTGGAGCCGAAGATCAGATAGGTCGATCCGTCGTCCTCCACAAAGATGTTGGGGTCGATGCAGTTATAGAGATCGCCCTTTTTCGAGGAGATCACCATTCCGCCGTCCTTCCACCCGAGGGAAGGATGGTTGTTCACGGAATACGCCATCCCGATCGCGGAATTCTGGGAACCGGAGGAAGAGGTGGCGTAGTAGCAGCGGAGCATACCGCCGACCAGATAGCAGCCGGGCGCCCAGATCGAGTCAGAGCCTCCCGTCGCATCCTTGAGCCACGCGGGTCTGCTTGAGAAAAGCGTGCCGATCTTGGACCACTGTTTCAGATCGGAGGAGCGCTTGATGGTGATCGCCCCCGTCATATTGTAAGAATAGTAGACTCCGTTTATCTTGCGCACCTCGGGCGTGCTGGTAGCGGAGCGGTAATCCCCGGAGAGGATCAGAACGCGCGGGAACTCCGTCCCCGGCTCCGCCATTTTTTTGAAGGTCCAGACCGTCGCCTCGTCCCCCTCGAGCTTCTGGACCGCCTGACCCGTCCGTTCCGCCTCTTTGTCCGAGGCGAAACCGGCGGTCATCGCGTTTTGCAGGAAAAAGGCGTTCTCCTTGCCCTCGGCGGCGGTGACCGTCCAGAGCTGGGAGCGGTTCCCGTTGCGGGAAGCGAGGCAAAGAAGCGCTCCCTCCGTTTTTGAATCCGCTTTGACGGTCAGGTAGAGTCCTGCGCTCAGATTTTCCAGCAGGATCCCGCCGTCGGTTCCATGGACGCGCCAGAGCTGATTGAGATCGTCGTTTGTAGCCTGTGTCACGACCTCCGCGTTCTCCGTCGCGCCGAAGTCGTCGCCCGCCAGAGCGAACCACGAGGGATCCTCGATCCGATATACGAAACCGTCTTCAAGAAGCTGCATTTCCGTCCCTCCCGGATCTGTCGTTGTGTCGGGCGCGCTCTCGCCGCCCGGGGCTCCGCTCTCCGTCGTTTCCCCGTCCGGTCCCCGTTCGCAGGAAACGGCGAGGAAAAGGAGCGGGATCAGCAAAAAGAGCGACAGGAGCCCGGCGGAAAATCCTTTCCATCTCCGGAGTCTCCGGTTTTTTCCGCTTTCTTTCATTCCGTTTTTTCCTCCCGATTCATTTTTATTTTCTGCCCGCGAGCTCGCGGAGCAGATCTTTTGACAGCGCGGTGACAGGCCAGCCCTCTCCGTTCCACACGATCGTGCTGATGTGCAGCGCCACCTTGCGGGCGGGATCGGAGCGGTCCTTCCAATACTCCGCCACCATGTAACAGGTCCCGTCGTCATCGAGAAAACATTGGGCGTGACCGACTCCTTCGATCCCTTTTTTATACTCGGTGAGCGCGGAGACGTTCCCCTGCAGCATCGGCTTGCCGTTTTTGTCCAGATAGGGCCCGAACAGACTTTCGCTCCTGCCGACGCACCAGTGGTAGCTCTCGTTTTTGGAAAGGTTGCCCATTGCCACAAAGAGATAATAATATCCGTCTTTTTTGATCAGATAAGGCGCCTCCATCTCTCCCTTCCCCTCGGCGAGATGCCAAAGGGTAAGCTCCTTTTCATCGAGGAGACCGGTCGCCGGATCGATCTTTCGCATATAGATCCCTGTCCAGTAAGAGCCGAAGATCAGATAGGTCGATCCGTCGTCCTCCACAAAAATGTTGGGATCGATACAGTTGTAGGGATCGCCCTTTTTCGACGCGATGACCATCCCGCCGTCCTTCCAGCCGGAGGAGGGGGATGCGGAATACGCCATCCCGATCGCGGAATCCTGCGAACCGAGCGAGGAGACCGCGTAATAGCAGCGGAGCGTACCGCCGACAAGGTAACAGCCCGGCGCCCAGATCGAGTCGGAGCCGCCGGCCGCCCCTTGGAGCCAGCCCGGTTTTTCCGGGAAAACGGAACCGAGCTTGATCCAGTTTTTCAGATCGGAGGAACGCTTGATCGCGATCCCGCCCGATTGATTGAAATTATAATAGACGCCGTTGATCCTGCGGATCTCGGGGCAGCTCGACGCGGAAACGTAATCCCCGGAAAGAAGAAGGATACGCGGAAACTCCGTTCCCGGTTCCGCCGCCTTTTTGAAGGTCCAGACGGTCGCGCCGTCCGGTTCCGTTTTCTGCACCGCGTTTCCCGCGCCCGTCTCGTCCTTTGCCGCCGCATAACCGCCCGTCATCGCGTTTTGAAGGAGAAAGGCGTTCTCCTTCCCTTCCGCCGGCAGGGGGCTCCAGAGCTGCGAGCGGATCTCGTTGCGGGAGGTGAGACTGAGGAGCGCTCCCTCCTTTTTTGAGTCCGCCTTAACGGTGAGGTAAAGTCCGGCGCTCAGGTTTTCCAGCAGGATCCCTCCGTCGGCGGCATGGACGCGCCAGAGCTGGTTGAGATCTCCGTTGGCCGCCTGCGTCACCGTCTCCGCGTTCTCCGCCGCGCCGAACTCGTCGCCCGCGAGCGCAAAGAACCCGGGCGTTTCGATCCGGTATACGGATCCTTCTTCCAAAAGCGTCGGCATCGCTGTTCCTCCTGAATTTCCCGTTGTATCGGGCGGGGACTCCTCCGTACCGGGGCTCAACGCCGGATCGGCGGCCGGTCCCCGTTCGCAGGAAGCGGAAAGGAGGAGAAAGACAAGGGCCAAAAGAAGCGGAAAAAGCCGTTTGACGCCGGTAACAGTCGTCTTCTTCAAGTCCTTACCTCCCTGTCTCCGTTCATCTCCCGGTATTTCCCCGGGGTGACGCCGTATTTGCTCTTGAACAGCCGGATGAAATACTCCGGACTCCGGAAGCCGCATTCATACGCGACGTCCGAGATCTGGATGCCCGTCGTCGTCAAAAGACGGACCGCCAGAAGGAGCGCCGCCTGGATCAGGTCCTCGTTCGGCGAGATGCCGTAATACTCTTTATAGCGAATGGAAAAATAGGAGCGGGACAGATAAACGTACTCCGCCATTTTCTCCACGCTCCACTCCGCGGGAGAAACGTAGATCATGCTGCGCAGATTGTCAAAGGCGAACTGCGCGCTGCGCCCGATGGTGACGCGCCGGTTCCTCTGCTCGTCGGCAAGTCCGGTGAAAAGGCCGAAAAGCATCTCGCTGAGCTGGGGCTTCCGCTCTTCCTCCCCGAGCCCGAGAAAAAACTCGAGCTGCTCGACCGTGTGCGTGATCTTGTCCTGCATCTCGGTATAGAAAAGCCGGTTCAGGGGAACGCCGAGCCGGGAAAAGCCCTCGGGATCGTCGACCTGGAAATGGATGAAATTGTGGAAAAGATAAATGATCTCCGCCTTATAGAAAACGGGGCTGCCCGGCGTCCAGAGCATACAGGCGTTGGCGGAGGTGCGGATCAGCTTGCCCTGGCTGATGACGTCAACGGGATTGATAAAATGACAAAACAGATAGCATTTGACCTTGTCGCGCGTGATGGAAAAGTCTTTTTCCTGCCGTTTCAGGTGCATGCACTGCTCCAAGGTAAAAACCACGATACGCCACCTCGCTTTCCGTGTTTATCTTATCATAACATTTTTTCTTCATGATAGCAATATCGTTTTTTCAAAACTGACTTTTTGTTTTCAGGATCAGAAAAAACGCTTGTTTTCCCCCGCTTCTTCCGCCGCTTTTCCCGACCGGGGAAAATATCGAAGATTTTTTGTTAAAAAATAAATTTTTTCAGCGAAAAAGTATAGACTTTTCTTTTTCCCTATTGTATAATAAATAACGATGTCGTAAAACTATCGCATCAATACCTTCGGTATAATTCATCCGAAAAATCAGGAGGCAAGATCGCACATGAAAAAGAAACCGACCACAGTGACGTTCAGCGGAACGCAGGAGCAGGAGCTTGCTCTGGACAAGCTGATCGCCGAACGCAAGAACGACCCCGGCGCTCTGATGTCCGTGCTGCAGGGCGCGCAGGAGATCTACGGGTATCTCCCCGAAGAGGTCCAGCGCCGCGTTGCCGCGGGGCTCGGCGTCCCCTTTGAGGAGGCGTACGGAGTCTCCACCTTCTACTCCCAGTTCTCCCTGAACCCGAAGGGCGAGGTCGCGATCGCCGTTTGTCTCGGCACCGCCTGCTACGTCAAAGGCTCCGGCGGCGTGCTGGACAAGATCTCCTCCGTGCTGAACCTCGGCGTGGGCGAGACCTCCCGCGACGGAAAGTACAGCCTTGAGGCTACCCGCTGCATCGGCGCGTGCGGTCTTGCTCCCGTCATGACCGTCAACGGCGAGGTGTACGGCCGGCTCAACGTTGCGCAGGTCGAGGGCATCCTCTCCAAATACACGAAGTAAATGCGCCAACTCTCCGAAAACATCCTGGACATCACGATGAATTCGGTGCGCGCGGGCGCTTCCCTGATCTCGGTCATCCTGACAGAGGATCCGCCTATGCTCACCATCACCATCGCGGACAACGGATGCGGCATGACCGCCGAATTCCTTGAAAAGGTAGTCGACCCCTTCTGCACGACGAGAACGACGCGCAAGGTAGGGCTCGGGATCCCCTTCTTCAAGATGGAGGCGGAACAGACGGGCGGCAGCTTTTCGATCGAGAGCACGCCGAACGTCGGCACGACCGTGACCGCGTCCTTCGACCAGTCCAGCATCGACGCTCTCCCCCTCGGCGATATGCCGGAGACGGTGATGACGCTGATCTCCTCCGGTCCCGACCGGGACTTCCTGTTCCTCCACGCGCGGCCGCAGGAAGAGATTCGGCTCGACACGAGAGAACTGCGCGGACAGCTCGGCGATCTCCCGCTCGACACGCCGGAAGTCCTCCTCTGGGTACGGGATTACCTGAGAGAGCAATACGGAGAGAATGATCCCGATCGATCGGTTCCCAATCAGTCATAAAAAACATATAGGAGAAAATAAAGAATGAAAAGTTTAGCAGAACTTTCCGCCATTCGCGACAGGATGAAAGGTCAGGTGGGTTCCCGTTCCCACGATCTGACCGGCACAAAGATCGTCGTCGGCATGGCCACCTGCGGCATCGCCGCGGGCGCGCGTCCGGTCCTCAACGCCTTTGTTGAGCTGACCGCCGCTTCCGGCAAAACGGACGTCACCGTCTCCCAGACCGGCTGCATCGGCATCTGCCAGTACGAGCCCGTCGTGGAAGTGCTTGAGCCCGGCAAGGAAAAGGTCACTTATGTGAAGATGACCGCCGACAAGGCGAAGCGCGTCTTTGACGAGCACATCGTCGGCGGCAAGGTCGTGACCGAATACACCATCGGCAGCAACGCCAAATAAGCGAGAGGAGACGAACAGATATGGTAAGATCTACTGTACTCGTTTGCGGCGGCACGGGCTGCAGCTCGTCCGGCAGCGCAAAAATCAGAGAAAGAATGGTCGAGGAGATCGGGAAAGCAGGCCTCGCCGAGGAAGTCAAGGTCGTTGAGACCGGCTGCTTCGGTCTCTGCGCGCTCGGTCCCGTCATGATCGTCTATCCCGAAGGGACCTTTTACTCCCGGGTGACCGTGGACGACGTCCCCGAGATCGTCTCCGAGCATCTGCTCAAGGGCCGCATCGTGACCCGTCTCGCCTATGACGAGACCGTGCGCGGCGACGAGATCCTCTCCCTTAACGATACTTCCTTTTATAAAAAGCAGCACCGCGTCGCGCTCCGCAACTGCGGGGTCATCAACCCGGAGAACATCGACGAATACATCGCGACCGACGGTTATCAGGCTCTCGGCAAGGTCCTGACCGAGATGACCCCGCAGCAGGTCATCGACACCATCAAGGCCTCCGGCCTCCGCGGCCGCGGCGGCGCCGGCTTCCCCACCGGCAACAAGTGGCAGTTTGCCGCCAATCAGCCCGCCGGCAAAAAATACGTCTGCTGCAACGCCGACGAGGGCGACCCCGGTGCGTTCATGGACCGTTCGATCCTCGAGGGCGACCCCCACGCCGTGATCGAGGCGAT
This sequence comes from uncultured Ruminococcus sp., assembly GCA_902778725.1. Taxonomy (GTDB): domain Bacteria; phylum Bacillota; class Clostridia; order Oscillospirales; family CAG-272; genus RUG12395. Next base: position 10,491 of record CACYYS010000044.1, read on the forward strand.
GGCGATCGCCGGTTACGCGATCGGCTCCGATGAAGGGTACATCTACGTCCGCGCGGAGTATCCGATCGCCGTCAAGCGTCTGCAGATCGCGATCGAACAGGCGCGCGAATACGGCCTGCTCGGCAAAAACATCTTCGGCACCGACTTCTGTTTCGACCTCAAGCTCCGTCTCGGCGCCGGCGCTTTCGTCTGCGGCGAGGAGACCGCGCTGATGACCTCCATCGAGGGCAAACGCGGCGAGCCGCGTCCGCGTCCTCCCTTCCCCGCCATCAAGGGCCTGTTCGGCCGTCCTTCCATCCTCAACAACGTGGAGACCTACGCCAACGTCGCGCAGATCATCCTCAAGGGTCCGGAATGGTTCGCCTCTATGGGAACCGAGACCTCCAAGGGCACCAAGGTCTTCGCGCTCGGCGGCAAGATCAAGAACACCGGCCTCGTCGAGATCCCGATGGGCACCACCCTCCGCGAGATCATCGAAGAGATCGGCGGCGGTATTCCGAACGGCAAAAAGTTCAAAGCCGCGCAGACCGGCGGTCCTTCCGGCGGATGCATCCCCGCACAGCACCTTGACACGCCGATCGACTACGAGAATCTCGCAAAGATCGGCTCGATCATGGGCTCCGGCGGACTGATCGTCATGGACGAGGACAACTGTATGGTCGATATCGCCAAGTTCTTCCTTGAGTTCACCGTCGACGAGTCCTGCGGCAAGTGCACGCCCTGCCGCGTCGGCACCGTCCGCATGCTCGAGATCCTCAACAAGATCACGAGCGGCAACGGCGAGATGGAAGATCTTGACAGACTGGAAGCGCTCTGCAACTACGTCAAGTCCGCCTCCCTCTGCGGACTCGGCCAGACCGCGCCGAACCCCGTCCTTTCTACGCTCCAGTACTTCCGCGACGAGTACGTCGCTCACGTCCGCGACAAGAAGTGCCCGGCTCACGTCTGCAAGAACCTGATGCAGTATAAGATCCTCGAGGACAAGTGCCGCGGATGCACCGCCTGCGCGCGCAAGTGCCCGGTCGGCGCGATTTCCGGCACCGTCAAGCAGCCGCACCACATCGACCCGAACAAGTGCATCAAGTGCGGCGCCTGCATCGAGACCTGCAAGTTCGGCGCCATCATTAAGGAGTAAGGAAGGAGAACCAGAACATGGACATGATCACCCTTAAAATCAACGGAGCTGAGGTGTCCGCACCCGCCGGCTCCACCGTCCTTGAGGCTGCCAGATACGCGGGCGTCGATATCCCCACTCTCTGCTACCTGAAGGACATCAACGAGATCGGCGCCTGCCGTCTCTGCCTTGTCGAGGCTTCCGAAAACGGCCGTCCCTTCCGAATGGTCACCTCCTGCGTCTATCCCGCGAGCGAGGGAATGGAAGTCCGCACCAACACGCCCAAGGTCAACAGCTTCCGGAAAATGAACCTCGAGCTTCTTCTTTCCGCGCATGACAAAAAGTGCCTCTCCTGCATCCGTTCCACCACCTGCGAGCTCCAGAAGCTCTGCCGTGACTACAAGGTGGATGAAAGCGCGTTCGGCAGCCATCCGAAGAACGTCCCGGTCGAGGACTCCACCGCTTATCTCGTCCGCGATCCGAACAAGTGCATCCTCTGCCGCCGCTGCATCGGCGCCTGCAAAAATATGCAGGACATCGGCGTGATCGGCGCAAACAACCGCGGTTATGACTCTGTGATCGGCACCTTCTTTGAGAAGTCCCTCGCCGATACCTCCTGTGTGGGCTGCGGTCAGTGCATCGTCGCCTGCCCGACCGGCGCTCTCTATGAAAAGGACAGCACCGCCGAGGTCCTTGAGGCGATCGCGGATCCGAAGAAGCATGTTGCGATCTGCTGCGCCCCCTCGATCCGCGCCACGCTCGGCGAGTGCTTCGGCAACGCGCCCGGCACCGACGTGGAGGGCAAGATGGTCGCCGCCCTCAAGCGCGTCGGCTTTAACGGCGTCTATGACATGAACTTCACGGCTGACCTGACCATCATGGAAGAGGCCAACGAGCTTGTCGAGCGTCTCACCACCGGCGGCAAGCTGCCGCTGATGACCTCCTGCTCCCCCGGATGGATCAAGTACTGCGAGCATTACTTCCCCGATATGACTGAAAACCTCTCCACCTGCAAGTCGCCTCAGCAGATGTTCGGCGCGATCTACAAGACCTACTACGCCGAAAAGCACGGACTCGATCCCAAGGACATCGTTTTCGTGTCCGCGATCCCCTGCACCGCCAAGAAGTTTGAGATCGGCAGACCCAACCAGAACGCGGCGGGCGTTCCGGACGTGGATATCGCGATCACGACCCGCGAGGTGGGCCGTCTGATCGAGAGCTGCGGCATCGACTTCAACTCCCTTGCGGATGAAAAGTTCGACGATCCGTTCTCCGTCGGCTCCGGCGCCGGCGTCATCTTCGGCGCGACCGGCGGCGTGATGGAGGCGGCGCTCCGCACCGCGGCCGAGGTCATCCTCAACAAGCCGCTCGAGAAGCTGGACTTTGAAGACGTCCGCGGCATCGCCGGCATCAAGCGCGCGACCTACAAGCTCGGCGACAAGGAGATCCGCGTGGCGGTCGCCAGCGGGACCAAGAACGCAAAGCAGCTCCTCAACGCGATCCGCGACGGCAAAGAGCAGTACGAATTCGTCGAGATCATGTGCTGCCCCGGCGGATGCGTCAACGGCGGCGGTCAGCCGACCCAGCCCGCTTCCGTCCGCAACAACATCAACCTCCGCGAAGTCCGCGCCGCCGTTCTCTATACGGCGGACAAGAAGATGGACCTCCGCAAGTCCCACGAAAACAGCGTGATCAAGCAGGTCTACAACGAGTATCTCGGCAAACCCGGCTCCGAGAAAGCTCACCACATCCTGCACACCAGCTACGTCAAACGGGGTCTTTGATCCCACGCGAAAAGAGCGCGCCCGCGGGCGCGCTCTTTTTGCAGAAAAAAGATCCGGCAGCCTGCCGGATCTTTTTTTATTCAGTTTCCGAGATATTCCACGGTCAGCTCGCGGATGGAGTCCTCCGGGGCGGCGGCTTTTTCCTCTTTTTTCTTCCGCTCTTCGAAAAACTTCAGCGCGACCTGCGGGAAGAGCGCGTAGGAAAGAACGTCCTCCTCGCTCTGCGCGATCCCTTTGACCTCTTCGCGGAGCTTGTCGAGCTCCGGCTCGAGCCGGTCGGCGGGACGGCAGGTGATGACCTCCTCGTCGCCGATCGCCATCCGGCGGATCTCTTCGCTGACTTTTCCGGGGAGTCTGCCGTATTCGCCGCGCAGCAGGGCTTTCGACTCTTTGGTGAAGGTCTTGTAGCGCCCCATCAGCACGTTCATGACCGACTGGGATCCAACGATCTGGCTGGTCGGAGTAACCAGCGGCGGATAACCGAAATCGGCGCGTACGCGCGGGACCTCGGCGAGCACGTCGTAGTAGCGATCCTCCGCCTTTGCCTGCTTGAGCTGGGACAGGAGGTTGGAAAGCATCCCGCCCGGGACCTGATAGAGGAGGGTCTTGGAGTCGACGTTGAGGACCTTCGGATCGAGGATCCCCTCCTTTTTCAGTTTATCGGCGACCGTGCGGAAGTAGGCCGCCGCCTTGTTGAGAGCGACAAGATCAAGCCCGGTATCGCGCTCCGTCCCCTTGAGAGTTGCGACGAGCGCCTCGGTCGAGGGCTGGGAAGTGCCGTTGGCAAGCGGCGAGAGCGCGGTATCGACGATGTCGACCCCCGCCTCACAGGCCTTGAGGTTCGTCATATCTCCGGTGCCGGTGGTGTTGTGCGTATGCAGATGGATCGGGATATCGACTTCTTTTTTGAGTTTGCTGACAAGAGAATAGGCGTCGTAAGGAAGCAGGAGGTTTGCCATATCCTTGATGCAGATACTGTCCGCGCCCATCTCCTTCAGTTCTCCGGCGAGGCGGACAAAATACTCCTCGCTGTGGACGGGGCTGACGGTATAGCTAAGCGCCGCCTCGCAGAATCCGCCGTACTTTTTGGTATACTTCATCGCCGCCGCCATGTTGCGGGTATCGTTGAGCGCGTCGAAGATCCGGATCACGTCGATGCCGTTCTCGATCGATTTTTTCACGAACGCCTCGACGACGTCGTCGGAATAATGACGGTAGCCGAGAATGTTCTGTCCGCGCAGCAGCATCTGGAGCCGGGTGTTCGGCAGAGCCTTGCGGAGCGCGCGCAGCCTCTCCCACGGGTCCTCCCCGAGGAAACGCATACAGGCGTCGAAGGTGGCGCCGCCCCAGCACTCAAGCGACCAGTAACCGATCTTGTCGAGCAGCTCGCAGCCGGGGAGCATATCCTCCAGCCGCATCCGGGTCGCCGCCTGGGACTGGTGCGCATCGCGCAGGATGGTATCGGTGATGTTCAGTTTGTTGTTCGGCATACTCTTCCCTCCTTACCCGAGCAGAGCGATCAGCACGCCCGCCGCGATCGCGGAGCCGATCACGCCCGCCACATTCGGTCCCATCGCGTGCATCAGGAGGAAGTTCGACGGATCCTCCTTCTGCCCGACGGACTGGGAAACGCGCGCCGCCATCGGAACGGCGGAAACGCCGGCGGACCCGATCAGCGGATTGATCTTGTTCTTTGTAAAGAGATTCATGAACTTGGCAAGGAGCACGCCGCCGGCGGTCCCGAGCGCAAAAGCGCAAACGCCGAGCACGACGATCCCGAGTGTCTGCAGCGTGAGGAAGGAAGCCGCCGTCGCCGTCGCGCCGACCGAGACGCCGAGCAGGATCGTGACGATGTTCATCAGTTCGTTTTGCGCGGTAAGGCGCAGCCGCTCGCAAACGCCGGACTCCTTCCAGAGGTTGCCGAGCATCAGGCAGCCGATCAGAGGCGCGGCGGAAGGAACGAGGAGAGAGACGAAGATCGTGACTACGATCGGGAATACGATTTTCTCCGTTTTCGAGACGGGCCGCAGGTCCGTCATTTTGATCCGGCGTTCCTTTTTGGTCGTGAGCAGCTTCATGATCGGGGGCTGGATGACCGGGACGAGCGCCATATAGGAATACGCCGCCACGGCGATCGCGCCGAGCAGCTCCGGCGCTAACTTGGTCGACGTGTAGATCGCGGTCGGTCCGTCCGCGCCGCCGATGATCCCGATCGCGCCCGCCTGCGGCTGGGTGAAGCCGAGCAG
>CACYYS010000045.1 GCA_902778725.1 uncultured Ruminococcus sp.
CTGAGCGAAAAGCTCTCCCGCGCCCACCGGATCGACAACTATCCCGGGCTGCCCGCGGTCAGCGGGGAGGAGTTTGCCCGGGCGCTTTCCGCCCATCTCGACTCGCTCGGGATCCGGATCACCGACGCGCGCGTCGGCGCGGTCTACGCGATGGGAGACTGGTTCGGGCTCCAGGTGGGGGAGGAGATGCTCGAGGCGAGCGCCGTTATCCTCGCCTGCGGCGTGATGCAGGGAAAGCAGCTGCCGGGTGAGGAGGATTTCCTCGGCCGCGGCGTCAGCTACTGCGCCACCTGCGACGCGCGGCTCTACCGCGGCAAGACCGTCGCGGTCCTCGGCTACTGCGCGGAGGCGGCAAAGGAGGCGGAGTTCCTCGCGGAGACCTCCGCGCGCGTCCTCTACTTTCCGATCCTCAGGGAGCCGCTCCCCCGGGCGGAGAACCTGGAAGTGATCCGCGAGCTGCCGCGCGCGATCGAGGGCGCTCTCAAGGCGGAGCGCGTCGTGACGGACGCCGGCTCCCATCCCGCGGACGGGATCTTCGTTTTGCGGGACGCGGTCCTGCCCGACCGGCTCGTCCCCGGCGTGAGGGCCGAGGACGGCAGGGTCGTCGTCGATCTCGCGATGCGCACCAATCTCCCCGGGCTGTTCGCCTGCGGGGACGTGACGGGCAAGCCGTATCAGTACGTCAAAGCGGCGGGACAGGGGAACACGGCCGCCCTTTCCGCTGTGGAATATTTGAGCGAAAAACAGTAAAAAACCAAAAGATTGAAAAGGAGAAACAAAAATGGTAACCAAGATCGTAAACGAAGATATGACCAAAGCGCTGGAGGAAAAGGTCTCCGTCGTGGACTTTTCCGCGACCTGGTGCGGCCCCTGCCGGATGCTCGGCCCCGTGATGGAGGAGCTCTCCGCGGAGATGGCAGGGACAGTCGGTTTTTACAATGCGGACGTGGATGAAAATCCGCAGCTCGCCGGGAAGTACAACATTTACAGCATCCCCGCCGTCCTCGTCTTTAAGGATGGGCAGCTCGTCGGGAACGTCGTCGGATTCCGCCCGAAGGCTGATATGAAGGCCTTTATCGAGTCGAAGATCTGACCATGCCGGAATTGACGAACGAGTTTGATCCCCTCCGCCTTGACTGCCAGCTTTGTTTTCCTCTTTACGCTTGCGCGAAGGAGATCGTCAGAAAATACAAGCCGTATCTCGACGAGATCGACCTGACCTATACGCAGTATATCACGATGATGGTCCTTTGGGAGCGCAGGGAGATCAACGTGCGGGATCTCGGCAGGATCCTCACGCTCGACTCCGGCACCCTGACCCCCCTCTTAAAAAAACTGGAGCAGAAGGGATACCTCACCCGCGCCCGCGACAAAAGCGACGAGCGGCGGCTGGATATCTGCCTGACCGGAAAGGGGGAGGAACTCAAAAAGTGCGCCGTCGCCATCCCCGGCAGGATCGCGCCCTGCCTCGGTCTTTCCCCCGAGGAGGCGGGCACGCTCTACTCTCTGCTCTATAAGATCCTCGCCCATCTTCCCGAGCCGGAAGAGGAGTAAAACAAACAAAAAACGGGACGCTCCCGGAGCGTCCCCTTTTTTGTTCTTATTCCTTTTCGAACATCGATTTGTCCACGCCGCAGAGCGGGCAGACGAAGTCCTCGGGCAGATCCTCGAACTTGGTGCCGGGGGCGATGCCGTTTTCGGGATCGCCGGCTTCCTCGTCGTAGGTCCAGCCGCAGGCGGAGCATACGTATTTCATCTTTTTTCTCCTTTCTCCGGATTTTTTTTGCCGTTACAGCAGGGTCTCCATCTCATCCAGCAGCTCGCCGAAGAGAGCGAGCGCGGAGTTGACGGGGTCGGGAGTGCTCATGTCCACGCCGGCGATCCGGAGGAGCGAGATCGGATCGGTGCTGCTGCCGCCGGAGAGGAAGCGCTTGTAGTCCGCCACGGCGGGGGCGCCCTCCCGGAGGATCCGGTTGGCGATCGCCACAGCGGCGGAAAAGCCGGTCGCGTACTGGAAGACGTAATAATTATAGAAGAAGTGCGGGATCCGCGCCCACTCGAGGGCGATCCCGTCGTCCGAGACCATATCGGGGCCGAAATAGAGCTTGTTGAGCGCGAGGTATTTTTCGGAGAGGACGTCCGCCGTGAGGGTCGTGCCGCTCTCCGCCATCTGTCCCATCGCAAGCTCGAACTCCGCAAACATCGTCTGCCGGTAGATCGTCCCCTTGAACTGGTCGAGGAAGTGGTTGATCAGATAGGCGCGTTTTCTGCGGTCGGTCGTCTCGGAGAGGAGACGGCGCATCAGGAGGACCTCGTTGCAGGTGGAGGCGACCTCCGCCACAAAGATGACGTAGTCGGAGGTGGAGACCGGCTGGTTCTTACAGCTGAGATAGCTGTGCAGGGCGTGTCCCATCTCGTGCGCGAGCGTGAACTGACTGTCCAGGTTGTCGTGATGGTTGAGGAGGACGTAGGGATGCGGGCGCCCCATCGAGGAGTAGGCGCCGCCGCGCTTGCCGACGTTTTCATAGACGTCGATCCAGCGGTTCTCAAAGCCCTCGCGCAGCATCGCGGTGTAGTCCTCGCCGAGGACGGAGAGGGCGGAGAGGACGGTCTTTTTCGCTTCTTCATAAGGGATCGTCTCGGCGCTGTCCGGCACGATGGGCGTGTAGACGTCGTACATATGCAGCTCGTCTACCCCGAGCATCCGCTTGCGCAGCGAGACGTAGCGGTACATCTTGTCAAGGTTCCCGTGGACCGCGGCGATCAGGTTGTGATAGACCTCCACGGGGACCTCGGTCCGGTCGAGGGAGGCCGCGAGGGTGTTTTCGTACTTGCGGGCGCCGGCGTAGAAGCGCAGCTGCTTGAACTGGGCGTTGAGGGTCGCCGCGACGGTGTTGCGGAACTCGCCGAGGCGGGTATAGTAGGCTTCAAAGGCGTTTTTGCGCAGGACGCGGTCGCTGCTCTCGAGCAGCGGGACAAGGGTGCCGTTCGTCAGCTCGCGCGACTCGCCCTTTTCGTCGGTGACGGAGGGGAATTTCAGGTCGGCGTTCTCAAAGACCGAGGCGATCTCCTCCGGGGCGTCCGCCATCTCGCCGGAGGCGGCGAGCAGCGCCTCGCACTCGGGGGAGAGAACGTGCGCCCTGCGGCGGCGGATCTGATAGAGGCTGCGGCGGTAGACGGCCAGGTCCTTTTCTTCCTTATACCATTTTTCCAGCGTCTCCTCCGGGATCGCCATGATCTCGGGCGTGGCGAAGGCGCCGGCGCTGCTCACGGCGACCCAGAGGCTCGTCGCTTTGCCGCGCATATCCTGGTAAAAGCCGTTGCCGACGTCCTCGTCCCCCTTGCGGGAGGCGTAGCCGTGCAGACGGGAGAGGGCGAGACCGATCTCGTCGTCGAGCCGGAGATAGGCGAGGAGCGTTGCGGCGCTCTCGCCGAGGCGGCCCGCAAAGGCGGTGAGACGCCCGGGCAGCTTCTTTTGCTCCTCGTAGTCGGCAAACCAGGCGTCGTCGCTTTCGTAGATGTCCTTCAGGTTCCAGGTGAATTCCTCCGGCACTTCGGAGCGCGCCGGGATCTTTTTGTCGTTTGGCATAGATCCTCCTAAAAAATACGGTTACAGGATGATTATACAACGCCCGTCCCGCTTTGTAAAGAGATTTTTCGCGCTCGCGCGGCGGAGGCGCCGCCGATTTTTCAGATTTTCCTTCCGCTCCTCTTGACAAAGGGAAGGAGAGAGTGCTATAATCATCCCGGCAACTTTAAGACGATACGGGATATCGACAAGGTGCTGACACGGATCCGCGCGGTATGGGACGATACCGTGCCGGTTTTGCTGCGTTTGTACCCTGCCGGTCTCCGGCGGGGTTTTTTATCCCGGAAAGGAAACAAGATGAAGGGATCGGTCGTTTTCACCGGAACGGAGCGCACGCCGGAGGCGGAAGCGCTCGCGGCGGCGTTCCTCTCCCCCGAGAGGGAGGAAGTGTTCGTGTTCCCCGGCTTTTGCGACGTGCATGTGCATTTTCGCGAGCCGGGGTCTTCTTATAAAGAGACGATCCGCACAGGCTCCCTCGCGGCGGCGCACGGCGGGTATACCGACGTCTGCACGATGCCGAACCTCTCGCCCGTGCCGGATACCCCCGCGCACCTCGGCGAGGAGCTCGCCCTGATCCGGCGGGACGCCGTGATCGGCGTCCGCCCCTACGGCGCGCTGACGGTCGGCGAGGAGGGACGCGAGATCGCCGATCTCGAGGGGATGGCGAAAGACGCCGTCGCCTTTTCGGACGACGGACGCGGCGTGCAGGACCGGGGGCTGATGCGGGAGGCGATGCAGCGGGCAAAGGCGCTCGGCCGGATCGTCGCCGCGCACTGCGAGGATAGCAGCCTCCTCTCGGGCGGTTATATCCACGACGGCGCCTACGCCCGCGCGCACGGTCACCGCGGCATCTCTTCCGCGAGCGAGTGGAAGCAGATCGAGCGGGATCTCGTCCTCGCGGAGGAGACGGGCTGCGCCTACCACGTCTGCCATATCTCGACCGCCGAGAGCGTTTCCCTGATCCGGGAGGCGAAAAAAAGCGGCGTCGACGTCACCTGCGAGACGGCGCCGCATTACCTTCTTCTCGACGAGAGCGACCTTCGCGAGGAGGGACGCTTCAAGATGAATCCCCCGCTCCGCTCCGCCCGGGACCGCGAGGCGCTGCTCGCGGGAGTGTGCGACGGGACGGTCGTTATGATCGCCACCGACCACGCGCCCCACTCGGAGGAGGAAAAGAGCCGGGGACTGGAGAAAAGTCCCTTCGGCGTCGTCGGACTGGAGACGGCGTTCCCGCTGCTCTATACCGGCCTCGTCCTCGGCGGGCTGATCCCGCTCGGGCGGCTGACCGAGCTCTTTTCCGGGGCGCCGCGCCGGCGCTTCGCTCTGCCGGCGGACGGCTTTACCGTCTGGGATCTCGGGGAGCGGACGGTGATCGACAGCAGGACCTTCCTCTCAAAGGGAAGAGCCACCCCCTTCGAGGGGCGGGAAGTAAACGGCGTCTGCCTTGCGACGGTGTACGCCGGAAAAACGGTCTATCGCGCGTGAAACGCGGAGAATAAAAGAGGAGAGAACCATGGCAAAAAGAACGGATATCAAAAAGATCCTGATCATCGGCTCCGGTCCGATCGTGATCGGCCAGGCGGCGGAATTCGACTACGCGGGGACGCAGGCGTGCCTCGCGCTCAAGGAGGAGGGGTACGAGGTCGTGCTCTGCAACTCCAATCCCGCCACGATCATGACCGACACCTCCATCGCGGACAAGGTCTATATGGAGCCGCTGACGCTGGAGTATATCGCCAAGATCCTGCGCTACGAGCGCCCGGACGCGATCGTCCCGGGCATCGGCGGGCAGACGGGGCTGAACCTGGCGATGCAGCTGGAAAAAAAGGGCGTTCTGCGTGAGTGCGGAGTCGAGCTGCTCGGCACCGACAGCCGCAGCATCGAGCGCGCGGAGGACCGGGAGCTTTTCAAGGAGCTCTGCGCCTCGATCGGCGAGCCGACCATCCCCTCCGAGATCACCTACGGTCTTGAGGAGGCGAAAAAAGCCGCGGCAAAGATCGGGTATCCCGTCGTGCTGCGTCCCGCCTTCACCCTCGGCGGGACGGGCGGCGGCTTTGCAAACGATGAAGCCGAGCTGGTCGAGATCTGTCTCAACGCGTTCAAACTTTCCCCCGTCCATCAGGTGCTGGTGGAAAAGAGCGTGAAGGGCTGCAAGGAGATCGAGTTCGAGGTGATGCGCGACTCCTCCGGCCACGCCATCACGATCTGCGGGATGGAGAACGTCGACCCCGTCGGCGTCCACACCGGGGACTCGATCGTCGTGGCGCCGATCCTCTCCCTCTCCCCGCGGGATCTCAAGCGTCTCAACGACAGCGCGATCCGCATCATCAAGGAGCTGGAGATCGCCGGCGGCTGCAACGTGCAGTTCGCGCTCGACCCCGTAACGGGCGACTACTATCTGATCGAGGTCAACCCCCGCGTTTCCCGCTCCTCGGCGCTCGCCTCCAAGGCGAGCGGCTATCCGATCGCCCGTGTGACCGCCAAGATCGCCGTCGGGATGCTCCTCGAGGAGATCCCCGTCGCCGGCGGCACCGCCGCGACCGAACCGGTCCTCGACTACTTTGTCGCCAAGTTCCCCCGCTTTCCCTTTGACAAATTCACCGGCGCGCCGAACACCCTCGGCACCCAGATGAAGGCGACGGGCGAGGTGATGGGGATCGGCTCCACGCTGGAGGAGTGCTTCCTCAAGTCCGTCCGGTCGCTGGAGATCGGCGCCTGCCATCTCCGCCGCGCCAAGTTCGACGCGATGACCGACGAGGCGATCTGCGACTACCTCCGGGAGTTCCGGGACGACGGGATCTTCGCCGTGACGGAGCTCCTCCGGCGCGGCAAAACGGTCGAAGAGCTGCACCGGCTGACGATGATCACAGAGCTCTTCCTCGAGGCGCTCCTCTCGATCGTGCGCGAGGAGGAGAGACTGAAAAACGCTCCGTTTGACCGGGCGGAGCTGCTGCGCGCGAAAAAGATGGGCTTTTCCGACAAGGCGATCGCCTCCCTCTGGGGGACGGACGAGCTGAAGGTCTGGAGCTTCCGGCGCGAGGCGGGGATCCGTCCCGTCTTCCGGATGGTGGATACCCTCCATACAGGGGAATATATCGCCTATCTCTATTCCTCCTACACCGGGCAGAACGACTCCCGCCTCACGGAGAAAAAGAAGATCGTCGTTCTCGGCGCCGGACCGATCCGCATCGGGCAGGGGGTGGAGTTCGACTACTCCACCGTCCACGCCGTGCAGACCATCCGCCGCGCGGGGTACGAGGCCATCATCATCAACAACAATCCGGAGACCGTCTCCACCGACTATACCACCTCCGACAAGCTCTATTTCGAGCCGCTGACGGCGGAGGACGTGATGAATATCATCGAGTTCGAACAGCCGGAAGGGGTGATCGCCTCCCTCGGCGGGCAGACCGCGATCAACCTGGCGGAACCGCTGATGCGCCGCGGCGTGAAGATCATCGGGACCGACTGCGAGGCGATCGACCGCGCGGAGAACCGCGACACCTTCGAGCATCTCCTCGAGACGCTGCAGATCCCGCAGCCGCAGGGCAAGGCGGTCACAAAGATCGAGGACGGCGTCGCCGCCGCGGCGGAGATCGGCTATCCCGTCCTGGTGCGGCCGAGCTTCGTCCTCGGCGGACGCGCGATGCAGATCGTCGCAAACGAGGAGCAGCTGCGCCATTATCTCAAGACCGCCGTGGAGGTGGACGAGGACAAGCCCGTCCTTGTTGACCATTACATCGAGGGCAAGGAGGTCGAGGTGGACGCCATCTGCGACGGCAGGGACGTCTTTGTCCCCGGTATCATGGAGCTGGTCGAACGCACCGGCGTCCACTCCGGCGACTCGATCAGCGTCTATCCCACCTTCAGTATTTCCGACAAGGTCAAGGGGACCATCCTCAGCTACGCAAAGAAGCTCGGCCCCGGGATCGGGATCGTCGGGCTCTACAACATCCAGTTCATCGTCGACCGGGAGGAGAACGTCTACATCATCGAGGTCAATCCCCGCTCCTCCCGCACCGTCCCCTTCCTCTCAAAGGCGACGGGATACAGCCTCGCCGACATCGCGACCGAGGTCATCCTCGGAAAGACTCTCAAGGAGCAGGGCATCTTCTGCCTCTACCCGGAGGAAAAGCGCCGCCGCTACGTCAAGGTCCCGGTCTTCTCCTCCGGTAAGATCCGCGGGCTCGACGCCTACCTCTCCCCGGAGATGAAGTCCACGGGAGAGGCGATCGGGTACGACGACAAGCTCAACCGCGCGCTCTACAAGGCCCTCCAGGCGTCGGGGATGCACCTGCAGAACTACGGCACCGTCCTCGCCACCATCGCCGACCGCGACAAGGAGGAGGCTCTGCCGCTGATCCGCCGCTTCTACAACCTCGGCTTCAACATCGAGGCGACCGAGGGGACGGCGCGCTATCTCAAGGAGAACGGGATCCGCACCCACGTCCTGCACAAGATCGGCAGCGGGAGCGACGAGATCCCGGACGCGCTGCGTCAGGGACATATCGCCTACGTCATCAACACCCGCGAGGTCGGGGACGCGAGCCAGGAGACGGACGGCTACCGGATCCGCCGGATCGCAACGGAGAACAACGTCACGATCTTCACGGCGCTGGACACCGTGCGCGTGCTGCTCGACGTGCTGGAGGAGACGACGCTGACGATCTCCACCATCGACGCGTGAGACGGAAGGGAAGAAGATGAAACAGGGATTTTTCACCCTCACGGAAAATACGCGTATCGCCCGGGACGTGTACCGGATGCGCCTTGCGGGGGATACCTCCGCCGTGACGGCGCCGGGGCAGTTCGTCAATATCCGGCTCGACGGACGCTTCCTCCGCCGTCCGATCTCGGTCTGTGACAAGGAGGGAGATACGCTGACCCTGATCTACAAGGTCGTCGGTCAGGGGACGGCGCAGATGGCGGAGATGCGGCCGGGCGAGCGGCTCGATCTGCTCACCGGTCTCGGCAACGGCTACGATCTCTCCCGCGCGGGCGCGCGGCCTCTCCTTGCGGGCGGCGGCGCGGGCGTCCCGCCCCTTTACCTGCTCGCACGGGAGCTGAGTGCGGCGGGGAGGGAGGTCACGGCGATCCTCGGGTTCGCTTCCGCCGCCGACGTGTTTTATGAAAAGGAGTTTTCCGCACTCGGCGTGCGCGTCCTCCTCTGCACCGCGGACGGCAGCAGGGGGAGGGGCGGCTTTGTCACCGACGCGCTGGAGGAGGCGGGTGACTATACCTACTTTTATACCTGCGGACCCGAGCCGATGCTGCGCGCGCTCTTTTCTGCAAGCAGGGGGAGCGGGGAATTCAGCTTTGAGGAGCGGATGGGCTGCGGCTTCGGCGCCTGTATGGGCTGCACCTGCCGCACGGTCGCGGGACCGAAGCGCATCTGCCGGGAAGGTCCCGTGCTGAAAAAGGAGGAGATCCTATGGCGGTGAATACAAAGGTCACGCTGTGCGGGATCGGGCTCGACAATCCCGTGATCCCCGCCAGCGGCACCTTCGGCTACGGCTATGAGTTCGCCGAATGGTACGATATCAATATCCTCGGTACTTTTTCCTTCAAAGGGACGACGCGGGAGCCGCGCTTCGGCAATCCCGCGCCGCGCATCGCGGAGTGTGAAGGCGGGATGCTCAACGCCGTCGGCCTGCAGAATCCCGGGGTGGACAAGGTCGTCTCCGAGGAGCTGCCGCGGCTCGCCGCCTGCTTTCACAAGCCGGTAATGGCGAACGTCAGCGGATTTTCTCTCGAAGAATACGCCGAGGTGTGTGAAAAGCTGTCCGCCTGCCCGCAGGTCGGATGGCTGGAGGTCAATATCAGCTGTCCGAACGTTCACGGCGGGGGGATGAGCTTCGGCACCGAACCGGCGGCGGCCGCCGCCGTCACGCGCGCCGTGCGCCGCGTGACAAAGAAGCCGGTGATCGTCAAGCTCTCCCCGAACGTGACCGATATTACGGAGATGGCGCGCGCCTGCGAGAGCGAGGGCGCCGACGGGATCAGCCTGATCAATACGCTGATGGGGATGCGGCTCGATCTGCGCCGCCGCCGTCCGCTGCTTGCGAACGGGACGGGAGGACTTTCCGGCCCCGCCGTTTTCCCGGTCGCCGTGCGGATGGTCTGGCAGACCGCGCGCGCGGTGAAGATCCCGGTGGTCGGGATGGGCGGCGTCGCGTCGGCCGAGGACGTGCTGGAGATGATGATGGCGGGCGCGACGGCGGTCGAGATCGGGGCGGCGAACCTGCGCGATCCCTATGCCTGCCGGGATATCGTCCTCGCGCTCCCCGCCGCGATGGAGCGGTACGGGATCAAAGATCTGAATGAAATCATAGGAGCGGCACAAACATGGGAAAAGATGTGATCGTCGCGCTGGATTTTGCCGGCGCGCGGGAGGCGTTCGCCTTCCTTGACAAGCTCGGGCAGCGGCGTCCCTTCGTCAAGATCGGGATGGAGCTCTTTTACGCCGAGGGACCGGGGATCGTGCGGGAGCTGAAGGAACGGGGATACCGGGTTTTCCTCGATCTCAAGCTGCACGACATCCCTACGACGGTAAAAAAGGCGATGGCGGTCCTCTCCGGTCTCGGCGCGGATCTCGTCAACCTGCACGCGGCGGGGACGGGACGGATGATGGAGGCGGCGCTGGAGGGGCTGACCCGCCCGGACGGCACAAGACCGAAGCTGATCGCCGTCACCCAGCTCACCTCGACCGACCAGGAGACGATGGAGCGGGATCTTCTGATCCGCGAGCCGATCGCCGACGTCGTGATGCACTACGCGAAAACGGCGAAGGCGGCGGGGCTCGACGGCGTGGTCTGCTCGCCGCTCGAAGCGCCCGTCGTCCACGCGGGATGCGGCGCATCCTTTCTCACCGTGACGCCCGGCGTGCGCTTTGCGGACGGGGCGGCGGGAGACCAGAAGCGCGTCACGACGCCGGCGCGCGCAAAGGAGCTCGGCTCCGACTATATCGTCGTCGGGCGTCCGATCACGGCGGCGGAGGATCCCGCCGCGGCGTATGACCGCTGCGTGCGGGAATTTGTTGACGGAATCGACCGAAACGGAAAAGGAGAATGAATATGACGAGAAAAGAAGCGACGGCAAAGGATCTGCTCGCGATCCGCGCGGTGTTCTTCCGCCCGGAGGAGCCCTTCACCTGGGCGAGCGGGATCAAGAGTCCCGTGTATTGCGATAACCGCCTGATCTTGACGGCGCCGGAGGTGCGCGTCCGCGTGGAGGAGGGGCTGGCCGCCCTGATCCGCGAGAACTATCCGGAGGCGGAGGCGCTGATGGGCACCTCGACGGCGGGCATCGCGCACGCGGCGATCGCGGGGCACCTGCTCGGGCTCCCGATGGGCTACGTCCGCTCGGGCGCGAAGGACCACGGCAGGCAGAACCGCATCGAGGGGAGACTGGAAAAAGGGGAGAAGGTCGTCGTCGTGGAGGACCTGATCTCCACCGCCGGGAGCGTCCTGGAAGTCGTGGACGCCCTCCGGGAGGAGGGCGCCGAGGTGCTGGGGATCGTCAGCATCTTTACCTACGGGATGGAGCGCGGGCTCCGGCGCCTCGCGGACGCGGACGTGAAAAACGTCTCCCTGACCGATTTTGACACCGTGGCGAGGATCGCGGCGGAGGACGGGTATATCCGACCGGAGGACGTGCGCCGCCTGATCGCCTTCCGGGACGACCCGTCGGATGAAAGCTGGATCCGCCGATGAAAAGAAGTCTGATCGATATCACCGATCTTTCCCCCGCCGAGCTGCGCGCGCTGATGGATACGGCGTGCGATATCGACGCGCACCCGGAACGTTACAGGGAAAGCTGCCGGGGGAGGACGCTCGCCGTTCTCTTTTTCGAGCCGTCCACCCGTACGCGGCTGAGTTTTGAAGCGGCGATGCTGGGACTCGGGGGAGGGGTGCTCGGCTTTTCCGAGGCGGCAAGCTCCTCCGCCGCCAAGGGGGAGAGCGTCGCCGACACGGCGCGCGTCGTCAGCTGCTACGCGGACATCATCGCGATGCGCCACCCGCTCGAGGGGGCGCCGCTCGCCGCCGCCCGCGCCGCGGACGTCCCCGTCATCAACGCCGGGGACGGCGGGCACTGTCACCCTACCCAGACCTTGGCGGATCTTCTGACCGTCTACCGCGCGAAGGGCGGCTTTGACGGGCTCACCGTCGCCTTCTGCGGCGATCTCAAATACGGCAGGACCGTCCACTCGCTGATCGCGGCGCTCGCCCGCTGCCGGGGGGTGCGTCTGCTCCTCGTCTCCCCGCCGGAGCTTTCTCTGCCGGAGGATTTCCTTTCCGCCGTCGTTCGCCCCGCGGGGATCCCCTGCCGCTCCGCCTCGCTCGGAGAGGCGCTCCGGGAGGCGGACGTCCTCTATATGACCCGGATCCAGCGCGAGCGCTTTTCCCCGGAGGACGGGTACGCGGATCTGGAGGAGCAGTTCGTCCTCACCGCAAAAAAACTGGAAAACGCCAAAAAGGATCTCTGCATCCTGCATCCGCTGCCGCGCGTCACCGAGATCGCGACCGACGTGGACGCGGACCCGCGCGCGAAATATTTCGAGCAGGTCAAAAACGGCAAGCTGATGCGTATGGCGCTGATCCTCCGGCTACTCGAGGACGCAAAAAAAGACCTCCCCGTCCCGCCGGGAGAGGCGGGAGAGGGGACTCTCTGCCCCAATCCCCGGTGCGTTTCCCGGGCGGAGCGCGGCGTCCCCGCGCTGCTCTGCCGGGAGGAAACGGGGGAGATCCGCTGCGCTTACTGCGGGACAAAAACGGAGCGTTAGGCGAGGTAACGGAAAAAGGGAAAAGAAGACGGGGATTTTCGGCATTTTCCCGAACGCTTTTTCCTTGACACCTCTCCCCGCGCCGTGATACAATAAAAACAAAGAGAAGCGTTCTTTGTGACTGACGGTTCAGTGGAGAATACCACACGGAACAGAGAACGGATAAGCCGACCGTCTGGGCACATTTACGCAAGGGTGTAAGTGTGCCCTTCTATCTTTTTTCAAAGGAGAACGGAATGAAAAAAGTCGGGATCCTGATGGGGAGCGACAGCGATCTCCCCGTCGTCAAAAAGGCAAAAGACACGCTGGACTCTCTCGGCATCCCCTGCGAGATGCATATCTACTCCGCCCACAGAACGCCCGACGAGGCGCGCGCGTGGGCGCGCTCCGCCCGCGATAACGGCTTCGGCGCCGTGATCGCGGCCGCGGGCATGGCGGCGCACCTTGCCGGCGCTGTCGCCGCAAACACCACCCTGCCGGTCGTCGGCATCCCCTGCGGGCCTTCTCTCTCAGACGGCATTGACGCGCTCCTGTCCACGGTACAGATGCCCTCCGGCATTCCTGTCGCCGCCGTGGCGATCAACGGAGCAGTCAATGCCGCTTTCCTTTGCGCCGAGATCCTCGCGGTAGAGGATCCCGCGCTCGCCGCGCGGCTGGAGGCGCGGCGGGAGGCGGACCGGCAGAAGGTCCTCGAAAAGGACCGGGCTCTCCAGGATCTTACGGAAACCAAATAAATCAAAATAAAGCGAGGTAGAAGACAATGGCACAGGCAGAGAAAAAACTGGTTTACACGGGCAAGACGAAAAACGTTTACGCATTGGAGAACGGCAACTATCTCCTGAAATTCAAGGATGACTGCACCGGCAAGGACGGCGTGTTCGATCCCGGCGAGAACTCCGTCGGACTGACGATCGAGGGCGTCGGCGACGTCAATCTGCGGATGTCCGTCTATTATTTTGAAAAGCTCAAGGCCGCCGGCGTCTACACGCATTACGTCTCGGCGGATCTTTCGGAGACAACGATGGAGGTCCTGCCCGCCCGGGTGTTCGGCCACGGGCTGGAGGTCATCTGCCGGAAAAAGGCGGTCGGCAGCTTCTACCGCCGCTACGGCGAGTATATCGGGGAAGGCGCGGATCTCGACTCCTACGTTGAGATGACCTTCAAAAACGACGAAAAGGGCGATCCGCTCGTCACCCGCGACGGTCTGATCGCGCTCGGCGTGATGACGGGCGAGCAGTACGACGCGATCAAGGAGATGACGAAAAAGATCACCGCCGTCGTCGCCGACGATATGGAGGCAAAGGGCCTCGTCCTCTATGATATCAAGTTCGAGTTCGGTTACGACGCAGAGGGCAGGGTCATGCTGATCGACGAGATCGCCTCCGGCAATATGCGCGTTTACAAGGACGGTAAGTACATCGATCCGATGACGCTTTCGGCGCTCTTTTTCGCAAAATAACAACGGGATCGGAAGGCAAGGTTTTTTATGGGAGGATTTTTCGGAGCAACGGGAAGACGGGACTGCCTGGCGGACGTGTTCTTCGGGACGGATTACCATTCGCATCTCGGGACGCGCCGCGCGGGGATCGCGGCGTACGATCGGGAGATCGGACTGCAGCGTTCGATCCACAACATCGAAAACGCCCCCTTCCGTACCAAATTTGAGCATGTATTCGAGGAGATGAAGGGGACCGCCGCGATCGGCTGCATCAGCGATTCCGATCCGCAGCCTCTCCTCATCCGCTCGCGCCACGGCACCTACGCGATCTGTATGGTCGGCGTCATCAACAACGCAGACGAGCTGCTCCGCACCTGCTTTTCCGGCACGGGGCAGCACTTTGGGGCGATGACGGGAGGAACCGTCAACTCCGTCGAGCTGACGGCGGCGCTGATCGACCAGAAGGATGATATCGCGCAGGGCATCCGCTTTGCGCAGGAGAAGATCGAGGGGACCGCCTCCATCCTGATCCTGCGGGAGGACGGCACCATGATCGCCGCGCGCGACAGGGTCGGCCGGCTCCCCGTGCTGATCGGCAGGGGAGAAAGCGGCTACTGCGTATCCTTCGAGTCCTTCGCCTACCGCAAGCTCGGCTACGAGGACGACTGCGAGCTCGGTCCCGGGGAGGTCATGGAGCTTTCGCCGGAAGGGAAGAGGCAGCTCCTCCCGCCCGGGGAGAAGATGCGGATCTGTGCCTTCCTCTGGTCCTATTACGGCTACCCCACGTCAAACTACGAGGGGATCAACGTTGAGGCGATGCGCTACCGCAACGGCAGCATCATGGCAAAGCGGGACGCGGAGCGGGGCGTCGCCGGCGATATCGACTACGTCGGCGGCGTGCCGGACTCCGGTACGCCGCACGCGATCGGCTACGCAAATCAGAGCCACCTCCCCTTTGCGCGTCCGTTTATCAAGTATACTCCCACCTGGCCGCGCAGCTTCATGCCGCGCGATCAGCGCGACCGCAGCAAGGTCGCCAAGATGAAGCAGATCCCCGTCCACGAGCTGATCCAGGGAAAAAAGCTGCTCTTTGTCGACGACTCGATCGTCCGCGGGACGCAGCTGCGCGAGACGGTGGAATTCCTCTACGAAAACGGAGCGAAAGAGGTCCATATGCGCTCCGCCTGTCCGCCGATCATGTACGGATGCAAGTTCCTCAACTTCACCCGCGCGACCGACGATATGGAGCTGATCTCCCGCCGCACGATCCTCGAGCTGGAGGGGGAGGAAGGCTTTTCCCATCTGGAGGAATACAGCGACCCCGACACCGAGCGCGGCAAAAAACTGCGCCGCGCGATCTGCGAAAAACTGCATTTTGCCTCGCTGGAGTTCCAGTCGCTTGAAGGGATCGTCGAGGCGATCGGGCTTGAGCCCTGCAAGCTCTGCACCTACTGCTGGAAC
>CACYYS010000046.1 GCA_902778725.1 uncultured Ruminococcus sp.
CATATTCCATCCCCGCCGAACGGAGCACCGAGGCGGATTGGATGAAGTATCTGCAAACGATGTTCTCGGAAGACGTCTCCCGCGCGCTGCTCCAGACCGAGCATTTCGGGATCCCGCTTTTCCTGTGTGAAAACGGCTACGTCTATGAAAGCGATTACAAAGGCTCGCTCGGAAGCGGCGTGATGAAAACGGAACTGACGCGGATCTCCGACGAGGCGGAAAAGGTCGTGTTCCGCGCCGCGCTGTTCACGGAAAGCAATTCCGAGTGGAGCCGGTACAGCAGACGGACCGGTTTTGACTACGTGCTGGAAAAACAAAACGGCAGTTGGATCTTTACCGCTTTTGAAAAAGGGAAAACGCTTTTGCGCAATACGGTGGATTGGGAACGGGAAAGCTCGTTCCGGTTTTCCGGCGTCGAGGCGTCCGCTTCCGGTCTGACCGACGAGGAGATAAAGCGTTGGATCATCGGGGGAGCCGACGCCTTCTTCCCGTGGAATCAAGTTTTGTTTCCCAACCCCCAAGACCCTTCCGAGTTGACGCTCTCCCCCGGGCAATGCGATTTTTCCATCGTGCGGGAAAGCGATGCGGCAGACTCCGTGACGCTGCGGATCGGGGTCACGGTTTTCCGCGGAGCGCAGGAGGGAATGACCGGAGAGGGGATCTGCAGACTGCAAAAGACGGCGTCCGGGTGGGAAGCGACCGACACGGCGCCTGTTTCAACGTGGTTTTCCGCTCCCCAAACGGGCGACAGCGCGGTCTTCCTCCTCCCCGCGGCGGCGCTTTCCCTCGGCGGCGTCTTCCTCGCCGCGAAAAGGAGAAGACGGACAAACTGACCGAAAAGGTATGAAAATATGTGCGGTAGCTTTACTGTGAAATCAATTACAATTGAAGGAGAATCATAATGCGAAAAAAATTGCATTGATAATCTGCTTCATTCTCATTCTGTGTTTTGTTGGCGTTGGGGTTGCATACGCGGTCGGGGCGTTTGATAAGAACAATCACGAAACCCGGTTTGATAAGAATAATCGTGAAACCTGGTATGATACTTCGAGCAACAAAAAGATCACAACAAGCGATCTGGAAAAAATAAAAGAAGGCATGTCATTCGAGGAAGTTGTGTCTATTATAGGAAAGCCAACCAAAGATATTGGATCCGGCGCATTTGTTATGGAATGGGATATGGAGTCTAACAGAACACTAAGGATTACTTTTAATCCGGCAATTGATTCAAAAAGCGAAGGCGATTTAATTGCTTATTTGATTTCCGTAGCAGAAAAATGAAGTACTGTGCGGCAAACGAGGGGACCGCCGAGATAACAAGAACGTTGGATGAAGAAAGCAATGTCGTATTCCGTGTGACCGTTACTTGATTACGCGATCAACTAAAAGGAGATTCCAAACAATGGTAAAAAAACGGAGTGCGCTTTTTCTCCTTGTACCGGTATTGTTCGCCTTTTTTTCGACCGAGATCCATGCGTACAAAATTACAGGAATCAACGAGGATCAAGACAAAAGCAGATTTGCTTCCGGGATTTCCGACGAGGCGCTTTGGGGTTTTTTCTGGGATTTTGATTATGCCTCTCAGGAGTTTTCCCCTTTTGTAGCATTGCCGGATTATTGGGAAAACTATTTGTCCGTACCCATTCATCCTACACAAGAAAGACGTCTGCCGGAAGGTGTTCCGGAAACCATTACGGAAAACGGGATCGTTTACGAGCTTTATGCTTTTTCTTCATCGACGGGTTATCTCTTCAAATTGATGACGAAAGAGGCTTATTCTGCTCTGTTTGACGGAACGACGCTTGGCGGAAAGCCGTTTGCTTACTTGATCGAACGAAACGGACAGATCTATCGGATCAAAGGGATGAAGCCGATTTGGGTGAAGGGAAAAGGACCGACCAGTTATTTTTCCGCGTTTGATCGGGAGCTTGAGCGCATCGAGGATACAAAGGACAAAATCGTTTTTACCGTCACGATATCCGCAAGAGAGGGAAGCGGATTGGAGCCTCTCAGTGTTCAGTATCCGATCACGCTCATCCGGGAGGATCCAACGGCGTATCTGGATACGCGGCAGTGGAAGGTGTCGGATTGTCAGGTCTCTTCTCTTGCGATCTATGACCGTTATCTGACAGAGCATCATCTTTCCCCCTTTGATATCTCCCCCGCGACGGGCGACAGCGCGGTCTTTCTCCTCCCCGCGGCGGCGCTTTCCCTTTGCGGGATCCTCCTCGCCGCGAAAAGGAGAAAACGGCGCGGGATGACGGGTGCCGACCGCTGACCGAGCAAGAGTGAAAAGAAAAAGGACCGCGGGTGCCGCGGTCCTTTTTTTGTATACGCTCAGTTCGCGTTGCCGACGAGCAGGATGATGATCAGAGCGATGGCGATCCAGGTGCAGAGGCAGTTGTCGCCGAACAGATTGTTGAGGCAGCCCATGTTGTTCCTCCCTATTTATCAAGTGGAAGCGCGTTTCGCGCTCCCCGATATCATCTTATGACAGGGAGGCCGTTTTGTTACCCCGCGCGGTAGGAAAGGATCTTTTTGAAGAGAGCGCAGCTCCGCTCAAACGCTTCCTCGCTCGCCGCTCCCTGCCCGCCCATCGAGGCGTACTTGTTGTTGCGGCGCATACAAAGCAGCGTATCCTCCGGCAGGTAGGAGAAATAGGTCTTGCCGAAGTCGGTCTCCAGGAACCGCACGGCAAACTGATCGTAGATCCCCTGTTCCGGCATCTTCGGCAGGACCTCGAGCAGCGAGATCCACTCGCCCTTGACGGCGCGGCGGTCGTAAAGACCGGGATCGACGAGCCAGATCACCGTGTCCCCCGCCTCAAACTCGCGGTCAAAGCGATCGAGGTTTTCCGCGAGCAGACGGTCAAAGACGGTAAAGGCGGGATCCTCCTCCAGCCTCGCCCGGATCTGCTCGGCGGTCATATAATAGATCGCGGAAAAGGAGACCTCCTTCTCCTCCCCGCCGTCCGCGAGCAGCGCGGCGCAGTCCGACGCCGCCTGCTTCTTCTCCCGGTCGGAGAGGACGTAGGGGCCGGCGTAGGTGAGGAAGGCGTCGTTTTTGTCCGTCCGACCGCCGGAGAGCAGCGCGACCGTCACCGTCACGACGGCGAGCAGCCCGAGCAAAAACGGGTATTTGTGATGATACCAGAAATTCGCGATCCACGCAAGCCACTTCGGTTTGTTTTTTTCCTCTGTTCCAGGCATTAGAGACTCCTCTCCCGGGTGCTCCCGACAAATCAAAATCCACGCTCTGCTTTACTTGGGAAGATCAGCCGCGGTCTCCGCGCGGGCTAAAGCCGTCTGTGACAGATCCCGCAGAAAGTCGTACAGTTCCCGACTGTTCAGTTCCGGATCCTCGTGTCCTTCGGTCGGATTTGCGGCTCTTTTTCCGGCCGCGTCCCGATACGCCAATTCTGCAAAACTGCTGTTGTCTTGCAGGGAAAGGACCGTTCCGTCTGTAAAATGAATAAAACAAATAAAACCGGGCGTTATCCCGCCGTAACAGTTCTGAACACGGGATCCGTTGTAGAGGCGGATCAGTTCGTCGGTCTCCTCGCCGGTCAACTCATACATGTCGGCGGTGTATCGGGACAGTTCGACCGACCGGATCAGCGAGGAATCGAGCGGCGGGGGCGTTCTCCCCGCTTTCAGTTCCTCATAGGGATAGGGGAGCCGCGCCTCCCGGGCGCAGGCAAAAAGAAGCGGGCAAACAAGCAAAAGCAGGGAAAGCAAGAGTGCGGTCGTCTTTTTCATAGCGGGGCTCCTTTTTCTGTTTTTTACTGCGCGGTCTTTACTTGGAAAGATCAGCCGCGGTCTCCGCGCGGGCGCGCACGACCGGCGCCAGATCCCGCAAGTACGCAAACAGCGCCTCGCCGGCAATCGCCGGATACTCGACTGCATCGGTCGGATTGGGCGCATACGTCCCGTTTTCATCCATATATATGGCACTGACGTTTACACAGTTTTCACTTAAGGAAAGTATCGATCCGTCGGTAAAAAAGATCTCGTAGGAGAAATCGGGCGTCGTGCCGCCGTAGTTGTTTTTAACGACCGATCCGTTATAGAGGCGGATCAGCTCGTCGATCTCCTTGTCAGTCAACGGAAATGTCCCCCAGATCCGTACCGACCGGATCAGCGAGCGGTCGAGCGGCGGGGGCGTTCTCCCCGCTTTCAGTTTTTCATAGGGATAGGGGAGCCGGGCGCAGGCGGCAAAAAGCGGGCAGACAAGCAAAAGCAGGGCGAGAAACAGCGCGGTCGTCTTTTTCACGGCGGGTCCTTTCTCCGCGTCAAGCGGCGTCACGGGATGCGACCGGTCTTATTTTACCATACTCCCGGCGGGAAAGCAATTCTTTTTTCTCTTTCCGGGATCCCGGTCTTGTTGCGGCAGAGGAGCGCTTTTCACGGCGCCCCGTCGTTTTTATTATAAAACCCGGTTGTTGCAGAGTTGTGACAAAAAACGGTTTTTCTCTTGCAATTCTCTGTTCGGTATGCTAAACTGTTTTTACCACACAAAAACGAAATACCCTCTCATCAGAAGGCGGAGTTTGCTTTTGGCAAAAGCGCAGGCTTCTTTTTTCGCATTTTCTGATGAATGTGGGAAACCGTTTTTGTGTGGTAACAAAGCGGAAGCTGGGCGTTTTTCGGTGTGTGCGGCTTCTGCTGCACACACTTTTTTTAGTTTGGATGGAGGAAAAAATGGAATTTAACACTTGGGATTCAACTCCGGGAAGCGTAAAGGATTGCTTAGAAAAGGATGATCTCGCTCTGGAATTGAAAAATTGGTCTTCAAAACTTGAAACAATAGGGAACGTCTTGCTGACCTTACTGATCATAGGAGGTATTATTCTTTCTGTCGTCGGAAGCTTTGGGACAGAAATCGTATCTTCCGATTATTATGGTCATACTCGCACGGAAACGGAGTTCCAATTGGGAACCTTTTTCACCAGTCTTATCCCGTGGATCTTTTACGCCGTAATCGAATACTGTTTTTTTCATGTATTAGTCCTCTTGATCAGCGCGGCGGCAAGTATCACCCACCAAACCAAAGTTTCCGCTAAGCTCGCGGAATACACAGCGCGGAAAACGTTTGGAGAGTTTGACACAGAAGTTCCGCGCAAAATGGAATTACAAAAAGAAACAATAAAAATAGAAAAAACAAAAGAAAACAAGATCAAGTGCCCGAATTGTAAAGATACGTTTGTCATCGATCCGCAAGCAGATCGCTTCATTTGCCGCGCGTGCGGATATGAAATCGCCCTTTCTCCGCAAGCAGAAAACAATCAAGATGACTAAGGTATTGAGATCGATTGTCCCAGCTGTTCAGAACCGCTCTACTTCCTCAAGGGGACTACGAAAGCAATGTGCCCGTTCTGCGGAGAGGACTTTGATGTAAAATAAAAAACCGCTCCGCCGGATCTTTCACACACGGGTCCGGCGGAGCGGGTCTTTTTGCTTTTTTCAGGCGCGGGCGACGCCGGAGCGGCGCGCCGCCTCCGCGACCGCCGCGGCGACGGCGGGCGCGATGCGGGGGTCAAAGGCCTTGGGCAGGATATAGTCGACAGCCAGCTCGTCCTCCGCGACGAGGGAGCTGAGCGCACGGACCGCCGCCATCTTCATCTCGTCGTTGATGTCGGAGGCGCGGACGTCGAGCGCGCCGCGGAAGATCCCCGGGAAGGCGAGGACGTTGTTGATCTGATTGGGGAAATCGGAGCGGCCGGTCCCGACGACCCGGGCGCCGGCGGCGAGCGCCTTGTCCGGCATGATCTCGGGGACCGGGTTTGCCATCGCAAAGACGACGGCGTCCTTCCCCATCGAGGCGACCATCTCCTCCGTGACGACGTTCGGCGCCGACACGCCGACAAAGACGTCCGCGCCGCGCATCACGTCGGCGAGGGAGCCGCGCTCCCTTCCCGGGTTGGTCTTTCCCGCGAGCGCTTTGTGGGCGGGGGAGAGCGTTTCATCTCCGCGGCAGAGAGCGCCCGCCCTGTCGCACATCACAAGGTTCCCCACCCCGAGCTTGAGCAGCAGCTCCCCGATCGCGGTGCCGGCGGCGCCGGCGCCGTTGATCACGCACTTGATCCCGGAGAGGGACTTGCCGACGATGCGGAGCGCGTTTTCCATCGCGGCGGCGACGCAGATCGCCGTGCCGTGCTGATCGTCGTGGAAAACGGGGATATCGCACTTTTCCTTCAGTCTCCGCTCGATCTCAAAGCAGCGGGGCGCGGCGATATCCTCAAGGTTGATGCCGCCGAAGGAGCCGGAGATGTTGTAGATCGTATCGACGATCTCGTCCACGTCGTTGGAGCGGATGCAGAGGGGGAACGCGTCAACCCCCGCGAACTCCTTGAAGAGGACGCACTTCCCTTCCATCACCGGCATGCCCGCCTCCGGCCCGATGTTGCCGAGCCCGAGGACGGCGGATCCGTCCGTGACGACGGCGATCAGATTGCGGCGGCGGGTCAGCTCGAAGGATTTGTTATAGTCCTTTTCGATCTCGAGGCAGGGCTGCGCGACGCCGGGGGTATACGCGAGAGAAAGGTCCTCGGCGGACTCCACTTTGACACGGGAGACGACCTCGATCTTCCCGTTCCATTCATAATGCTTTTTGAGAGAGGCTTCCTTGATATCCATTTTGTCACTCCTTATTTGTACGAGCTTTGCTTTGCGGCGCTGAGATCAACGTCGCCGAGATACTTCACGCTGTCCATGCCGAGATAATCGCAGAGGTTCTTCATCTCCGCGACGGTGTTGATGTTGACGTCGATACCGTTCTGCATCCGGTCGGCGTAGGCGAGGATCTCCTTCTCCCCGTGGGTGTAGATCCGGGGCTGTCCCTCCGCCTTCGGCGCGTCGCGCAGCTCCTGCAGAAAGGCGGAAAACCGCTCCCGCATCTCCGCGGGATCGCCGAAGACCGCCGGGTCGATCGCCATAAAGCCGTGGCAGGTGCCGCCCTTGCCGCCGACGTGGGTATGGTTGGAGGTCGTCCCGCCCGAGAAGACGGAGCAGAAGATCTCGCACAGCATCCCGTAGCCGTAGCCCTTGTGTCCGCCCGACTGCTCGGTGCTGCCGCCGAGCGGCATGATGCCGCCGCCCGCCTTTGCCACGATGTTCTTCAGCACCCGCTCCGCGTCGGTGCAGGCGTTGCCGTTCTCGTCCAGCGCCCAGCCCTCCGGCAGGGGCTTGGAGAGCTTGTTGTAGATCTCGAGCTTCCCTCTCGTGACGACGGTCGTGGACGCGTCGAAGAGGAAGGGATAGGGCGCCGCGGGCATGGAGACGGCGATGGGGTTGGAGCCGAGCATTGCCAGGCGGGCGTAGGTCGGGACCATGATCGCCTCGCTGTTGGTCATCGCAAAGCCGACCAGCCCCGCGTCGCACGCCATCTTCGCGTAGTAGCCGGCGATGCCGAAGTGGTTGGAATTTCTCACGCTGACGACCGCCATCCCGGTCCTTTGCGCCTTTTCGATCGCAAGCCCCATCGCCCGGATCGCGATCAGCTGGCCCATCCCGTCATGCCCGTCGATCACGGCGGAAACGGGGGTCTCGAAGACGACCTCCGGTTTTGCGCGGACGTGGATCAATCCCTTTTCAATTCCTTTGTGATAACGGACGAGGCGCTGCATCCCGTGAGACTCGATGCCGTAGAGATCGCTGAGCAGCAGCACGTCGGTGATCTTCTCCGCTTCCTCCGGGGAAAAGCCGAATTTCCCGAACGCGTCGATGCAGAAGGTTTTGAGTTGGGGATAGGAATATCTGACAGAATTCATGGGGTTCTCCTTTTCTATTTTGATTTTTGCCCATTCTCTCCCATTTTACTCTATTATACTCCGTCGCGTCCCGCTTGTCAAGAGGAGACGCCCGCTCCGCCCGCCGCGCCCGATCGCCCGAAAAGTACAAAAAACAAAGCGGAAAAGAAAGATTTTTACATTGAAGAAAGAGAGAGAGCGCTGTAAAATGAAAACAAAGCCGTCCCCGCCGGGGAGGGCAAAGACGAAAAGAAAGGATTTTTTTCATGTTTCGTTTCATCGCGACGACGCCGGGCGGCGCCGTAAACGAATTCCCCGCCGTTGTCGAGGACTTCGGCACCGTGCTGAAGGTCAGCGCGCCGACCCGACTCTTTGAAGGGCTCAAATACCGGACGGCGGTCCTTGAGACCGACCTTCTCACGGCAAAAGAGGGGGAGCCCGGTTACTTCTTCTTCCCCACCAATTTCGGCTGCGGCTTCGTGCAGTGCCGCTTCACGGAAAAGCCGGACGGCGAGTTTATCTCCTGGCTCTCCGCGATGCCGGTCTGCGGTCTCTGCGAAAACGAGCGCGCCGTGTTCGTCCGTGTGGAGGGCGGAGCGGCGGACGCCCGCTTCGTAGTAAAAAAGGAAGGCGATACTTACCGCATCTCCCCCCGCTTTGAGCTCGAGGGCGAGCAGCCGGAGGAGGATCTCTCCGTCTTTTTCTACAAAATGCCGGGCGCCGATTACAGCGAGATGGCGCGGCTCTACCGCAAGTACCAGCTGGAGGTGAAGGGCTGCCGCCCGCTGCGCGAACGCGCGGAGGAGCGGGAGGCGCTGCGCCTTGCCGCCGAGGGACCGGAGATCCGGGTGCGGATGGGCTGGAAGCCGATCCCCACGCCGATCCGCCACCAGACCGAGGAGAACGAGCCGCCCCTGCACGTCACCTGCACCGTGCCGCAGCTCAACAAGATCATCGACAAGATGCAGGAGGCGGGGATCAAAAACGCCGAGCTCTGCCTCGTCGGCTGGGCGCTGAGCGGCCACGACGGGCGCTTCCCCCAGCAGGTGCCGACCGACCCGCGCTACGGCGGCGACCGCGAGATGAAAAAGTTCATCGCCCGGGCGCAGCGGATGGGCTACCAGGTGGTCTGCCACACCGTCTCCTGCGGCGCCTACGTCCTTGCCGACAACTTTGACATCAAAGACCTCGCCAAACGCCGCAACGAAAAGGGCGAATACTACCCCTTCGTGCGCGATATTTATCAGGCGAAGGGCCTCAACGGCGGCGAGCCCTACGCCGTCTGCCCGCAGCGCGCCTATGAGCGTTACGCCAAGGACGATCTGCCGAAGGTGCGCGAGCTCGGCTTCTCCGGGCTCCATTACGTCGACGAGCTGACCGCCTACGTCCCCGAAAAGTGCGCCGACCCCGACCATCCCGTCAGCCGCAAAAAGGCGCAGGAATACTACCGCAAGATCGCCCAGCTCTCCCGCGCCCTCTTCGGCGGTTATCAGTCCGAGGGCTTTATGGACTTCATGAGCGCGGACGTGGACGCGATCCTCTACGTCGGCTGCCGCTCCAAGGCCACCTCAGCCGTCAACCCGCTCTTTGACGAGGGGATCCCCTTCTGGCAGCTCGTCTATCACGGCATCATCCTCTCCAACCCCATCGCCGGCACCGTCAACCACACGATCAAGGACGCGCGGCACCGCCTCGTCTTCATCGAGTACGGCGGCCGTCCGGTCTTCTACTTCAACAGCAAGTTCGGCCCGGCGCGCAACTGGATGGGAGACCTCGACCTCTATAACGACGACGACGGGGATATCGAAAAGAGCGTCGCCGCGATCAAGGAGGGGTGCGAAGAGTACGAAGCGCTGAAATACCTGCAGTATGAATTTATGGACAAGCACGAAAAGCTCTCAAAGACCGTCTACCGCACCACCTATTCCGACGGCACGGTCGTCACCGTCGATTACGGCGCCCTCTCCTACCGGGTGGAAAAGCCGGACGGCGAAACGATCGTCAAAGATCTGAAGTAAGAAAGGATACGCCGATGAAAAAAGTATATATGGGGAAAAACAAGTACGGGATCGAGTGCTTTGCGCATACGATCTCAAACGGCGATCTCAGCATCACCGTCCTCGATTACGGCGCCACGCTCCAGCGCTTTGTCCATAAGGGAACGGATATCATCCTCGGCTACGAAACGCTTGCGGATATCGAAAACGGCAACGGCAATCACGGCGCCGTGATCGGCCGCTACGCCAACCGCATCTCCGGCGGGCGCCTGATCCTCGACGGGGTCTGCTACCCCATCGCCCGCAACAACGGGGAGGCGCATCTCCACGGGGGAAAAGTCGGCTTCGGCTCCCATACCTGGAACGTGGAGGACGGCCTGCTCCCCGACGGAACGCCGACCCTCTCCTGCGGCTACAACTCCCCCGACGGCGAGGAGGGGTATCCGGGGTTCCTCATCTCCACCGTGACCTATATCCTTAAAAAGACCGAACTGATCATCGAATACCGCGCGACCACCACCCGCCCCACCTACTGCAACCTGACCAATCACGCCTACTTCAACCTCCACGGCTGCGGCGACACGACGGTCCTTGACCACAAGCTGACCGTCAACGCCGATTACTATACCGAGGTCGATCCCCGCACTCTCCTCCCGACCGGCGCCCGCCCCTCCGTCGAGGGGACGGCGTTCGACTTCCGGCAGGAGAAGACCGTCGGCGCCGACATCGACAAAACGGGTCTCCCCTATCCCGGCTACGATCACAACTTCCTTGTCAATCACACCTCCCCCTCCGTCTGCAAAAACAGCGGCGGGAGCGGCCCCTTCTTTGAGATGATCGCGCGGGGCGAGGTCTACGCGGGGCTGGAGATGAACCCCGCGGTGATCTGCCGCACCCCCGAGCGCGAGCTGACGGTGCTGACGAGCATGCCGGGCGTCCAGATCTACACCGGCAACTTCCTCGGCGAGGGACCCGCCTTCAAGGGCGGGGTCAAGCCGAGAAAGCATCAGGGCATCTGCTTTGAGACGCAGTACGAGCCGGACAGCCCGAGCCGCGGCGAGGCGCGCCTCGATCCCGGCGAGTTCTACCATCACGCCACGATCTTCCGTCTCAAATGACTTTTCCCCAAAACGGCGCGGTCTCCCGGGACCGCGCCGTTTTTCCGTCCCCTCCCGCCGGAAAGCCGGCTTTTTTCTCCCTATATCCGGCAAAAGGCTTGACAAAGGAAAGAAACATTGTTATAATTATAACGAACACGTTCATTTCAGGGGGCGGGAATGCCGAAGATCATCGAAAACCTGCGCGAGCAGCTCCTGCTCGAAGCAAAAAAGCAGATCGCGGAGGCGGGCTACGGGAAAACGACGGTCCGCTCGATCGCCCGCGCCTGCGGGGTCGGGGTCGGGACGGTCTATAACTATTTCCGCTCCAAGGATCATCTGGTCGCCTCCTTCCTGCTCTCGGAGTGGCAGGCCCGGCTCGACGCGATGAAAGCGGCGGCGGAGGACGAGCCGGCGGCGGCGATGCGGCGGATCCACGGGGAGCTCGCCTCCTTCCTCGGAGAGAACCGCGCCCTTTTTGCCGACGCAAAGGCCGCCGAGGTCTTCGCCCTCTCCTTTTCCCGCTATCACGCCATGCTGCGCGAACAGCTTGCGTCCGTCCTTCTCCCCGTCTGCGAGCAGGCAAAGACGGCGGACCGGGCCTTCCTTGCGCGCTTTTTTGCCGAGGCGCTGCTCACCTGGACGACGGCGGACGTCCCCTTCTCCTCCCTCTGGGAGATCTTTTCCGTTTTCTTTGACGGACGCGGGAATAAAACGCAAACCGAAGAATAAAAAATACAAAGAACAAAAGAAAGGAAATGCCTTGCGCGGGCAAGGCGCGGTACCGCTATGAGCAGTTTTGAAAATCTCCGCATCGTCGACAACTTCTATCAGACCTCCCTCTTTTTCCCGATGCCGACGGTCCTGATCAGCACCCTGTGCGAGGACGGGAGCACCAACCTCGGTCCCTACTCGCTCGTGCAGCCCTACTACGTGGCGGGCAAGGACTTTTACGCCATGCTGCTTTCCTGCCGCAACTCCTCCAACACGGCGCAGAACATCCTCCGCAACGGCAAGTGCGCCATCAACTTCATCACCGACGAAAAAAAGAACTTCCGCGAGGCGGTCAAGCTCTCCTGGCCCGGGGACAAACCGAGCGAAAAGATGCCGAAGTGCGCCTTCCGTCTGGAGAAGAGCATGACGGAGGAGGAAGACCCGTCCGACGCGCGGCCGCAGGTGATGACCGACACCGTGGAAGTCATCGAATGCACCTGGGTCCGCTCCCTGGACGGAGCCGACCGGGATCAGCCCGGCGTGCTCGACGGATACGAGGGTCCCTACCACGACTTCAACGGGATCACGAGCAAGTTCGGCGCCCACTTCATCCTGAAGATCGACCGGATCCTGATGAAGAAAAAATACAAGGACGCCATCATCCGCGGCGTCAGAGCGGGAGACTTCCCCTCCCTCCCGGTCGACTACGGCTACCGCGACAGCAAAAACTTCTGGTATCACCGCAAGACCCGCATGAGAGCGGAGCTCCTCCAGATGCGGCAGGCCTCGCTCGCCTCGGTGCGCTACGCGGCGGACCGCGCGGACGACAAGATCAAATTCACCGACGAAGCGCTGAAGACCATCCTCGGCGTGCCGCGCGTCTTCCTGCCCCTGGTGCTGCGCGGCTGCGTGGACTGGGCGCGCGAGAACAACGTGGAGCTGATCACCGAAGAGCATATGAAGATCATCAACGACAAACGCGCAAAAGAGAAAAACAAAAAGAAATAAAGGAGAAAAAGAGATGAAGATCGTACTGGCCGGCGCCTACGGCAATCTGGGCGCGGATATCCTCAGATCCCTGCAAAAGAAAGGGCACGAAGTGATCGCCGCCGACCTCCGGGAACGCGAGATCGGCTGTGAGACGCCCCCTGTGTTCCGTCAGATCGACGTGACGAAGCCCGAGACCCTGACCGGTCTCTGCGACGGAGCGGACGCCGTGATCTCCACGGTGGGGCTGACCACCTCCTCTCAGACCGTCACAAACTACCAGATCGACTATCAGGGAAACCTCAACCTCCTGCGGGAGGCGCAGCGCGCCGGGGTCGGGCGTTTTGTCTACATCTCGGTGATCAAGGCGGACAAAGCGCCGAAAGTCCCGATGCTGCACGCCAAATACCTCTTTGAGGAGGAGCTGAAAAAGAGCGGGCTCACCTACGTCATCCACCGCCCCACCGGATATTTTTACGACATCGTCAAGGTCTTCCGCCCGATGATCGAAAAGGGGGAGGTCACCCTCCTCGGCAAAAAGCCCGTACACGCCAACGTGATCTCCACCGAGGACTTCGCCGACTTCATCACCGACCATATCACGGACGAGAACAAGACCTACGATATCGGCGGGAAGGAAACGTATTCCTACGAGGAGATCGCCCGGCTCTGCTTTGCCGCCGCCGGGAAAGAACCGGTGATCAAGCGCGCGCCCGCCTTCCTCTTTGACGTGCTCGCATTCCTCAGCAAGCTGAAAAAGAACGGGAAAGAGGCGGTCCTCCGCTTCTCCAAATGGACGCTCTCCGAGGAGATGGTCGGCAGCACCAAGTACGGCGAAATGAGCTTTGCCGCCTATATCAAGGAAAGCTTTGCCGGGAAAAAGGAGGAGCGCTGATATGGGCTGGCAGTATCTCGGCATCCTCTTTGCCGTCTGCGCGGCGCTCTGCGCCGTCGGCTTTTACCGGTTCGTCTACTTCCTCTCGATCGGCTACGGCTTTGCCGTGGCGGGCGCGGGGATCGCCGTGCTGATCCTCGTCCTTGCAAACGGCTGGCACGCCGGTCTCTTCTGGCTCCTTTTCCTGCAGGTCGCGCTCTTTGTCTTCTACGGCGCGCGGCTCTCCGGCTTTTTGCTGATCCGGGAGATCAAAAACGCCGCCTACCGCAAGACCCTCCGGGAAGCGACCGGAAACGACAAGAAGCTTCCCTTCTTCGTCCTCCTCACGATCTGGATCTTCGTTTCCGCGCTTTACACCGCCCAGGTGACCCCCGTCCTCTACCGCTATATGAACGGGGCAAACGACGTCGCCGTTCCGCTTATCGGGATCGCGGTCTCGGTGTGCGGGCTCGTCCTGGAATCCGCCGCCGACCGGCAGAAATCCGCGCAGAAGAAGAAACGCCCCGATATGGTGGCGACCGAGGGCCTCTACCGCCTCGTGCGCTGTCCCAACTACTTCGGCGAGATCGTCTTCTGGACCGGGGTCTTTGTCAGCGGGACCACGGGCTACCGCGGCGCCGGTCAATGGATCCTCGCCGTGATCGCCCTGGTCGCGATCGTTTATATCATGTTCAACGGCGCGCAGCGGCTGGAAAAGCGCCAGGAGTCCCGCTACGGCGGGGATCCCGCTTACCGCGCTTACGCGGATAAAACGCCGATCATCCTGCCTTTCGTCCCGATCTATCACCTGACCGGAGGAAAGAAGGAGAAAAAATGAAAGAGTTTTCCGTTCTGATGGCGCTGGTCGACTTCCTCCCCGTTGCGCTCTTTGCCGCCGCGTCGGTCATCCTGCAGCGTGAGCTGCACGCCAAAATGAGCAAGGGCGCCTTCGCCCTCTTTGCCGCCGGGACGATCGACGTGATCTTTGCCGGCGCCTTCAAGGCGCTCTACAAGCTCCTCTACGCCCTGCGGCTCTGCGACTTTGAAAAGCTGAACGCCGTCTTCTTCCCGATGCAATCGGTCGGGTTCCTGCTCGCGGGGATCGGGATACTCGCCCTGCTCACCCACCGGCAGTCCGGCTCCGCGCTCGCGGCGGCGGCTCCTCCCGCCTTTTCCGGGACCTTCCTCTTTGTGGGGGCGATGGTGCTGGGGCTCGGGATGATGGACGCGGGGCTCTGCGTCATCAGCGCAAAGATGAAAAAACGCCCGCTGATTCTCCTCTTCCTCCTCTCCTTCCTCTGCTCGCTCTGCATGGGCTATCTCTCCTCCCGTGATTTTACCGGCGCGGCGATGAACTGGATCGCCGAAGGGGTCAACATCCTCGGGCAGGGAGCCTTTTTCGCGGGGACGCTGCTGCTTTGCCGCGGCGAACTCTCCTCCCTCCCCCTTCGCGGGGAAAAGGACGGCTGATCCCCCGTCCGTCCTCCGGTCCGGCGCACGCCGGACCGGATTTTTTTCTTTTTTTCATAAAACCCCGGTTTTTGTCACAACTCTGTGACAACTGGGTGTTATGATAGCGGACAGAGGGAGTCTTGCAAAACGATCGCCCCTCTGCTACAATAAGACAGAGACCCCGAAAAGGGGAAACGGCCGGACCGGAGGTATCGCTATGGCAAAGATCCTGATCGTGGAGGACGAGCTCCAGATCAACGACCTGATCATGAAAAATCTGCGCCTTGTCGGACACGAATGCGTCCAACTCTACGACGGCAGGGAAGCGGTCGAACGCGCGCAAAGCGAACGCTTTGACCTGATCCTGCTCG
>CACYYS010000047.1 GCA_902778725.1 uncultured Ruminococcus sp.
GGAAGGAGAGAAAAACGCGGGAGAAAAGACAGGGAGACGAAACTCCTTCCGTCAAAACTTCGTTTTGCCACCTCCCTCGAGAGGGAGGCAACGTGGATTCCTTCCAACGCAAGCGGTCCCCCTCCCTCGGGAGGGAGGCTAACGGGGACTCTTTCCGCGGCGTTCCCCGCCCTACATGGAGAAACGGGGGTGACTCAGCGCAAACCGAAAAACGCCCGGGCCGTATCGGGCGTTTTTTGATCCGAGGGAGGATATGAACACGCTCTACCGAGCGAAAGAAAAAAGCCGGGCATCCGTACCGCCCGGCTTTTGGAGAAGGAGCGTCTTTGATCGCGCTTTCTCTGCTCCCTGTCCCTTCAAAAAGTCTTTTGCCTACTTTTCTTCAGAAAAGTACGGCGGCTTTTGGGGAAGGAGCGTCTTTGAATACGCTTTTCCTTTTCCCTGCCTCTTCAAAAAGTCTTTTGCTTCCTTTTCTTCAGAAAAGGAAGTGCCTTCTTTTCTGGAGAAAAGAAGGCACCTGCCCCTTCAAAAATGTAGAAAACTTCTTGCATTTATTATATATCTATGTTATAATTATATATAATTATGGGGAAGTCTGCATTTTGAGAAAAGAAGCCTGGAGAAAGGGGTCGATTTTTATGGGACGGGAAGAGAAGGACGTGATCTGGCAGCTTGTTTTTTCCGCGCTGAAGGAAGAGATCACCGAGTGGCAGGCGAACCTTTGGTTCGGGAAGATCACGGCGGAGGAGATCGACGACAACAAGG
This sequence comes from uncultured Ruminococcus sp., assembly GCA_902778725.1. Classification (GTDB taxonomy): domain Bacteria; phylum Bacillota; class Clostridia; order Oscillospirales; family CAG-272; genus RUG12395. The sequence continues at coordinate 766 of CACYYS010000047.1, forward strand.
CGGTCCTGCGGCTGGACAATCTCCTGATGCGGACGATGGTAAACGACCGGTATCTCCCCCTGATCGAGAAATGCTTTGCGACGATCTTCGGGCATCCGGTGCCGGTGACGATCATCGGGGAGAACACGCGGCGCAAGGACGTGATCCTGCCGGGGGATATCGGAGCGGCCGCCTCTCCCGTGCCGGAGGAGCGGCCGAAGCGGGAGGAGCCGCGTTCCTCTCCCGGCAGGCAGGAATACACGTTTGAAAATTTTGTCGTCGGCTCGTCGAACAAGCTGGCGCACGCGGCGTGTCTCGCGGTGACGGAGACGGCGATCGCGGGGCCGGAGAGCGAGGACTTCGACATGTACAATCCGCTGTTCGTTTACGGGGACAGCGGCCTGGGGAAGACCCACCTGATGTACTCGATCAAGAACAAGATCGAGCGGGAGCACCCGGAGGTGTCGCTGATCTACATCAAGGGGGAGGAATTCACGAACCAGATGGTAGAAGCGATCGCCTCCAAGCGGACGGCGGAGTTCCGGGAGCGGTTCCGGCTGGCGGACATTCTGATCATCGACGATATCCAGTTCATCGCGAACCGTCCGGGGGTCCAGGAGGAGGTCTTCCACACCTTCAACTATCTTTACGAGAGCAACAAGCAGATCGTTTTCACGAGCGATAAACCGCCGAAGGACATCAACCCGCTGGAGAGCCGGCTGCGCAACCGGTTCGAGCAGGGGATGATGGCGGACATCCAGCCGCCGGACATCGAGCTGCGGATGGCGATCATCAAGCAGAAGTCGAAGCAGCTGGATATCGACGTCCCCTACGAAGTCGTGACCTACATGGCGGACCGGCTGAAGACGAACATCCGGCAGGTCGAGGGGGCGCTGAAAAAGACGGCGGCGGTCTCCTTCCTCACGGGGCAGCCGATCACGGTGGAGACGGCGCGCAAGGCGATCGCGGACTTCCTCACCGAGAGCGAGCCGCAGAACGTGCTGATCGACCGGATCCTCAACACGGTGTCGATCAAATTCCACGTATCGGTCGAGGATCTGAAGGGAAAGGCGCAGACGGTCGAGATCGTCAATCCGCGCAACGAGGCGATCTATCTTCTGCGGACGCTGACCGATCTTTCGACCGTTGAGATCGGCAAGATCTTCAACCGTTCGCACACGACGATCCTTCATTCGGTCTCGAAGGTGGAGGGAATGATCAAAAATTACGCCGCCTACGAGGAGGAGATCAGCGAGCTGATCGCGGACATCAAGGGGTAAAAGGTTTACACATTCCCCTGTTGAAAAAGAATTTTTTGCTGTTCAAAGTTACGTTTGTTCCGGAAAAAACCGTAACGGACGTACAGAAAAAACAGGCGCCGGAAGCTCCCTCTTCAAACCGCTCCGTTTTCGACAGGAGGAGGGAAAGGGCGCTCGCTTACGGCGAGAGGGCTCTCAGACGGTTTTCTACATTTGAAGCCCCTCTACTACTACTACTAAAATAAAATACTACGAGAAAGAAAAAAAAGAAAGTCGGCGCAGCCGGAAAAGGAGAAAAGAGATGAAAGTAATCTTTGACAAAGTCAAACTGCTGAACGTCCTGACGCCCGCGATGGGGTGCGTTTCCTCCAAGAGCACCTTCACGGCGCTGGAGGGTGTTTTGATCGACGCGTCGGCGGACGGCCGCTGCGAGATCGGCACCTACGATCTTGAGAAGGGGATCCGCTCGGTCCTGCACGTCAAGGTGGAGGAGCCGGGGTCGTTCGTCCTCAACGCGCAGGATTTCTATCAGTACGTCCGCGTGATGCCGGAGAACGAGATCGAGCTGGAGGTAAACGACAAGATGGTCGCGCGTCTGCGCTGCGGCCGGGTCTGCTATACGATGCGGGCGCTGAACGGCAAGGAGTTTCCGGCGCCGCCGGATCTCGAGGGGGAATGGGGGTTCGTTCTGGAGCAGGCGATCTTCAAGACGATCACCGCTCACACCTTCCACTCGATCGCGCTCGGCGACTCCACGCATCCCGAGCTGTGCGGCGGGTATCTGGAGATCGACAACGACCGGCTCTCGATGGTCGCGTGCGACTCCTTCACGCTCTCAAAGTGCGAGTATCACGCAAAGCTGAAGGAGGAGCTGCCGGGCAATCTCTCGATGATCATCCCGGGCAAGAGCCTCGCGGAGCTGATGAAGATGCTCTCCGACGAAGAGGACGAGCTGATGACGATCAAACCGGCGAAAAAGCACATCGTGTTCGTGATCGGGGATCTGATCTTCTTCACCCGTCTGATCGATATGAAGTATATCGACTACAACCGCGTGATCCAGGACGATCTGCCGATCCGGGTAAGGATCGGGCGGTCCTACTTTATGGAGTGTCTCGAGCGCGCGGCGCTCGTCTCGGAGAAGAGGAGCGCGAGCGCGGCGAAGAGCTGCCTCCGGCTGAAGTTTGAAGGAAATCTCCTGAAGCTCTCCTCCACCTCGCTTTCCGGTCAGATCTCGGACGAGCTCTCCTGTGAAAAAGAGGGCGCGGATCTGGAGATCGGCTTCTCCTGCCGGTATCTTCTCGATATCCTGCGGGCGGTGGACGGCGAAGAGGTGGTCCTCTGCCTGCGCGGGCCGCGGAACGCGATGATCGTGCGCCCCGCGGAGGAGGACGGCGAAAAGGAACAGCTCTACATGGTCCTGCCGGTCAAGCTGAGCGAATAAAGAAGCAAAGAGGAGTTTTGCGTGTTTGTCAGAACGGTCACGCTGAAAAACTACCGCAACATCGGGGAGGCGGAGGTCTCCTTCTCCCCGGGGGTCAATCTGATCCTCGGGAACAACGCGCAGGGAAAGACCAATCTGATCGAGGCGATCTATCTTTTTGCGCGCGGCAGGAGCTTCCGGGCGACGCCGGACCGGGACCTGTGCCGGACGGGCGAGAGCTTCTTCTCGGTGAAAAACGAATACACCGACCGCGACCGGGAGCAGGAGCTTTTCGTCGAGTATTCCGAAAAAAAGATGAAGCGCTTTGTCAACGGGGTAAAGGTGGATCGGAATATCGAGATGCTCTCGCGTTTCCGCGCGGTGCTCTTCTGTCCCGACCATCTCGAGATCGTCAAGGGCGCGCCCGCCGAGCGGCGGGAGTTCCTCAATATCGCGATCTCGCAGCTCTCCCGCGACTATATTTATCTCCTCGGAAACTACGGGATCGCGCTCGATCACCGCAACGCGGTCTTAAAGGGTCTCGGAGCCCCGGGAATGACGGGCGGGGAGAGGAACCGGCGGGCGGAGCTTCTCGCCGTCTGGGACCGTCAGCTCGCGAAATACGCGGCGAAGATCGCGGCGATGCGGGCGTTCTACGTAAAAAGCCTTTCCCCCTTCGCCGAATTTGCGATGAGCGAGATGAGCGGCGGCGGGGAGACCCTGCGCCTCACCTACGACTGCGATATCGAGGACCCGGAGGACGCGGCGGAAGGGGAGAAAAAATACGAAAAACTCTTTTCCGAGAGTTGGGAGCGGGATATCCTCACCGGAGCGACGCAGCACGGCGTACACCGGGACGATCTGGTCTTCCGGCTCAACGGGGAATACCTGCGGCTGATGGGCTCGCAGGGGCAGCAGAGGACGGCGGTCCTCTCCCTCAAGCTGGCGGAGGGGGAGATCTGCCGGGAGAAGACGGGGGAGTATCCGGTCTTTCTCCTCGACGACGTGTTCAGCGAGCTGGACGCCGGCCGGCGCGACTATCTGCGGCGCCGCTCGGAGGGGAAGCAGTTTCTGATCACCTCCTGCGAGGAGGACCTTCGCGCCGGAAACGGCGAGCGGGTGATCCGGGCGGAGCGGGGCGTTTTCACTCCCCTCGGGAACGCGTAAAAAAAGCGGAAAAAGAGAAAGCCGCTTTTCCGACGCCTACGGAAAAGCGGCGATCCCCCAATGTGAAAGGAAAACCTGAATGAAACGCATTCTTCTGCAACTGCTTTGCTCTGCTCTGTCTTTATTATAGGCGAAAGAAAAGCGTTTGTCAAGAAAATTTTTTGAAGGAAAAACGGGCGGCGTACGTTCGTTACGAAAAAAAAGATGTATCTTTATGCAGGGAAGAACCGGATCCTGCGGCGGGGACGGATCATCGGGATCTTCGATCTCGACGCCGCGAGCCGCGGCGAGGATACGAAGCGCTACCTGAGGCAGGCGGAAAAGGAAGGGAAGACCGAGCGCGCGAGCGAGGATCTGCCGAAGTCCTTTGTTCTCTACCTGGGGGAGCGGGGGGAGAGCCGGGTGCTGTTCACGCCGCTTTCCGCCGCGGCGCTCAAGGGGCGGCCGCCCGCCGCCGGTCCGCGCAAATAAGAGTCAAATCACGAAAGGGAGCATAGAGTCTATGGAGATCGAAAACAAGGGGATCGACGCCCCGGTGACCGAAAAGTACGAGGACAGTCAGATCCAGGTGCTGGAAGGGCTGGAGGCGGTCCGCAAGCGTCCCGGGATGTATATCGGGACCACGTCCCTCAAGGGACTGCACCATCTCGTGCACGAGATCGTCGACAATTCGATCGACGAGGCGCTGGCGGGCGCGTGCGATCAGATCACCGTTACCCTCTGGCCGGACAACAGCGTCACGGTCGAGGACAACGGACGCGGCATCCCCGGCGGCATGAACGAAAAACTGCAGAAACCGACGCTGGAGGTCGTCTACACCGTCCTGCACGCGGGCGGCAAATTCGGCGGCGGCGGCTACAAGATCGCGGGCGGTCTGCACGGCGTGGGCGCCTCGGTCGTCAACGCGCTCTCCGAGTGGGTCGAGGTAGAGAGCTGCCACGACGGCAAGCGCTACACCGAGCGCTTCGAGCGCGGCAAGGTGGCGCGGCCGTTTCGCTGCGAGGGGGAGACCGACCGGCACGGCGTGACCTGCCGTTTCCTGCCGGACAAAGAGATCTTTGAAGAGACGGTCTTCGACCACGATATGCTGCTCACGCGCCTCCGCGAGCAGTCCTTCCTCAACGGCGGCATCCGCATCCGGCTGATCGACCGGCGCGGGGAGGAGGTCCGCGAGGACGACCTCTGCTACGAGGGCGGGATCCGCAGCTTTGTCGAATACCTCAACGAGGGCAGCAAGCGCGGCAACCCGGTCCACCCGCAGGTCATCTATATGAAGGGCGAGAAGAACGGCAGCACCGCCGAGGTCGCCATGCAGTACAACGACAGCTATAACGAGATCATCCTCTCGTTCGCCAACAATATGCACACGGTGGAGGGCGGCACGCACGAGGTCGGTTTCAAGACCGCGCTGACCAAGGTCCTCAACGCCTACGCGGCGAAGATCGGGGTCCTCAAAGGGGACGAAAAGCTCACCGGCGAGGACGTGCGCGAGGGGCTGATCGCCGTCATCAGCGTCAAGCTGGAGGACGCGCAGTTCGAGTCCCAGACCAAGGCGAAGCTCGGAAACACCGAGATCCGGACGCTCGTCGACGGCATCGTCACCCAGAAGCTCGGGGAATTCCTCGAGGAGAACCCCTCGGTCGGCAAGATGATCCTCGAAAAATCGATGACCGCCGCCCGCGCAAGGGAGGCGGCGCGCAAGGCGCGGGAGCTGACCCGCCGGAAAAACGCGCTGGAGGGCTCCACCCTGCCCGGCAAGCTCGCCGACTGCCAGGAAAAGTCGGTGGAGTTGACCGAGGTGTACCTGGTGGAGGGAGACTCCGCAGGAGGCTCCGCGAAGGACGGGCGTGACAGCCGCTTCCAGGCGATCCTGCCGATGCGCGGCAAGGTCCTCAACGTCGAAAAGAGCCGGCTCGACAAGGTCTATTCCAACCCCTCCCTCACCCCGATCATCCAGGCGCTCGGCTGCGGGATCGGCGAGGACTTTGATATCGCCAAGCTCCGCTACGGCAAGATCATCATCATGGCGGATGCCGACGTCGACGGCTCGCATATAAGGATCCTGCTGCTCACCTTCTTCTTCCGGCACATGCGGCAGCTTCTCGAGAACGGCAACATCTACCTCGCCCAGCCGCCGCTTTACAAGGTCTCCCGCGGCAAGACGGTGCGCTACGCCTTCTCGGACGAGGAGCGGGACCGCTACATCGCCGAGCTCGGGGAAAAGGCGGATACCGAACGCTACAAAGGTCTCGGCGAGATGGACCCGGAGCAGCTCTGGGAGACGACGATGGACCCCGAGACGCGCACGCTCCTGCAGGTCACGATCGACGACGCGGTGCAGGCGGACGAGGTTTTTTCCGTCCTGATGGGCGACCAGGTGGAGCCCCGCCGCAAGTTCATCGAAGAGAACGCGAGATACGTATCAAACCTCGACATCTGACCGACCGGATTTAGACAGGCTGTCGAAAACCTTGTAGAAACTTACAGCTGCAAGGCGTTGCGGGTCTTTTCCGCAAGCTTTGCCTGTCGAAAAAAGACGAACGCTTGTTAGAGACCGCTCTAACATTCAGTAAAGGATAGGAAACATGGAACACAATAATCTGGACTACTCGCATCAAAAGATCCTGCCGGTCGAGATGGAGCACGAGGTCAAAAACTCCTTTATCGACTACTCGATGAGCGTCATCACGAGCCGCGCTCTGCCGGACGTGCGGGACGGGATGAAGCCGGTCCAGCGCCGCATCCTCTACGCGATGTACGAGGATCACCTCACCTCGGACAAGCCCTTCTATAAATCGGCGACCACGGTCGGCAACGTCCTCGGCCGCTATCATCCGCACGGCGACGTGGCGGTCTATCAGACGATGGTCCGCATGGCGCAGTCCTTTTCGCTGCGCTATCCGCTGATCGAGGGCCACGGCAACTTCGGCAACGTCGACGGCGACCCCGCCGCCGCCTACCGGTATACCGAGGCGCGGATGTCGAGGATCGCGAACCATATGCTCTCCGATATCGAGAAGAACGTGGTGGACTTCGTCCCCAACTTCGACAACAAGCGGAGCGAGCCCGCGGTGCTCCCCTCCCGCTTCCCCAATCTCCTTGTCAACGGCTCGATCGGCATCGCCGTCGGCATGGCGACCTACATCCCCACGCACAACCTCGGCGAGGTGATCGACGGGGCGGTGTGCCTGATCGATCATCCGGAAGCCGATACCGCCGAGCTGATGCAGTACATCAAGGGTCCGGACTTCCCGACCCGCGGCGTCATCTACGGCACAAACGGCATCTACGCCGCCTACGCGACGGGCAAGGGGCATATCAACGTCCGCGCCCGCGCCACGGTGGAGGAGGAGAAGCGCCGCATCATCGTCACCGAGATCCCCTACCAGGTCAACAAGTCGATGCTCGTCGCAAGCATCGCGGAGCTGCACAAGCAGGGCAAGGTCGAGGGCATCACCGGCCTGCGGGACGAGAGCGGACGCGCCGGGATGCGGATCGTCATCGAGTACCGCCGGGACGTCAACGGCCAGGTGCTCCTAAACCAGCTCTACAAATACACCCAGCTCCAGGACACCTGCGCCGTGAATATGCTCGCGCTGGTCGGCGGGGAGCCGAAGATCCTCACCCTCAAGGAGATTTTGCAGAATTACGTCTCCTTCCAGGAGGACATCATCGCCCGGCGCACAAAGTTCGATCTCGACAAGGCGCTGCGCGAGATGCACATCCTCGAAGGCTATATGATCGCGATCGAAAACATCGACCGCGTGATCGAGCTGATCAAAAAGTCCGCCTCCATCCCCGACGCAAAGGAGGCGCTGATGGCGGAGTTCTCCCTCTCGGACGCGCAGGCCCAGGCGATCGTGGATATGACCCTCGGCAAGCTCTCCGGCCTTGAGCGGCAGAAGATCGAGGAGAGACTGCATAAGCTCGAGGAGACGGTGGCGGAGCTGCGCGCCATCCTCGCGGACGAGGGGCGCATCCGCGCGATCGTCCGGGAGGAGCTGCTCGCGATCAAGGAGAGATACGGCGACGAGCGCCGCACCGAGATCGTCGAGGCGGAGGACGACATCCTCGACGAGGATCTGATCCCCCGCCACACCTGCGTCATCACCCTCTCCGACTGCGGCTACATCAAGCGCCTGCCCGCGGACACCTATTCCGCGCAGCGCCGCGGCGGCAAGGGGATCATCGGCGCCGGCACCAAGGAGGAGGACTTCATCCGCGACGTCATCTCCGCCGACAGCCACTCCACCATGATGTTCTTTACCAACCTCGGGCGCGTGTATACCAAAAAGGCGTACCGCATCCCCGAGTCCTCCCGCACCGCAAAGGGGACGAGCATCGCAAACGTCCTCGAGCTTACCGACGGGGAGAAGATCTCCTCCGTCCTCTCGGTCTCCGATCTGGAGGAGGGGTACCTGCTCTTTGTGACCCGCCGCGGCATCGTCAAGCGCACGCCGATGGCGGAGTTCACCTACCAGAGAAAGTCCGGCAAGCGCGCCCTCACCCTCGACGAGGGGGACGAGCTGCTCTACGCCGGCAGGATGGGGGACGAGGACGAGATCGTCATCGCCACCAAAAACGGCTACGCCGTCCGCTTCTCCGGGGAGACGCTGCGCCCGATGGGCCGCGCCGCCCGCGGCGTGATCGGCATCCGCTTAAAAGACGCGGAGGACGCGGTCTGCGGCGTCGCCCTCGTCGACCCGGAGAAAAAGCTGCTCGTCATCACCGAGCGGGGCTGCGGCAAGCGCGTGCCCTTCGACGACTTCCGGATGATGAAGAACCGCGGCGGACAGGGCGTCACCTGCCAGAACGTCAATGAAAAGGCGGGCAGGGTCGCCGGTATCGCCGCCGTCGCCGACGGGGACGATCTGATGATCATCACCGACAGCGGCATCGTGATCCGGATGGATACGGCGGAGATCCCCGTCTACTCCCGCACCGCCGCCGGCGTCATCGTGATGCGCACCTCCGGGGACGCCTCGGTCGTCAACTTCGCCCTGCTCCCCAAGAGCGAAAAGGAAGAAGCCGCCGAAGGAGCCGAACCCGCCGGCGAGACCGGAGCGGCAGGCGAGACCGGGGAGACCGCCGCCCCGCAGAGCGATGAAGCATAAGGCGTTTTCCGGGCGGGGAGGGCGCGCCGCCCTCCTCCTCCCGCTCCTGCTCCTCTCCTTCCTCTTTGCCGCCTTCCTCTCCGCCTGCGCCAAAGGCCCGACGGCGGAGGAGATCGCCCCCCGCGTGCGGGAGCTGTGCGAGCGCTCCTTTGTCCTGAACGAGATCTACTACGGCAAGGGCCTGCCCGCCGTCGCTTCCGCGACCGGCAGCGACTATTTCTATATCGACATCGACCAAACGGATTTTTACACCGCCGATCTGATCCGGGAGGAGACCGAGGCGGTCTATACCGCGGACTACGCCGCGCGCATCGAGGAAGCGGCGTTCACCGGCGTGACGAGCGAGGTCGGCGCCCTCCTCGCCCGCTTTTCCGAGGACGGGGACGGCAATCTGATGCAGCACAGGGACGCGGAAAGTATCTTACCCGGGAAGCGCGCCTTCCTCTACGACACCCTCACGGTGGAGCGCTCCTCCCCCTCGGAGGTGAAGGTCCGTCTCGCCGCCACCCTCGACGGAGAAAAGGACGACGACGCCCTCCTCACCCTCAAAAAGGAAAACGGCGTCTGGCTGCTCGACTCCCCGACCTATTGACGGGTCAGCGGAGAAAAACGGGCAAAAACCTTTTTCAAAATCTCTTTTGGCAGCGCCTCCCGGCGGCGTTCCCCCCTCAAAAGAGGGAGAGGGAAACCCCGCGCAGACAGGGGCTTGCTCCTGGCGTTTCTCGATTGCTTCTATCTTTGGCTCCCTTCTTTGGCTCCCTTGTGTAAAGGGAGCTGTCAGCGGAGCTGACTGAAGGATTGTAAAAGAAGGAAAATACCGCTCCGTTCCGACCGGCGGCGTCCGTCCGACAATCCTTCCACCGCAAGCGGTCCCCCTCCCTTTACACAAGGGAGGCAAACGGCGCGAACATCCTGCGCAGAGGAAACGGAGCGGGACGGGGACGGGAGCGAGTGTTCGCTCTTGATTCCCCCCTTTCAAAAAGTCTTTTGCCTACTTTTCTTCAGAAAAGTAGGGCTTTTCGCTTCCTTTTCTTCAGAAAAGGAAGGAGCGTTCTTTTTTCAAAATACGAACAAGGAGAAAGATTATGGCAGCAACGAAAAAGGCCGCGGCGAAGTCCGCGGCGCCCGTGACCGACGCGGAGGGCAAAAAGCAGGCGCTCGAGTCGGTCCTCTCCCGCATCTCGAAGGATTACGGCGACGGCTCGATCATGAAGCTCGGCGACGCTGCCAGCCTGGAGGTCAGCGCGGTATCGACCGGGTCGATCGGGCTCGACCGCGCGCTCGGCGTCGGCGGCATCCCGCGCGGGCGCATCACCGAGATCTACGGACCGGAGTCCTCCGGTAAAACGACGGTCGCGCTCCACGTGATCGCGGAGGTGCAGAAGGCGGGCGGAACCGCGGCGTTCATCGACGCGGAGCACGCGCTCGACCCCATCTACGCAAAGCACATCGGCGTCGATATCAACGAGCTGCTCGTCTCCCAGCCCGACTACGGCGAGCAGGCGCTCGAGATCGCCGAGGCGCTCGTCAACTCCGGCGCCGTCGATATCATCGTCATCGACTCGGTCGCCGCCCTCGTCCCCAAGCAGGAGATCGACGGCAACCTCTCCCAGTCCAACGTCGGTCTGCACGCCCGCCTGATGAGCAAGGCGATGCGGATGCTCTCCGGCGCCATCGCCAAGTCCAACGCCATCGTCATCTTCATCAACCAGCTCCGCGAAAAGGTCAACGTCATGTACGGCAACCCCGAGGTCACGACCGGCGGCCGCGCGCTGAAGTTCTACGCCTCCGTCCGCATCGACATCCGCCGCACCGAGACCCTCAAGACCGGCAGCGAGGCGTACGGCAACCACGTCAAGTGCAAGGTCGTCAAAAACAAGGTGGCGCCCCCCTTCCGCACCGCGGAGTTCGATATCCTCTTCGGCAAAGGCATCTCCAAGACAAGCGAGCTGCTCGAGATGGGCATCGCCCTCGGCGTGCTGAAAAAGAGCGGCGCCTGGATCAACTACGGCGAGCAGCGCCTCGGCCAGGGCAAGGACAACGCCCGCAAGACCCTCGAGACCGACGCCGCCCTCGCAGCGGAGATCGAGGCAAAGATCCGCGCCCTCTCCGCCGATCTCGACGCCGAGATCGTCGAGGAGCCGGAGGACGAGGACTTCGACGAGCTCCGCGAGTTTGAGCTCGGCGAGGACGAATGATCTTCTCCGTTGTGGAGGGGCACGCGGTCGGGGACGGGGAGACCGCCTCCCTCACCCTCCGCTGCGAGGGCAGATACGGCAGTGAGGAAAAGACCCTCCTCCTCTTCTCCGAGGACGCCGCGCCCTATCTCTTCTCCCCCGGGCTGATGATCGAGCCGGAGCAGGCGGTCGCCCTCCTCGCGGCGGAGCGCCGCTGCGCCGCGGTCCGCGCCGCCCTGCGCCTGCTCTCCTACGGGGACAATTCCTCCGCCGCCCTCTGCCGCAAGCTGCGGCAGAAGGGCGTCTCCCGCGAGGACGCCGAGTACGCCTGCGCCCAGATGCGCGAAAAAGGCTATATCGACGACCGCGCCCTCCTTTCCGACGAGATCCGCGCAGACGCCTGCGAAAAGCTCTGGGGCAGGCGCCGCATCGAGGCGTCTCTCCTCTCAAAGGGCTACGACCGCGCCGCGGTCCGCGAGACTCTCTCGCTGCTCGAGGAGGAGCTCCCCTTCGCGGAAAACCGGAAAAAACTCCTTTTGCGCAAGTTCGGCAAAACAAAGCCGCAAAGCGCGGAGGAAAGTCAAAAAATGCGCGCGTTCCTCTACCGCTACGGGTACTGAAACGCCGAAAGGATTCTCACTATGACCAAAGTAGGATTCGTATCCCTCGGCTGCGCCAAAAACCTCGTGGATACCGAGGTCATGCTCGCCAAGCTCGTCGCCGCCGGCTACGAGATCACCCCGGATGAGGCGGAGGCGGATATCATCGTCGTCAATACCTGCGCCTTCATCGAGAGCGCCAAGCAGGAGTCGATCGATACGATCCTCGACCTCGCGTGGCTGAAGGAGCACCACAAGCTGCGCGGCATCGTCGTCACCGGCTGCCTCGCCGAGCGCTACGGAAAGGAAGTTCCCCGTGAGCTGCCCGAGGCGGACGCCGTCGTCGGCATCGGCAGCGCCGACCGGATCGTCGAGGCGGTCCGCGCCGTGGAGGAGGGCCGGCGGGACTGGTACGCCCACGGAGAAAAGGAGACCGCCCCCCTCGGAGGCGACCGCGTCCTTACCACAAACGGCTTCGCCTACCTCAAGGTCGCGGAGGGCTGCGACAACCGCTGCTCCTACTGCGCCATCCCCCTCATCCGCGGGAAGATGCGCTCCCGCCCGATCGAGGAGCTGGTCCGCGAGGCAAAAGACCTCGAGGCGCTCGGCGTGAAGGAGCTCTGCCTCATCGCGCAGGATACCTCCCGCTACGGGCTCGACCTTTACGGCGCCTACAAGCTCCCGGAGCTGATCCGCGCCGTCTGCGCCGAGACGAAGATCCCCTGGATCCGCCTCCTCTACCTCTACCCCGATAAGATCACCGACGAGCTGATCGCCGAAATGCGCGATAACCCGCGCGTCGTCAAATACGCCGATATCCCGATCCAGCATATCTCGGACGCCGTCCTTTCCCGCATGGGCCGGCACGGGGGCGCGGACGTGATCCGCTCCGCCGTCGCCCGCCTGCGCGCCGCCATCCCCGGCGTTACCCTGCGCACCACCGTCATGGTCGGCTTCCCCGGCGAGACAAAGGAGGACTTCCGCGCCCTCTGCCGCTTTGTGAAGGAGGCAAAGTTCGACCGCCTCGGCGCTTTCGCCTACTCCCCCGAGGAGAACACCCCCGCCGCCTCCTTCCCCGATCAGATCCCCGAGCAGGAAAAGCAGGACCGCTGCGACGAGGTGATGCGCATCCAGCTCGGCGTCTCGGAAAAACGCGGCAAGACCTTCGTCGGCAAGACCCTGCGCGTCCTCTGCGAGGATTTTGACGTCCCCGCCGGCGTCTACGTCGGCCGCAGCGAGGCGGACGCCCCCGACGTGGACGGAAAAGTCTTTTTCAGCTCGGACAGGAAATTCGCTTTTCCGCGCTTCGTTGACGTTAAAATAGAAGAGGCCGAGGATTACGACCTGATCGGCACAAACGTTTCCCTCTTTTGAAAGGAGCAGCTATGAAGAAAAAATATCTCAACCTCCCGAACGTCCTCACGATGCTCCGCATCGTCCTCGTCCCCGTCTGTATGGCGCTGGTCATCTTCCTCCCCGATACCCTCGCCGCCGCCCTCACCGCCGCCGCCGTCTTCCTCCTCATCTCCCTCACCGACCTGCTCGACGGCTACCTCGCAAGGAAGTACCATATGGTCACCGACTTCGGCAAGTTCCTCGACCCCATCGCCGATAAGATCCTGATCCTCGGGGTCTTTGTCGCCGTCCTCGCCAAAACCGCAAACACCCTCTTCGGCGCCCTCCTCGTCTGGGTCGTCTTCCTCATCCTCTTCCGGGAGCTCGCCGTCACCTCCCTCCGGCTCCTCCTCGCAGGCCGGGAGGGGAAGGTCGTCTCCGCCTCCCTCTTCGGTAAGATCAAGACCGTCTCCCAGATGATCGCCGTCTGCGTCTTCCTCCTCGAGCCACCCCTCCTCACCCCCGCCCTCGGTACCCCGGACCGCCTCTTCTCCTACCTCTTCCTCGCCGTCGTCTCCGTCACTACCCTCGGCTCCGGGATCCAGTACTTCCTCGTCAATCTCCGGAAGGACGCCTAACCTGCTTTTCTGAAAAAAACCTTCCTTTTCTGAAGAAAAGGAAGCGAAAAGACTTCCGAAAAGGGAAGATTTTGGGAAAGCGTATTCAAAGCAGAACAAGGCAAAAAGCCGCCCGGTAC
>CACYYS010000048.1 GCA_902778725.1 uncultured Ruminococcus sp.
GGAATAGATCACGGAGCCGAAATCGTGCTGGCTGGGGCTCTTTGCCGTGCGCTGCGTGGTGGCGACCATCCGGACGCCGTACTCCCGGCAGTAACTCTTCATGATCTCCTCCAGCGTTCCGGTCTTGCCGAACATCCGGCGGGAGGACTCCTCCGAGACGAAAAAGAGATCGACGTACGGCAGGATCCCGCGGATCGTATCGCGGGCATCCTCCTCGCTCCATTGGCTCACGCGGTAATTGACGTCAAAGCTGATCAGCGCTCCCTGCTCCCGGAAGCGGCGCATCGTCTCCCCGACAAGCAGGCGGCACCCGGGCGAGAGAGCGAGCGTGATGCCGCTGGTGTGGAAGACGCGCGCGGAAGAGAACGCCTTGTCCGGGATGTCCGCGAGAGTCATGCCGCACATGCTGGAGGCGGCGCGGTCATAGATCACGGTGCTTTTGCGGGGGGAGGCGCCCGCCTCGTAGTAATAGACGCCGAGCCGCGCCCCCTTTGCCGGGTCCCGGACGATGAACTCGTCCGTCACGCCGCAGCTGCGGACCTGCCCGATCACAAAGGTGCCGAGCTCGCTGTCCGGCAGCTTGGTGACAAGTCCGCACCTGCCCCCGAGGACCGAGACGCCGGAGAGCACGTTGAACTCCGAGCCGCCGATGCGTTTTTCAAAGATGCTGCCCTGATTGATCCGCTCGCGGTCGCTGGCGGAGAGGCGGAGCATCACCTCCCCGAGCCCGAGGACGTCATAGGGAGCGGCGCCGCGTGTAAGACGGAAATATTCGAGAAGTTCCATATCCGATCCTTATCTGTAAAAATTCTCCCCTATAGCATAGCACACCGCGCCGCTTTTTTCAAGCCCGAAAGCCGTCCGAATTGCGGAAAAGGGCTTTTCTTTTTTCTTTCTTTGTGGTAGAATACAGGCATGAAAAACAAGAAAACCGACACCCCGGAGCAGGCGCTCCTGCGGCGGGCGATCCCGCCGCTGCTCGCCTGGTACCGGGAAAACCGGGTCGATCTCCCCTGGCGGCGCGAGCCGACCCCCTACCACGTCTGGCTCTCGGAGATCATGCTGCAGCAAACGCGGATCCGCGCCGCGCTCCCCTACTACGAGCGCTTCCTCTCCGAGCTGCCGACGGTCGCCGACCTCGCCGCCGTACCGGAGGAGCGGCTCCTGAAGCTCTGGGAGGGGCTCGGGTATTACAGCCGCGCCCGCAATCTGAAAAAAGCGGCGGTCCTGCTCTGCGAGCGGTACGGCGGCGAGCTGCCGCGCTCCTCCGCGGAGCTGGCGGCTCTCCCCGGAGTAGGCCTCTATACCGCCGGAGCGATCGCCTCGATCGCCTACGGCGAGCCGGAGCCCGCCGTGGACGGCAACGTCCTGCGCGTCCTCTCCCGGCTGACCCTCTCGGAGGCGGACGTCCTCCTGCCCGCGACGCGGACGGAGGCGGCGGGGACCCTGAAGGCGGTCTACCCCTCCGGGCGCGAGGCGGGAGAGCTGACCGAGGGGCTGATGGAGCTCGGGGAGACGGTCTGCCTGCCGAACGGCGCCCCTCTCTGCGCCTCCTGCCCGCTCGCCGCGCTCTGCCTTGCGCGGCGGGAGGGACGCGAAACGGCCCTCCCCGTCCGCTCCCCGAAAAAGGAGCGGCGGATCGAGGAGCGCGCCGTCCTGCTGCTCTCCGACGGGGAAAAACTCGCCGTCCGCCGCCGCCCCTCCTCCGGCCTGCTTGCCGGGATGTGGGAGCTGCCGGGCTTTGCGGGCGAGGCGACAAAAGAAAAAGCAAACGCCTTCCTCTCCTCGCTCGGCGGCGAGGCGGACTCCTGGCGCCTCCTCGGGAAAAAGACCCATATCTTTACCCACGTGGAGTGGCGGATGACCGCCCTCTCCGGGCGGATAAGGGTCCTGCCCCCCTCCTTTGTCCTCGCCTCGCGGGAAAAGCTGCTCTCCGATTTCGCCCTGCCGACGGCGTTCCGGAAGTTTTTGTAAAAGCTCCGGCGCTCTCCGGCAAAAGCAAAACAAAAAAAAGACCGGATCTCCGGTCTTTTTTTATCGGACAAAGCGCGCAAAGAGCCGCGCGGAGAGCGCCGTTGCAAGGCAGCTTGCCGCAAGGCAGAGCGCGACGGTCCCGTCCCCCGCGATCCCGCGCAGCCCGAGCGAAACGAAGATCCCGCAAAAGCCGACGGAAGCGAGGAGCGCGATCAGAGCAAGCCGGAAGTTCGAGCGCGGAGAGTGGGAGCGCTCGATCGGCGTATCGGGGATCCTTTTCATCGGACGGGTCCTCCCGCCTTCCAGAGAAGGAAAGCCAGCGTCGCCGCCTGCAAAAGGAGCGCGGCGGCGGTCACGACGGAAAAAACGAGTTTTTTCGTCTTATGCCGGAAAACGAGCCGGCCGAGGAAAGCGCCCGCCGCGCCCCCGAACGCCGTGAAAAAGAGCAGCGTTTTTTCGCGGACGCGGAGCGCCCCCTCCCGCTTCGCGAGCGCCTTGTCCCGCCCGAAAAGGCAGAAGGCGGCAAGCGAAGACAGGAGGAGGACGCCGAGATAGATCAGGCACAGGATCCTGTCATACATCTCCCGCCGTTATTTTGACGAGCTCTGGAAGGCGCCGGCGATCCCGGAAAGCGGCATCGTCTGCAGGACGATCTTGCCGGGGCCGGTGATCACGGTGTTGAAGAGTCCCTCGCCGCCGAAGAGCATATTCTTTGCGCCCGGGACGGTCGTGACGCTCATCGAGCAGGTCGCGTCCATCATCGCGAGATAGCCGGTATCGACGATCATCTGCTGACCGGCCGCCAGCTCGTACTCCACGGCGCAGCCGTCGATCTCCGCAAAGGCGATGCCGTTGCCGGAGAGGCGCTGCATGATAAAGCCCTCGCCGCCGAAGAAGCCGGCGCCGAGTTTCTTCTGGAAGTGGACGGAAAGCTCCACGCCCGGCTCGCAGGCAAGAAACGCTCTCTTCTGCAGGATAACGGGACGGTCCGGGGTGATCCGCAGCGCGCGGATCTCACCGGGGAAGCTGGAGGCAAAGGCGATCATGCCGTTTCCGTGCGCCGTGTAGCGGTTCTGGAAGAGGGCCTCGCCGGCAAACATCCTGCCGAGCGCCTTGCCGATGCCGCCGTTGCTGGTGGTCTCCATCTTCATATTCGGGGTCATCCAGCTCATACTGCCGCGCTCGGTGATCATCTGCTCGCCGTCGTTCAGGTTGCAGATCACTACGGGGAGGGGGGTGCCTTTGATTTCGTACTGCATACTGTCTCTCCTGTTTTTTTATTTTTCGGGAACGCTTCCCGGAGTCCAAATCCATTCTATCACACCGGGCGGCCTTTGTCTATCTTTTTTTCAAAAAAACAAAGCCGCAAACGCGGCTTTGTTTTTCTTTTTACGCTTCGGGGACGGTGACGTAATCGCCGTAGTTGTCGCGCAGGAAGGCGAGAGCGTCCTCGCGGCTCTCAAATCCGTAATCCCGGAAGTTTTGCAGCAGGTCCTTGATCTCCTCCTCGCTCGGCGCCGTTGCCCGGGCGTAAGCGTCCTCAAAGGCGGCGGCGAGATCGAGATAGGTGCCGTCGCTTTTCACGATTTCATCCCAGATCGCCTGCATATCCTCCTGCTTTGCACCGTAGTTCTGGATCAGATCCGCCGCGCGGTACTGCGCCAGATTGTAGTAAAGATAGCTCAGCGCGTCGGGCAGGCCCGCCTTGGCGTAGCCATCCTCAAGAGCCTTTTTCAGGTCTTCCTCCTCCATATCGGCGTAAAGCCCCACGACGGAAAGGGCGTAGTCGCTGAACTCGTATTCCTCCTCTTCCTCCGGTTCGGGTTCCGCGGGGATCAGAGCGCTCAGCTCCTCCGGCGTCAGCTCCAGCAGATCCTTATACGCGGGCATCGCGGGGATCTCGGCGTTAAAGCGGAGATCGAGCGAGAACTCGCCGCCCTCCTGCCCCTCTCTGTCGGGATCGAAGATGACAGCGGTGCAGGAGAGACCGTCGGCGGTCCGCTTGAACGTGCCTTTGAGCACGTCGGCCGAGATCCGGTCAAGTTGTACGGTCAGCTTGTAGTCGCCGCTGTCTTCATAAACAAAACGGTAACCGAACTCCTTCTTCTCCTCGCCTTTTTCAGCTGAGATCGTCCCGTCGAGCGTCCAGGCGCCGTCGCCGGAAACGGCCGCGCCCTTGAGAACGAGCTTTACTTCTTCTTTCCCCTCCGTCTCAAAGCGGACCTCAAAGACGGGCAAAAACGCCGCCGCGGGATCCGCGCCGAAGGAGACGTCGGACTTCAGATGCAGGGCGGAGACACCGACGGAGTCCGTCTCCGGATCCGCGGGCGTGACGCGCAGATCGGTCTCCTGCCGGAGGAGCTCCCCCGTCCGGACGGAGAGATAACTCTTGCCGGACTGTTCGACCTTGATCGCGTCGAACGGATTTTCGGGAAGCGCGTCGGAGAACGACTCCTGCACCTTCTCGCCAAACAGACCGGAGACCTTCTCGAGGTATTTCCAGACCTCTTCCCCGAGGGCCTTATAGGCGGACTCTTTGAGAGAATGGGAGACCGCCACCGTCCTGACCGGTTTGCCGTCGAGGGTGATCTCCTCCTCGGCAACGCCCGTCGCCTCGAGCGCATCCTCGAGGATCGGCTTGATCTTTTCTGTAAATTCCCGCTGCAGTTCTTCCAGCTTCCCAACGTCGGGTAAATCTCCGAAGCTCTCCTTCACTTTCTGGTCGAACTGCTCCTCGGTCATGCCGCTCACTTCCAGGAAAGAGCGGTAGAGCGTTGTTTTTTTGATCTCCTTGAGAGCGGCGAGATCGAGCCCGACGGTATCGCTGCCCACAATATCCCGGAGAAGATCCAGGCGCGCGGCGATCTTCGTCCCGTCAAGATAGAGATCGCCCTTTGTGGGGATCGGGAAAGCGTTTTCCGCCTCCTCCTCCGTCTGCGGGGACTTCAGCTCAAAAGAGAGGGCGCCCTTTTTTGCCGCGGGATCCGCACCGAAGGTCGCCGAGAACTCCTCCGAGCCCTCTTTGTACGAGAGGACGCCGGAAAGCTTCTCCCCCGTCTTTTCCGTGAGATCGGCCAGCGGGAGGTCCTTTGCCGTCAGGCGGATCCCCTCCCGGACGTAGGCCATCGGATCGGACTCCACCTTTTTCTGCGTGAGCTTTTCCCCGCAGGAGGAGAGCAGGCAGAGCGCCGCGATCAGCAAAGCCAAAAATGCGAAAAGTCCTGTCTTTTTCATGTTTTTCCTTTCCTGTCAATCGGTCGAATTGTGTTTTCCGACATCAGTATACCATACCGCGGCGGAGGTGTCAATGGGGAAAGGGTGCCGCCGTCCGGGTCCTCCGTGTTTTCCGAGCCGCGGCCGCGGTCAGCGGGACGCGAGCTTCAAAAACTTCCTGTCGTTCATTTGCTCGTTTGTCAGATATTCGCCGTCACAAAAGAGCGCGTAGGTCGTGACCGGCGTCGGCGCGTTCTGCGCGGCTTCTCTGCTCTCGAGGCGGATCGCCCGGAAGGGGATGCCGTGCTCCCGCGCGGTCCGCTCCACGACGGGAACGTACTTTGCGTTGAAGGGACACTGCGCCGTGTAATAGAGCACGTAGCCCTTTTCCGCGACGTGCGGATGCCTGGCGCACTCCCGGAACGCCGGTTTCCCGGCGCGGTCGGAAAACGGCAGATACCAGAGCTGGACGCCGTTATCCGACTCGTCACAGACCGAAAAGCCCTTGTGCCGCAAGTATTTCGGATCGGCGAGGAAGGGCCGCTTTTTCTCAGAGGAGAGGATGCACAGTCCCTGCTTGCCCTTTTCCCGGCTGTCGGCGATACACGCGCCGAGCAGATCGTTTGAATACCCGTGCCCCTTGAAGGAGCCGGAGACCCAGAGACAGTCGATATACATATAGCCTCCCGCCTCGATCGGGACCCAGGCGTTTTCCGCCGGGAGATACTCGATAAAGCATTTCCCGCGTTCCGCGCTCCGGAGGAAGACCAGTCCCTCGTCAAAGCGCTCCGCAAGCCACGCCTTTTTGGACGCGACCTGCGCGTCCCGGTTATCCGAGATCGCGCAGCAGATATGCTCGCTCTCCAGATTTTCCCGTGTGAGTCTGATATATTCCATAAGACCCTCCTCGACCCGGACGCCGCGTCCGCAGGCGCTTATGCTGTTCGCTTCAGACCGAAGCGCCGGCAAGCGTCGCGGCCATGACCGCCTTGATCGTATGCATCCGGTTCTCCGCCTCGTCAAAGACGATCGAATGACCGGACTCAAACGCTTCATCCGTCACCTCCATGCAGCGGATGCCGTATTTCTCATATATCTGCCGGCCTATCGCCGTGTTGAGATCGTGGAACGACGGCAGGCAGTGCATGAACACGCTTTGAGGACCCGCCGCATCCAAAAGCTCCCCGGTCACTCTGTACGGAGTCAGATCGGCTATGCGCTTCTCCCAGACCTCCTCCGGTTCGCCCATT
The DNA here is from genome assembly GCA_902778725.1 of uncultured Ruminococcus sp. Classification (GTDB taxonomy): domain Bacteria; phylum Bacillota; class Clostridia; order Oscillospirales; family CAG-272; genus RUG12395. Next base: position 6,438 of record CACYYS010000048.1, read on the forward strand.
GACACCCATACGTCCGTATAGACGACGTCCGCTCCCTTTACGGCCCTCTCCGGATCCGTATCAAAGGAAAGGGAGGCGCCCGTGCCGGCCGCGATCCTTTCGCATTCTTTCACCAAAGCCGGATCCGGGAAGTATTCCTCCGGCGCGCAGGCGGTAAAGCGCATCCCCGTCTTGGCGCAGCCGACCATCAGAGAGTTGCCCGTATTGTATCTGGCGTCTCCCATATATACCAGCTTCAGCCCTTTCAGGGAGCCGAACCGCTCCTCGGCCGTCATGAAATCCGCCAGGATCTGCGTGGGATGAAACTCGTTGGTCAGCCCGTTCCAGACGGGAACGCCGGCATATCTCGCCAGCTCCTCGACGATGCTCTGCCCGTACCCGCGGTATTCGATCCCGTCAAACATACGTCCCAGCACCCGGGCGGTATCCGCGATACTTTCCTTTTTCCCTATCTGCGAGCCGGAAGGATCGAGATATACGGGATGGATGCCCAGATCCGCCGCCGCCACTTCGAACGAGCAGCGGGTGCGCGTGCTTGTCTTCTCGAATATGAGCGCAACGTTCATCCCCTCGCACAGCCGGTGCGCCGTTCCCGCCTTTTTCTCGGCTTTGAGTTTTCCGGCGAGGGCTATGAGCCCCTCTATTTCCTCCGGCGTAAAATCCAGCAGTTTAAGAAACGATCTTCCTTTCAGATTGATCCCCATTTGACCTGTTCCCTTTCCTTTGCTTTGCCAACAAAATCATTCCCGGTTTATGTCTACAAGATAGGTGTTGTCCTGCGTATAGCAGGCGCTCATCACGTCAGCCAGCGCCATCGCCGTATCGATAGAGGTCATACACGGGATACGCAGGTTCATGGCTTTGCGGTGGAGCAGGCGGAAGTCCCCTACCGAGCTGTCCATCACGGCGCCGGTGTATACGACGCAGCACACCCGTCCCGTATCCAGCAGATCGTAAATATCGTTGTTCTCCCAGACGTTGCGCGCGGTCGTTACCTCCATTCCGCGGCTCCGTATGGCTTGCGCGGTGTCCGGGGTGGCGTAAAGCTTCATCCCGAGATCCGTGAATTTCTCGGCGAGCCGTACGGCGTCCGAGTAGTCGTAGTCCTCGACGGAGATGAGGATGCCCCGTCCCGACGGGTAGTCCTTGCCCTTGACGTCGACGCCGGAGGCGGCCAGTCCCTTGTACAGCGCTTCCGCCTTGGTCCGTCCGATCCCGAGCACCTCTCCGGTGGATTTCATCTCCGGACCCATAATGGAGTTCGCGTCGGATATCTTCTCAAAGCTGAAGACGGGGACCTTGACCGCGTAATACCTTGCGCTCGGCGCAAGCCCGGTCCTGAAGCCCATATCCGCGAGCTTCTCTCCGAGCATGACCCTGCTCGCAAGCTCGATCATGGGGATCCCCGTGACCTTGCTGATATACGGAACGGTACGGCTGGCTCTGGGATTGACCTCGATGACGTAGATGACTCCGTCCTGGACGAGATACTGTATGTTGACGATGCCGCGCGTCCCGAGCCCCAACGCCAGTTTGACGGAAACGTCGGTCAGTTTTTTGGTCAGACGCTCCGTCAGATTGTACGGGGGATATACCGCGATCGAGTCCCCGGAATGGATCCCCGCTCTCTCGATATGCTCCATGATCCCCGGGATAAAGACCGTCGTTCCGTCCGAGATGCAGTCCACCTCAAGCTCGGTCCCCGGCATATACTTGTCCACCAGGACCGAGTTGGTCCCGATGCCGCCGGCGCGTATGGCCTGCATATACGTGCGCACCTCGTCAGACGAACGGGCAATGCTCATCCCCTGCCCTCCGATCACATAGGAGGGACGCAGCAGCACGGGATATCCGAGGATGCGGGCGGCGATCAGCGCCTCCTCGGGCGTATCGACGGACACGGCTTTCGGCCGGCTCATCTCTATCGTGCCGAGGAAAGCGTCGAATTTTTCCCGGTCCTCGGCGATATCGATCCCCTCGGCCGACGTGCCGAGGATGCGGACGCCCGCGCGGTCAAGCGCGGCGGCGAGCTTGATCGCCGTTTGACCGCCGAACGCGACGACGACCCCGGCGGGACGCTCCCTGCGTATCACGTTCATGACGTCCTCCTCCGTGACCGGCTCAAAATAGAGTCTGTCGGAGGTATCGTAGTCGGTGGATACGGTCTCCGGATTGTTGTTGATGATCAGCACCTCGTACCCGAGACGGCGCAGCACCTCGACGCACTTGACCGACGAGTAATCGAACTCTATCCCCTGCCCTATGCGGATGGGGCCGGAGCCGAGCACGAGGATGCGGTTCGGATCGGTCTGCCCGGCCGCGGGAACGGAAGGCTCGTCGGGATAATAGGAGTAATAGTACGCCGCGGGTCCGAAAGCGCCTTTGCAGGTGTCGACCGCCTTGTATTCGGCCGCCGCTCTGCAGTCGTCCGGCAGAGGGGCGCCCGTCAGGGATTCGAGCGCGCGGTCGGTATATCCGAACTGCTTGCCCCGCACATATTTTTTGCGGTCGATCCCGGAGGCCAGAGAATCCTCGAAATCCGCAAGATTCTTCAGCTTCCCGATAAAGAACCGGTTGATGCCCGTGACCTCGCTGATATGTTCCTCGGACACTCCTTTTTTGAGCGCTTCGAATATCGTGAAAACGCGCAGGTCGTTGACTCTGGCAAGCCGTTTTTCAAGCGGCGCGCCGGAACGCGGAACGCGGTTGAGCGTCTCCTGATGGATCTCCGCCCCGCGGACCGCCTTCATCAGCGCCTCCTCGACGCAGCCGCCTATGGCCATTACCTCGCCCGTCGCCTTCATCTGCGTGCCGAGACGGCGGCTGGTATTGGTGAACTTGTCAAACGGCCATCTCGGATACTTCAGGACGATATAATCCACGTCGGGCTCCGTCGCCGCCGTTCCTTCTGCCGCCGGATCGAATCTGATCTCCTCAAGCAGGTATCCGAGAGCGATGAGCGTCGTCACCTTTGCGATGGGATACCCCGTCGCCTTGCTGGCAAGCGCAGAGGAACGGGATACGCGCGGATTGACTTCTATGACATAATAATCCGACGTCTCCGGGTCGTACGCGAACTGACAGTTGCAGCCCCCGCGTATATCCAGAGCGTCCACGATGCGAAGGGAGGCCTGCCGCAGCATCTCCAGATCGGGAGCGGGAAGCGTCAGCGCGGGAGCGACGACGACAGAGTCCCCGGTATGCACTCCGACCGGATCGATGTTCTCCATACTGCATACGGTAATGGCCTTGCCGGAAGCGTCGCGCACCGCCTCGAATTCGATTTCTTCCCAGCCTACTATGTATTTTTCGACCAGGATCTGATGGATCGGAGAAGCCTCGAGACCGGTCCTCGCGGCGCTCTCCATTTCCCCGCGCGAACCCGCGACCCCGCCGCCGCCGCCGCCGAGCGTGAAAGCCGGGCGGATTATGACGGGGTATCCTATCCGCTCCGCCGTCTCAAGCGCTTCCTCCACGCTCTCCGCGGTGTCCGAGGCTATGGTGGGCACGCCTATGCGCTCCATCGTCTTCTTGAACAGCTGCCTGTCCTCCGCGAGATCGATGGAGGCGACGGACGTTCCGAGCACTCTCACTCCGTGTTCCTTCAGAAAGCCGCTCCTGTCAAGCTCCATCGCGAGCGTAAGCCCGGTCTGACCTCCCAGACCGGCGAGGAGCGAATCCGGTTTTTCCCGTTCTATGATCCGCTCGAGCGTACGCTCCGTCAGCGGCTCGAGATAGATCTTGTCCGCCATCGAACGGTCGGTCATGATGGTGGCGGGATTGGAATTCACGAGCACAAGCTCGATCCCCTCTCCCTTGATGATTTTGCAGGCCTGCGTCCCGGCGTAATCGAACTCGGCGGCCTGGCCTATGACGATAGGACCGCTCCCGATCAGCAGTACCTTTTTTACGGATCGATCCAGCATCTTCCGTTTCCTCCCTCGCCTGAAAAACGTTCGTATCTCTCAGATCTTCGCGCAGACGGTCTTGATTTTTTCCACCGCCCGGGCCAGTACCCCGGACGGGATATTCAAAGCCGGCATCAGCCTTACCCTGTCCTTTGCCGTAAGGCAGAGCACGCCTTCTCCGATCAGCTCCGTTACGATCTCCGCCGCGGGTCTTACGGTCTTAAGGCCCACAAGCAGGCCGATGCCCGTGACCTCTTCTATGCCCGGCGCTCCGGTAAACTGCTCTCTCATATACGCCGCCTTCTCCCGGACCGAAGCCAGCAAAGGCCCGTCGATGCGGCTGAGAACGGAAAGGGCGGCCGCACAGCAAACGGGGTTGCCGCCGAACGTGGAGCCGTGGTCGCCGAATCCGAATACATCCCGGAGCTTGTCCCCGAGCAGCGTAGCTCCCAGCGGGAGTCCCCCGGCCAGCCCCTTTGCGGTGGACACCGCGTCCGGAACGATCCCGTACGTCATATAAGCGTAAAGCTCTCCCGAACGGCCGTTTCCCGTCTGGACTTCATCCACGATCAGGATCGCGTCGTTTTCCGTACACCATTCGCGCAGCCCGGCGACGAACTCGCGGGAGACAGGCAGCACGCCGCCTTCCCCCTGAACGCACTCTATCATGACAGCCGCGATCCCGACTTTTTCCGCGAGCTTTTTCAGAGCGGCGAGATCCCCCGCGTCGATCGACTCAAATCCGGGCGTGAGCGGTCTGTACAGCTCGTGATAATGCGCCTGACCCGTCGCCGCCAGGGTGGTAAGCGTGCGTCCGTGAAAGCTGTTGTTCAGCGTAACGACCGTATAGCAGTCCGGGCCGTGTTTCCCGGCGGCGTATTTCCGCGCCGCCTTGATGGCGCACTCGTTTGCCTCGGCGCCGGAATTGCTGAAAAAAACCTTCTTCATCCCCGTGCGCTCGCAAAGCATCCCGGCAAGCCGGACGCACGGCTCGGTATAATACAGGTTCGAGGTGTGCTGGACCTTTCCCGCCTGATCCGCGACGGCCTGCCGCCATTCTTCGTCGGCTATCCCGAACGAGGTAACGCCGATGCCGCACCCCATGTCTATATACTCTTTTCCGGCGTAGTCCGTAAGGATCGAACCCCTGCCGCTCGCGATCGCCACCGGAAACCGCTTATACGTACCGGCTATATATTGTTTGTCCGCTTCAAACAGATCCATTTTCCATACGCCTTTCCCGCCGGGCCGGTATCAGCCCTGTATCTTTTCCGAGGACACCATCGTTCCGGCGCCCTCGTCGGTCAGAAGCTCCATCAAAATGGAGTGAGGCACGCGGCCGTCCATGATGATCACATGCTTGACGCCCCGCCGGATCGCCTCGATACAGCATTCGACTTTCGGTATCATCCCGCCGGAGATGACGCCTTCCCTGTACAAAGCGCCGGCCTCCTCGACGGTTATTTCCGGAATGAGGGTGGAGAGATCGTCGCGATCGCGCAAGATCCCGGCGATGTCCGTCATCATGATGAGACGCTCGGCTCCGAGGGCTCCGGCGATATGCGCCGCCGCCGTGTCGCCGTTTATGTTGTACACGTTCCCCTGTCTGTCGCAGCCTACCGTGGAGATGACCGGGATATATCCCCGCTCGAGCAGATCCGTTACGGGCGCGATGTTGATTTTCGTGATCTCGCCGACGTATCCGAGCTTTTCGTCCTTCTTTTCCGCCTCGATGAGACGCCCGTCCATACCGGAGAGGCCGACGGCCCTGCCTCCCGCGTTCTCAAGCAGGTTGACCAGGGTCTTGTTGACCTTGCCCGCCAGGACCATCTGCACGATGTCCACCGTTTCCTTGTCCGTAACGCGCAGGCCGTCGATGAATTCGGGTTTCTTCCCGAGTCTGTCCATCATCGCGCTGATCTCCGGTCCGCCGCCGTGTACCAGCACGACCTTGACTCCGATCAGCCAGAGCAGCACGATATCCTGCATGACCTGGAGCTTGAGAGACTCGTTGACCATGGCGTTCCCGCCGTACTTCACGACGACGGTCTTGCCGTTGTAACGCCTGATGTACGGCAGCGCCGAAGTCAGGACCTCCGCCCGGTCCGCGTTTGAAAGATCGTTGACCATTTGATATGACCCGTCCTTTTTCGGTTCGTTTTTCCGGCGGCTCCGCTCAGGTGCGGTAGTCGCCGTTTATTTTCACATAATCGTACGTCAGATCGCATCCCCAGGCCGAGGCGGCGGCGTCCCCGGAATTCAGATCCACGAGGATGCCGATCTCGGATTCGGAGAGGATCTTTTTCGCCTCTTCTTCGGAGAAGGGGACGCCCGCTCCCCCCGCGCAAACGTCCACGCGCCCCGCGGCGCTTGAGAACGCAACGTCGATCTTCCCGGGATCGACGGCGGCTCCACTGTATCCGATCGCGCACAGAACGCGGCCCCAGTTGGCGTCCGCGCCGAACATAGCCGCCTTGAGCAGGCTCGAGCAGATCACGCTCTTTGCGACCGTCTTTGCCGTTTCTTTGTCCGGAGCGCCGCTCACGCTGCATTCGAGCAGCTTGGTCGCTCCCTCGCCGTCCCCGGCGATCTCGCGGCACAGTTTTACGGTAAGAGAACGGAGCGCCTCTCTGAAAGCGTCGAAGTCCGGCCCTTTTGAAGCGATCTCAGCGTTTCCCGCCATCCCGTTCGCCATAACGGCGACCATATCGTTTGTCGAGGTATCGCCGTCGACGGAGATCATATTGAAGGTATCCGCAACATCTCCCGACAAAGCCGAGCGAAGCATTTCCGGCGTGATCGCCGCGTCTGTCGTGAGGAACACCAGCATCGTCGCCATATTGGGATGGATCATCCCGCTCCCTTTCGCCATGCCTCCCATGCGGCAGACCTTTCCCCCGGCGGTAAACTCCACGGCCGCCTCTTTGCGTCTGGTGTCCGTCGTCATGATCGCTTCCGCGGCGAAACCGCCGCCTTCCCCGGACAGCCCCGAGACGAGCTCCGCCATTTTTGCCGCCACGGGAGAGAGATCGAGGGGCTGACCGATGACCCCGGTCGAAGCGACGATCACATCGCAAGGATCGATCCCCAACGCGTTTCCGGCAAGCTCGCTCATCTTCTCCGCTATCTCAATTCCGTCCGCGTTGCAGGTGTTGGCGTTCCCGCTGTTGCAGATCACCGCCTGCGCTTTCCCGTTTTCAAGGTGTCTCTTTGTGACCGTGAGAGGAGCTCCCTTGACGAGATTGGTCGTATACACCGCCGCGGCGGACGCCGGCGTCTCGCTGAATATCAGCGCCAGGTCCCTCTTCGACCGGTTCCTGCGTATCCCGCAGTAGATGCCGTTCGCCTTGAATCCCCTCGCGGCGCACACGCCGCCGTTTATGTATTTCATCGTTCTTCCCCTTTCTCTTTCGTTTTTTCGCTCGCGCGTCAACCGACGGTCAACCCCGTATCCTCGGGAAGTCCCAGTACGATATTCATATTCTGGATGGCCGAGCCGGACGCTCCTTTGCCGAGATTGTCGAATCTGGCTACGGCGAGGACGCGGTCCCCGTCGCCCCACACGGACAACTCCATATCGTCCCGTCCCGAGAATTTCCCGGCAGAGAGGAACCCTCCCTCATCGGGTCCGTCCGCGTACCGGACAAGGCCTTTCGCATAATACTCGCGGTATACCGCCGCGATCTCCTCGGCCCCCGCGCCCGTGTCGGCGCGCCGCAGCGGCACCGTTACTTCCATCCCCGCGTAATAGGAAGATACGACCGGAAGGAAGACGGGCGCGTTTTCCAGCCCGCAGACCGCTTTCATCTCCGGCAGATGCTTGTGGGTCTGGGTCAGCCCGTACAGTCTCGGAGCCCTGAGCTCTCCGGCTCTCCCGGGATCCTCATAATCGGCTATCATCTTCTTCCCTCCTCCGGAGTATCCGGTAAGGGAGAAGCAGTCCAGGAGAGCTCCCGGCGGTATCAGGCCCCGCCGCACAAGCGGCTCGACAAGAGCGATGAATCCGCTTGCGTGGCACCCGGGATTCGCTATGCGCCTGGAAGCGGCGATAAGCTCTCTCCGTCCCTCAAGCTCGGGAAAGCCGTAAGTCCAGCCGGGGGCTGTGCGGTGCGCCGTCGAGGTATCTATTATGACGGTGTCCGGATTCTGCAAAAGCGCTGCGGCCTCCAGAGCCGCGGCGTCCGGCAGGCACAGGAACACGACGTCCGCGGAACCAGGTCGTCTCTGCCGGACAGTCTTTCCCGGATGCGCAGCCCGGTCGTTCCGGCGCTGCCGTCGATAAATATGCGCGGTTTGTGTGGCATCAGTCTACCGCCTTTTACAATGATTTTATATAATAAGATACAACATCCGCCGCGTTTTGTCAAGTGGCGGAATGAAAAAATATTCATTATTTTTTATTTTTACACGCATCAGCCGAGCGTTTTGCCCGGTTATGCGATCCTCGGTGAAAAAACATACACAAAAAGACGCCGCCCGAACGCCCGCGAAACAAAAGAGACGGAGAAAAGGCGTTCTCATAAAAAAGCGCGCCGGAAGCAGCGTGTTCTTGGGGAGGGGTAACAAATACCGGCTGAAGTAAGGAAAAATTCCTTATTTCAGCCGGTAGTTTTATCGCAGCTTTTTACAGGCGGGGCGTTTGCGCCAGACGCCAAAGAAAAAGGTTGCGGTTACGGCGCGCGCTTTTGCGGGAACGCCGCAAGCGGCTAGACGGGCCTTACGGGGTACACCTTCCCGTTTGCGCTGTATCTTCCGTCGAAAATATAGGTCGTTTCATATTCGCCGAGCCTGTCAAGCAGCCGGTCCCGCCCGATCGGGAGCGCCTGCCCGGAGGCGGAATCGACGATATAATACGCGTCGTCCAGTTTGGCTTGCAGAAACTTTTCGCCGTGATAGCGCCAGGTGACCCGCACGATCCCGAGCACGCCCTCTCCGGTCTTCGCGTACCAGCCGAAGACGCCGTGCGACGCCAATTCCAGTTCGTCCGCGTTTTCAATATGCGGCGGCCGGATCTCTCCGCGCTCAAAGGAAAGAGCGACGGCGGCGATCGCGGACGGAAGATCCGGCAGATTTGCCAAATCATCGTCTGTAAAATGCGCCTTTGTTTCCGCAAACGTATCGTTTTCTGCGCCCGTGTATTCCCGGCTCCAGACGCGTACCGCCTCGTTTGTCGCAAAACCGCCGATATACCGGACGGCGCGGAACTGAACCTCGGGAGAAATCCAATGGAGCATGAAGTAAAATTTGGGGACGAAAACGCCGTTTTCAAAGGAACGGATCCGGGACAGGACGTCCGCCGCTTCGCCCGTGATGTTTGAGAGCCGATGGGCGTAGATCTTTTCGCTGTAGCTGTCGTTTTTCCCGGCTTCGCGCTCCTCCGCCTGACCGAGCGAGGCGGGGACGTCGCCGTAATCCTCCGGCCTTATCTTCCAGCTCTGCCAGAGACGTCCGTCAACGCGGCCGTCGGCGTCGAACGGGATAAAGTTCTGTCCCATATAGCCGCTGTAAAAGAGGACCTGCGTCAGCTGCTCGGCTTTGCCCTGCGTTTTGTTATACAGGACGGAATAATCATATCCGCACTGCCACATATCCCGGATCACAAATCTGTCGTAGAGGGACAAGTCCGTCATATAGGCGGCGGGGATCAGATAGTAAAACCAGTCCGTCATACTCCTCCCCTTCAAAAGGCGGACGGTCTCCATCCGCAAAAGCCGGTATTCTTTCTGGCTCCAGTCGTCGAAAAACGTATAGGTGTCCGGGAGCGTTTCCGCCAGCTTCGCCGTAACGGAGATCGCGTTCGTATTGAGTTCAGGCGCCGCTCCCGTCGCTTCCACGCTGCTTTCCTCTCCGAAATAGACCGGCGCGTCGAACGGGATCCGCCTGTTTTCAATCGGCACGGCGGGGTTTCCGCTGCTTTTTCGGAAGAGGGGGTAGACGGCGAGCGCGCAAACGGCGAGGGTCACGCACGCCGCCGCGAGCGCGATCCGGCGGAGAGAGCGCGTTTTTTGTTTTTTTCCGTCCGCGGCGCCGGCGCGGCGGTCGATCAGCTCTTCGTCCGCTTTGGTGAGCGCATTGAACAGTTCGATCCCTTTCATCGCAGATTCTCCTCTATGTACCGTTTCAGCTTTTTTCTTGTTTTGGAGAGCACGCTGCGGACGTGGTTTTCTCCCATCCGATGCGCCGCCGCGATCTCGGCGGTCGTTTTCAGATCATAATACCGCATCAGAAACACTCCGGCGGTCTGCCTGTTCAGGCTCCGCAGAAACGCGTTCAGCGCCGCGATGAGCTCGCCTTCGGAGATCCGCGCCGATTCATCGACGCACTCGGAAAGCTCCCGGAAGACGAGGTCGTTTTTGTCGAGGATCCGGTCGGCCGGAACGCTGAACGTCTCCGCGATGCGTTCGACTGTCGGATAATCGGGCGTTCTCATCCCGTTTTCCCATTTGGAAACGAGCTCCCGCGAAACGCTCAGCCGCTCGGCGAGCGTTTGCTGCGACAGACCGGCCGCCGCTCTCAGCCCGGCAATCGTTTTTCCGACGTTCACAGGCAAACGTTCCTTTCTGTTATACTTTCGCTTCTATTATAGCAAACGGCGCCGGTTTGTAAAGGTACAAATCGCACCCGGCGCCGGCGGCGTAAGAAAAGCGCCCCGCTGGGCGCTTTTCGTTTTTGATTTGGGCAAAACGGTCGCCGCGTCCCGCGCTATTTGAGCGGGGGAAGAGCGTGAATGTCGTAATGATCGTAGTAAATACTGAACGCGGTTTCCACGTCTCCGAACAGTTCGATCAGCGCGCCCGCCTGAAACATCGGGGAAAGCGAGCCGGACGGCGCTTTCCACGCCGCGTTCGATACGACTTCCAGCTTTTCGTTGCCCGGGGCGTTCGCCCGCAAAGCGGCCTCCGCTTTGAAGAGCAGCTCGCCCGTGGCGATATGGTAGTCGCTCGAGACAATGGCAAGTTTTTTTACGGAAGGATAGAGAGAGGTCAGGATATCGTAGGTAAAGATCGCGTTCTGCGCCGTGGTGATCGAGTTGTCCTCCACGATGATCCTTGCTTTCCCGATCCCGTTGGCTTCCAGCCATTTCGCCATCTCTCCCGCCTCGGAAGCGTTCTCGTTTTCCGCGGCGGTCCCGCCTCCGGTGCACACGATATAGGCCTTCGGGTACTTTTTGGCGCTGTTGAGCGCAACGGTAAGGCGCTCGATCAGCTCCTCGCGCATCGTTCCGTCGGCTTCCAGCTGGAAGCCGAGCACCACGATACAAAGCTCGTCCGAATCCGGCAGTCCGTCCGGGAGCACGCCGTAATGGAGGGGCTTTCCGAGTTCTCCGGAGGTCCAGACGTCAACGATGTTTTTCCAGCGCGTCCCGGTCGCGGCGTCCTCCGCGGTCAGCTCTTTGAGCAGCGCGTCGATCCGCTTTGCCGCTTCGGCGCCGTACGTTCCGTAATCGACGGCGATCTCTTCGACGATCTTCTGTACTCTCGTCGGATCGGACGAACCGCTGCCGGCGCATCCGGAAAGGGAAAGAAGCAGCAAAACGGCAAGGAGCGCCGATACCGCTTTTTTGATTCGGGAAGCTGTTGTGATCATTCTTTTATCTCCTGTCTTTGTTTTTGCAGTGTTTTTCTGTCCCGCACGGGCGGAAGGGGGCTTGGCGCCGTCACCCCGAAAAAGAGGGGTCTGCCGGTCGCTTTCGGGAAGGTCTTTCTATGATCCGATAGGCGACGCTTTGCCCGCGCTTGCGTTTGACCGAAAAGGAAAACAGCGCGCCGAAGAGAAACAGTCCCGCCAAAAACAGAACCCCCATCCCGCCGTCGGCCCGTCCGGCGCGGGCGCTGTCAAAAGAGATCCCCGAGATCCCAGCTTTCCGCGCGGTAAAAGACCGGCATGATCTTCTTTTTGACAGCGACGAGCAGAAATTCCTCGCCGATTTCATACTCCTTCGGCGCATATCGGAAATCTACCGTCAGCATACCCGAACGTACAAATTCGACTCTGCGTCTGCGTCGGGCAAAAAGACGCGGAAAGAAGACCCGCGCGACCGTTTCGCAAACACCGACGTCCCGCAGCTCTTCCTTTCTGATCTGAAAGTCCAGGCGCTTTATTCTGACCGACAGAGCCAAAAGGTATATCGCCCTCCCGCAGAAGCCGATCACGGTTCCCGCGATCAAAGCGTAAGCGACCCAATTCACCGCCGTCGGAACGCCGCGTACGGGAGCCGCGAACGCCCAAACGCCAAGCAGCGCGCAAAGCGCCGCCCCGATCAAGCAGGGCCAAAGCTCGCTGCCGACGGCGCGGCTAAGGTCTTTTCTTATTTTTTCCCGCGTCAGACGGGGTTTTTCGTTAGCCGGACTGCTGAAAACCTCTTTTTTTTCAGACATAGACGTCAGTCCTTTCTCTTCCCTTTTTCCCCGGCAGCATTCCTTCCGCTTTCAACCGTTTTCACGGGCGCGGTTTTTTTTCGGTTTTTTCGCTTTGATTATACAATACCGCAAAAAGGTTTGTCAAGAAAAACGGGAGAAACGAAAAAGCACCCCGGAGGGTGCTTTCCGTTTTACTTTTCGGGCGGAGGGGCTGGCGCCGTCATTCCGGCAAGCCGGGGTTTTCCAGCCTCGTTTCGGAAGGTTTCTCTATGATCCGATAGGCGACGCTTTGCCCGTGCTTGCGTTTGACCGAAAAGGAAAACAGCGCGCCGAAGAGAAACAGACCCGCCAAAAACAGAACCCCCATCCCGCCGTCGTCCGTCAGCCTGCGGTTGACAAGGAGAAAGGCGGATCTTACGCCGGCGGCCGATTTGAGTCCGTTCAGGATCATAGCCAGATAGAGAAAGAACGGGATCTCCGCCGCCGCGAACGGATCGATATAAAAGCGCAGCGGACTGAACCGCATCATCACGGCGTCGATGACCGGCGCGGCGAAAAAAACGAACGCATAGGCGGCAAAAACGACGGTGCCGAGATCGTCCCGGGCTTTTGCGGCGCTGAGCAGCGCCGAAAGCAAGCAGAGAACGCCGAAGAACACCGCCGGAACAAGGCAGTAGTATAACACACTGTAGACGATTCGTCGTTTTTTCATCGCAGTCATGGATCTTCTCTCCTTATAATCCCGATTTGTTGAGTTCTTATTCCCCGTCTTACGGATGATACGTTTTGATAATTTCAAGAATATCCGTCTCATAAACGTTTCCGTTTAAGACGTCTCCGTTTGCCTCAAAGGATATGGTTTTGATATCTTCCGGGTCTTGTTCGTAGGGGGAAAACGGCGCGGCGTTCCCGTCAAAGTATTCCCGGAGGTATTTGAGCGCGTTGCCCTGCGGAAAAACCACGTTCCCCTGATTGAGCGGAATACGCAAAGGGTCAAACGCCCGGATGATCTCTCTTGTTTTGAGATTATATTCGTTTTGATCTTCGGGGCTTACCAGCCACGCGGGCTGCAGTTTGACAGGGATCCCGGACAGAGCGGCGCATTCGGCGAAAAAGAGCACGGGGTCGAGCAAAATGGTCTCCTGATGAAACGCGTCCACGGACAAAAGTAAATTGTTTACCCCGCTTTCGGCTAAACGCCGGGCGACCTCTTTGATTGTTTCTTTATCGCTTGAGAAAAAACCGTTTGTGATCACCTGCCTTTTGGCGACTCCGAGACCGGTTGCTTCTTTCTGGATCGCGCAAACCGTCCCGGGACACAAAAGCGGCTCTCCGCCAAAGGTCATCACGGTCGAAATATCGTAACAGGCGCAGATTTTCCGGACGGCTTTTGCGGCGACCGCCGCATCGATCTCTTTCGCGCAGCCGTCGTGATCGCCTTGCGAACAGTGCCTGCATCTTCCCGTGCACGCCGTTGTCACGGCAAACTCGATTTTTTTCAGGTTTTTGAGGTATGGATTCATTTTTTCTCTGTCAATCGCGGTTTTTCATTTTACCGAGCGATCGGGAGCCGGTCAACGCTCCTTTGCGCCGCGCGCTTTCTGCTTTTGGCGCACAGGTAATACACGCCGTAAAACGCGGCGATATAGACGATAAACAGCAAATAGACCGCAAGCGGGTAGAGCACCGGGCTGCCGCCCAGCAGGTCATAAAGAATATCGTAGGGCGTGCCGTCGCCGCGCATCAAAAACATATAGTTGTAGGGCAGAAGCACGTCGGCGATATACGCCGCGACGCAGAAGCCGGTGAGGATGGCGAAGGTGATCGGCATATTCTTTTTCTTCAGGCCCGCCGCGCGCGAGATCATCACGTAGAGCGCCGAAAAACCGGCGATGCAGTGCGTCAGTCCCGAGGCGACGTTGTCAAGCGAGATCACCGGATAAGAGCCGTAGTTGTTGCCGGCGCCGTAGGTGCCGAGCACCGCACCCAGCAGCCCGAAGACCGCCACGAAATCGAGCGCCGCCTCCTGCACTCTGCCTTTTGCGAACGCCGCAAGCGGGATGGTGATCAGCTGGATGCTGCAAAGAAAGAGCGGCAGGATATAAAGCCAGGACAGCGCGTCGTGGTTGCGGAAGCAGATGATGACGATCTTAATGAGTTCGATCCCGTCCATCCCGATCGCCGCGACCGCCAGGGGCTTGAGCTTTTCCCTGAAACCGCGGCCGCGGTACCGGACGCCCAGAAACACCGCCAGCGCGATCATCACGACCATCAGAGAGGAAACGAAAATCAGATGCTCGGGGGAGAGATACCCCTCGGGCGGGCGGCTGTACCCGCCGAATCCGAAAAATTCCTTCAAAAGTCAGTTCCTCCGTTTTCCCGTATCTTGTGTTTTGTTTGACTGTATGATGATTATATCACACGGATCCGAAGAAATCAATCCGGGAAAGCGTGATACGGCGGCGGGAAGCGCCGAAAGGAAAAGCGCCCCGCGGGGCGCTTTTTTGTTTGTTTTATAAGGTCGGAATTGATGGTAAAAGTGATGAAAACACCTTTACAAGGAGTTTTTTGGATCTACACTGAATCAATATTGCAGTTTTACCCCATCTGGCAACTGCTTTTGCAAATTCTCACACGCATCTTTTCCCAAAGGATCCGTGCCGTCTCCCCAATATTCCCGGTCTTCATATTTGATCCCGACGCTGATTTCTTTGGGAGTGATCTGGTCGCGGCTGTTAACGCTGTACAGCTCGTCCGGGTCATAGTGTGAGATCACATGAGCGTTTACCGCCATTATCCTCCCTCCCGGAGTTTTCAAGGTCATCTCTTTATGGTACTGCCTCGTTATTTCATACCACGCAGGGCGGATATATTCATCCCATTCGACCGTAATTCTTTGCGCTTTGAATCTGACCTCAAACCACGGTTCGATCCCGGATCCCTCAATTGAGAAATGATCTCCGTCGAAAATCGTATGGCTAAAGACGTCGATACCGTTACCGAGTTCTTTTGTTATTCTTTTTCTTGCGTCTTCTCCGCTGTATAATATTTCCGGAGTGGTTGGAACGCCGTTCCCGCTTTCATCGATTTTCCACGTACGACCGGGATCAAAGGTGCAATCGTGTACCCCGACAAAAGTGATACGAGCCGTTTTTATTTCGAGATCGTATTCTTTTGGATTCTGCTCTGCGTTGCGGCTTATATTCAGCGCTCTGACCCGTATCGATATGCTATCGCCGTTCACACTGTCCAATTCAAAAAAAGAATCATGAAATTCAAATATCTTCGAATCATCAATAGATATATATTTCCAGTTCATCGTTATGCCCTCAATCCTTGAAACGGAAGCAAAAGCGCAACTCGTATTTTTATAATAGCATAATACTGTAAACCAATCAAGATATTCCGGCTTTTTCCGGTCCGCCGGGGGAGTTGCTCCAAACGGAAAAGCACCTCGTTGGGGCGCTTTTTTGTCCGCGCTCCGGTAAGCGGACGCGCGATTTACATTTCCCGGTATTCGTACCTGCTGCAGGGATAAAGAAGCTGCACCGATTTTTCGTTCGGATAAGAAACGATATAGTATTCATCCCCCGGAGAGGCAAGCTGATACTCGGTCTGTCCGACCGTGATTTCCTCGAATCCTTCAAAAGAAAAGCACTTCTCCGTATGTCTGTAAACAATTTTCTCCCGCTTGGAAAACAGCGTCCGATGTGTCAACAGGAACTCCCCCGCCGCAAGCTTTTTCCTTTCCGCATACGCAAGACAAATATTGCGGATCAACAGGAAGAGCCCCCCGCCCACGATCGCGACCGCGATAAGAGCGAAAAAGATCTTAGCGATCAGATCGCGGCCGTTCCTGAAGCAGTAGCCCGTCAGTAACGCAAACAGGAGGAGGAAAGGCGCCGCCGTAACGAGCTGAGTCCACGCAAAGCGCAGATCCGCCGCGTTGAGGTGGCGAAGCTCCTTTTCCAATGCTTCCCGCGTGAGGATGTTTTTTGTTAGCGGTTTCACGGGGATCGCTCCTTTCCCTCGGGGATTTTTCTATATGATATCACGCCACCGGCTCAGGCGTACCGAATTTTACACTGATATCCGCCATTTATTCTTCTTTCCTGAGGAAGAGTATTTATTTGGTTACATACTTCTTTCATAATATCAGTTTTTCATACGTTTACTTTGGATATTATTATACCAAATATTATTGAATTAATCAACATTTTTTGAATAGTTCAAGTCAAAAGATGTTGAAACTGTTAAAAACCGGCATACTCTGACGTTTGTTTCTCAAATCAAAATCGCATCATTGCTCCAATGCCGGGGAATGGGAAGAACGTGAACGATTCACTATTGGATTCTTTTCTGAATTTGATGAAAGAAGTACAGGTATTCGTTATCGCTCCGTGATTGTAGTCTGAATTGTTTATTTTTGATTTTTTCGTTTTCCCAATAAAAAGCCGACTGAATGATTTTTCAGTCGGCAGAAATCGTTTTATATATCAAATACGGATTTTATCTGTTATTCTTTATAGCAGAAACGTTCGAAAAGACTTTTTCGTAGAAGTCTGAATCGGTTTCTTTTAACGTCTCTTCCGATTTTTTAAAACAAAGCGTCAAAATATTTTCGTTTTCATTGTAAAGCATCGACATGCTTACTCCTTCCGTTATACGCAAAGTATTAATGAAGTCCGCCCCGGGATTGATCACGCAACTTTCAAGCGTAGCTGTATTGAAACAATGAGCAAAAGAATCGTTTTTTGACGAGGTAAAGCAAAAAGCCCTGTCTTCAGAAAAAATACAGTTATCAACATTTTCGTCAATCGTCACAGTCTCGCCTGTAAAATAGTTTGTACGTTTTACTGTGCCATCTTCAAAAATAGTCTTGAAATATTCGTGAGCATACAGGAAATATCTGCCCTCTACAATCTCCGTCGTAATATCTTTGGGCAAATAATTTCCGTCCTGTTCGTTCTCTGTAAGATCAATCAATGAATAAGCCCGATACTGTCCACCCTTGCGCATAATGACCACAGTATCATCAGCAGCAAACCGTTCAAAGGTCCCTTCTATCGAGATTTCATATCGCTTCCCGTTGGAATCGCTGACAGTAAAAAGCCAACTTCCGTTATCCGGATCATTATGCTCAAATCTGCCGACATAATCGTTGTACGTGCAGTCGATCTGCGCCTCTGAGTTTTTCGGAAAAGATCTGGCAGCAATTACAGTCCCCGTTGAAGAAAGAATTCCCTTTCCTGCCCCAAATGCAGCGGGAGCATTCCATCCTTCCATAGACTGAAGATTGGCGACGTATATGTTTTCACCGCGGTAGTATATTTGGATCATTTCATCGCTTTTATAAAATTCTTTAGAAAGTGGAGAAATCACAGGTTCTGTGATAACAAGTCTCTTTCCGTCGAGCGCAAATCGGAAATTAACGTCTTTTTTGATAAAACTCATTATATGACCGAGTAGGGTCTCGGTGTTTGCCGCAATATCATAAAGCCAGATTGAACCGCAATCGTTACCTATGAAATCAGACGTCTTAGTGTAAAGACATTTCCCTGTTATCCCGTCTATCGCGAGAATTTGCAACAACGATTTTTGCGTTTTGTCAGGAACTATTTCATTTATCGCAGCGTTAATGTACGGCTCTATCATTACGAAAAATCCGCCGTAACGGTATGCCTCCATTTCGGGCGAAGCTGACGCAAAACCTTCCTCTACAACGGTTGTATAATCAAGGAATGGTCTTAGTTCCTGAATTTTACGGTAATAAAAACCTTCAGGATCCAGTCCTGCGTAACGATAAGCGTTATAACTTATAAAATTTCTGTTTTCTTCCGTAGCAGTAAGCCCCGGATAACGTTCCGAAACAATTTCCAGCGCACGCTTTGCTATCTCTTCCCCATCAACGTAACGCTCCTTGAGTATGCTGGCCGAAAGATTGATTTTATTCCCTGATTCAAGGTCGATTATATATGGCAAATTTCTATCGTAAGCCAGAACAAAACGGTCATTGAAAACCGATTCAATTTCGATTCCGTTAAGACTATCAAAACAGAACGATTGTGAAACGTCTATTTTTTCTTCTTTAGGAACGTATGGCGTTACCGAAGCTTCAGCATCGTCTGAAGAGGTACCGACAGACAGTAATCGGATACTTCTGTTCAAGCGATTATCAGCAAGAGGAGAACCCGAAGAAGGCAAAAGCGTATAGACCCGTATGCTTCCGTTATCCCAAATATTATCAAGAACTGTTCTTACTTTCAGGATCGGATCCGATAAAACGATAATTCGAGTATGATTGTTCTGTTGAGTTCCGATTTTACCGGTCTTAAGCACTCCCGTCCATAATACCACCGTAAAAAGAACAGTCAAACAAAGGAAGACTGAAATAAACGGTAACCATTTTTTTGTCGAAAACGTTCTGCGCTTTGTACACTTGTACTCAGATGCTTTTTCCTGAAGACTGCTGTCGATCAGTTCATCGTCAATTTTAGAAAATGCGTTGTATATTGTTTTTTTATTCATGAATATCTCTCCTCAATATACTTTTTAAGTTTCTTTCTTGTCTTTGACAGAATGCTTCTAACGTGATTTTCTTTGATTCCGTATTCATCAGATATTTCTGCAATGCTTTTCTGAAAATAATATCTTTTTATAAAAACGCCGATTTTTCTTTTGTTCAGCCCATGCAAAAAAGTATTCAAAATGTCGGCAAGTTCATCATCCGTAATCGAGATGTTTTCAGGAAAGCACTCTGACAGTTCATCAAAGATCAGATCCTCTTTGTTTAAAATGGTATCGACGGATACGTCAAAAAATCGAGCTATCGTTTCAATCGTTCCGTAATTAGGTCTTCTTGTTCCGTTTTCCCATTTTGAGACCAGATCTCTCGACACAAACAGGAGCTCCGCAAGTTGTTGCTGAGAGACGCTTTTTTCCGCTCTCAGCTTGGCAATTGTTTTTCCTATGTTCACGGGCAGTCTCCTTTCCCTGCATACTGTCGATTTTATTATAACTGATTATCACAAATTGTAAAGGGACAAAACGCACCCTTTTATTAGAGCACCGCCAGTCCAGATCTGGGTAAGAGCCCCCAAAAACCAAAATGCGATCCATTTGTAGAGTACAAAACTCGGTTTTTGAAAAAGCGAGAAAAACGGCGAAAAACGAAGAAAACCAGCGAAAATCGCTGGTTTTTCGGACCAGATCCATTTTGTACAGGTCTTATGGAGGTGCCACCCGGAATAGCTCCGCTGATACGCACGCCTCGCTCGGTCTGCAAGCCCCCCGCTGCGGCGTGCTGCACGGCGAACGGCGTGCTGCGCGGACCGGATGCCGCGCCGCGCAGCGGTGCGGCGCCCGGTCCGCCGGGGGAATGGCTCCAAACAGAACGGGCAGGTCTTTGACCTGCCCGTTCTGTTTGTGTTATAAGGTCGGAATTGATTTATCTCGGCAAAGCGGAATTTGTTGATTTAGAACGTGCTTGATTCAAGAAAGTATCCGAGAGTATCAACAAACTCATTGTCATCAAATAGACGCTTTATCTGCTCC
>CACYYS010000049.1 GCA_902778725.1 uncultured Ruminococcus sp.
CGGAAAGCGATCCGCGCGGGGCAAAAAGTTATCTCCCGCTCCCCGGCCGGACGACGACGAGGGAAGCGATACCGTCAAGCGACTCGGGGATCGCCGCGCGCTCGAGAGCCGACTCGCCGAGACCGTTCACCGCGCCGAGCGCGGCGACGGGGACGCGGAAGCGCTTGGCGACCGACCAGAGCGTATCTCCGTCCCGCGGGTAGCAAACGGTGATCGCGGCGGGCGCCTCCTCTCCGGCGGCGCCGGGGGAGACCGCGCTCACCACCGAAAGGGTCCTCTCCTCGGTGACGCGGGCGCTGATATCGACCTCCGCCTCGACCGAGACGCCGCCCCCGTCCGGGCGCAGCGTGACGCCGGAGAGCGAGGCCTTCCAGACCCCGGAGAGCGGAGCGCCGGTATAGGCGGCGCCGCCGAGGAGCGGAGCGCTCGCCTTGAAGGGGATCTCGATGCGCAGAGGAGAGGCGAGCGCTCCCGCGCCGTCCGCCGGCGGGCAGGCCGCCGAGACGTTCACCGTCCCCGAGAATACCATCTCCGCTGCGCGGACCTCGGGCGCCGAGAGCGCGACCTCCCCGCCGGTGAAAACGGCCGCGTCCGGGGATACGCCATCCTCCGGCGCCTTTTTCCCGCTGACGGAAACGTGGAAGGATCGGCAGAAGAGGCAGGGGGAGAAGTTCCTGTTCTGTTTAACCGTGTCCGAGGGAGCGGCGACAAGATACGCATCGGTCACGACGGGGGAAACGACGTTTTCCGCGCATTCGATCTCCACCTCGCAGACGGCGGTCAGATAGGCGGTATCCGCTCCCTCCTCGCCGTCCGCGCGGCAGGACCAGCAGCGCGCCGACGCCCGGCAGGACCACGCGGGGGTCACGCCGGGGAGCTCCGCCGTCTCCTCAAAGGGAAAACGCTTCGAGAGGGTGAGGAGCCGCCCCTCCCGCTCCGCCGTGATCCTTGCCCACAGCTCGCCCTTGACGGTAACGGTATCGGTCCCCGGCACGGCGGAAAGAACGGCGAGCGTCCCGTCGCATCCGAGCGGAACGGCGCCGCCGAGGCCGATCTCCCCTGCGATCTCGAACTCTCCCGTCGTCCCCCGCGTCAGGCGGCAGGAAACGGCGGGAACGGTAAGCAGCTCCGGCGAGCCGGAGGCGCTCTCCACAGACGGGAACGCCTCCTCGTCCCACTGTTCTATCCGGCTTTTCAGCCGGGTGCGAAAGCTGACCTTGCGCGGTCCCGTGGGGCGGCAGACGGTATTCTCCGCTTCCGTCTCCGCAAAGACGCGCAGATCCTTCTCCGCATCGGCGAGGGGAGCGGTGAAATGATACTCCGACGAGAGGGGGAGATCCGCCGTCTTCCCCTCCTCCCCCTGATAGAGCAGACTGTAAAGGACGGCGCCGGCAAATTCCGCCTTCCCGGCGCCGATATAGCGCCCCGAGGGAAGGACGCGGGCGGAAACGCGCAGGATCCGCCGGATCTCCGGCTCGTACTCCGGCAGCGTGAACTCCTCCGAGATCTCGGTAAAGACCGGCTCCCCGGTGAGGACGCGGCTGATCTTTTTTTCCTCTTTTGCCGGGAGGGGCGCCGGCTCCCGCGCCGCGCGGTCCGTCCGCTCCGTCTTCTTCTCCCATTTTTTCTCCATATCGTTTCTCCTTTTCGCTCCGGCGCCTTGCGACCGGTCGTTATCCGCTCTATCCTATGCGCGGGGAGGGGCGCGTATGCTTCCCGCGGTCTCTGCCGTTTCCCGAAAATAATCCTGTTTTCCCTCTCCCGGACCGGAAAAAACGATTACAGAAAAATAAACAAAAGCCCTTTTTGCCGGGCGCTCCGCTTTTTACAAAAAGGTCTTTGCATTGTACAGGAATTTTTGATTTTACGGACCCTTTTTTCCCTTGATTTCAGGGAAATCGCGCGTTTTTCCGAAAAGTGAATCTCCTATTTCCCATATCCGAACCAAACCGCTTTTTTTGATTGACTTTATAAAAGATATGATATAAAATGTACTCGTAAAACTATTAGCGAAAAATAAACAACGCTAAAGTAAGGAGATGCACACATGAAAAAAGTCGTTACCTTTGGTGAACTGATGCTTCGCCTCACGCCCCCCGGCAGAGAGGTGATCCTCCAGACCCCGAACTTCGTCGCCACCTTCGGCGGCGCGGAAGCAAACGTGGCTGTCGCCGTCGCCGCTTACGGCGACCGCGCCTCCTTCGTCTCCGCCCTGCCGGCAAACGATCTCGGCCGTGCCGCCGTCGCGGAGCTCCACCGCTTCGGCGTCGGGACCGACGACGTGAAAATGGTGGAGGGCGGACGTTTGGGGCTTTATTTTACCCAGACCGGATCCAACATGCGCCCCTCCAAGGTCCTCTATGACCGCGCCGACTCCGCCGTCGCCAATCTGAAGCCCGGCGACATCGACTGGGACAAGGCGCTCGAGGACGCGGACTGGTTCCACGTCACCGGCATCACCCCCGCCCTCTCCGCCTCTCTCTGCGACCTGACGCTGGAAGCGCTGAAGAAGTGCAAGGAAAAGGGCGTCACCGTCTCCTGCGACCTCAACTACCGCAAAAAACTGTGGAAGTGGGGCAAGGAGCCGATCGAGGTCATGCCCGAGATCGCAAAGTACATCGACGTGATGATCGCAAACGAGGAAGACTGCCAGAAGTGCCTCGGCATCCAGATGGAGACCGGCGTGGACGCGGGCAAGCTGGACGTTGCCAAGTACAAGGATCTCGCCGCCATCATCATGCGGGACTACCCGAACGTGAAGGCCCTTGCCGTCAGCCTGCGCGAGAGCGTGAGCGCCGACGTCAACAACTGGTCCGGCGTGCTCGCCACGAGAGAGGGCTTCTACCAGAGCCGCAAGTACGCGATCACCGACATCGTCGACCGCATCGGCGGCGGCGACAGCTTCGGCGGTTCGCTGATCTACGCCTTCCGTCACTACGGCGAGGACTATGAAAAGATCATCAACTACGCCATCGGCGGTTCCGCGCTCAAGCATACGATCTACGGCGACTTCGTCCGTTACGGCAGGGAGGACGTGGAATCCCTGATCGCCGGCAGCGGCAACGGCCGTATCCAGAGATAAAAACGCGAAAGCGAAAGGAGTCATATATCATGGAAATCCTGAAACACAGTGTGATCCAGAACATGCACAAGTACGGACTGGTCGGCATCGTCCGCGACAACAACGAAAAAGACGCGATGGTGCGCGCCCGCGCGATCATGGACGGCGGCGTGACGATCCTCGAGATCTCGATGACCACCCCCGGCGCGCTCAACATCATCTCCACGATCGCAAAGGAGATCAGGGAAAAGCATCTCGATGCCTACGTCGGCGCCGGCACCGTCCTCGACCCCGAGACCGCGCGCCAGACGATCCTCGCGGGCGCTTCCTTCATCCTTGCGCCGAACTTCAATCTCGAAGTCGCGAAGATGTGCAACCGTTACAGCATCGCCTATATGCCCGGCGTGCAGACCTTCAACGAGATCGTGACCGCGATGGACGCGGGCTGCGACATCGTCAAGGTCTTCCCGGCGAGCGCGGTGGGCATCGGCTTCATCAAAGCGGTGATGGGTCCCCTCCCGCAGGCCCGCTGCATCCCCGTCGGCGGCGTGAACATCGACAACATCGAAGCGTGGTTCAAGGACGGCGCGTACGCCGTTTCCCTCGGGACGGCGCTCGTCAACCCGACGAAAGGCACCTGCGACTACGACGAGATCAAGGCGAACGCAGAAAAGATCGTGGCAAAGATCCGCTCCATCCAGAGGAAGTGAGCGCTATGAACAAATTTGAAAAGATCGTCGGCGACCTCTATCTGCTGAAGGTCCCGTTCTCCAACGTCTGGACCGGCGTGATCCTCTCCACCGGCGAGACGGACGGCTCGGGCCGGAAGGTCCTGATCGACTCCTCCAACCAGCGCGAGCGTGTGGACGACACGATCGTCCCCGCCCTGGCGGAAATGGGGCTGAAGCTGACCGACGTCTCGGTCCTGCTCTGCACCCACACGCACGGCGACCACGTCGGCGGTCACGCGAGGATCCGGGAGCTCGCCCCCGACGTGAAGATCTACTGCTATGACAAGTCCCTGCCGAAGATGCGCGATCCCCTCAAATACAACAAGGCGATCCGCGCGGTCTTCCCGGAGTACAGCCCCGCTCCCTCCGCCGGGCTCACCGGCATCGAGCCGGACGAGGTGATCGGCGATTACGCGCTCGTCTGCGACCGCTTCCGTCTGATCCCCGCGGCGGGACACGACACCGACACCGTCTGCTGGCTCGACACCGCGACGGGAACGCTCGTCTGCGGGGACTCCCTGCAGGCAAACGGGACGGACAGCCAGGGCATGGCGCTTTACATGGATCTCCCCTCCTATCAGGCGACGCTACGCCGTCTCCTCGATCTCGGAGCGGACAACCTGATCACCGGCCACGACTACAACCCCGTGGGCATCTCCGCCTTCGGCCGGGAGAACGTGACGAAATACCTCGAGACCTGCCTGGAGCTCGTCTCCTTCTACGACGGCTTCATCCGCGCGATGTACGCCTGCGGGAAGAGCGAACCGGAGATCGCCGAGGCGCTGATCGACGAGGTGCACGGCATCCGTCCCTCCTATCTCTTCCTCGCGCTGCACACCGTGGATTCCCATATCAGAGAAATCAAAAAAGAAAGGGCATGACATGAGCAAAAACGTACTGATCACAGGCTCCTCCCACGGGATCGGAGCGGCGACCGCGATCGCCTTTGCAAAAGAGGGCTATAACGTAGGCGTGACCTACAACAAAAACCCGGACGGCGCCAAGTCCGTCGCCGCGGAATGCGAAAAATACGGGGTGGAGACGATCCTCCTCGGCGGCGACGTCGGCGAGCACGACGTCTGCAAGAAGATGATGGAGGACTTCCTCGCGAAGTTCGGCACGATCGACGTGCTGATCAACAACGCGGGCGGCGCCCTGACCATCCCCGAGGGCGGCTTTGACAAGATGCCGATGGACTACTGGGACTCCCAGATCAAGCTCAATCTCAACGCGGCGGCCTACCTCTCCCACTACGCGATGATCAACATGATCGAGAACGGCATCCACGGCGCGATCATCAACGTCAGCTCCGTCCACAGCCTGATCCCGTGGGTGAGGAGAAGAGTCCTCCCCTACGCGGCGGCGAAGGCCGGTCTGAATATGTTCACCAAGAACCTCGGCATCGAGGCGATCCATTACGGCATCCGCGTCAACGGCATCGCCCCCGGCTTCATCGCCACCAAGGCGACCGACCGGTACAGCAAGTCCGATCTGGAGGAAGGGTTCCTCCGCAAGATCCCCGCGGGCTTCCTCGGCAGCGTGGACGACATCACCCCCGCCATGCTCTTCCTCGCGGATGAAAAAAAGAGCCGCTTCATCGTCGGCGAGACGCTGGTCATCGACGGCGGACAGTCGGTCGACGGCTGCATCGACAAGATGCTCGACGACGGCAGCCCGATCAATGCCTACGACATCAAGCCGAGCTGGGAGCACGCCTTTGAACCCCATTTTGCCGATCAGGGCACCAAAAACAAAAAATAAATTT
Source organism: uncultured Ruminococcus sp. (assembly GCA_902778725.1). Lineage (GTDB taxonomy): Bacteria > Bacillota > Clostridia > Oscillospirales > CAG-272 > RUG12395. The sequence goes on from CACYYS010000049.1 coordinate 5,558, forward strand.
TCCATATAGAAAGAGGTAAGAAAATGCTTAAAAAGAAAAAGTACGAGGATATGCGCTCCTGCTGGGAGTTCGGCGAAGCGGAGGAATGCCGCCGCGGTCTGATGCTCGGTATGGGCTACTCCGAGGAGGAGCTGCACCGCCCGCTGATCGGCGTCGTCAACTCCTGGAACGAGTACAACCCCGGCCACGTCCATCTCAACAAGCTCGCCGAGAGAGTCAAACAGGGCATCCGCGAGGCGGGCGGCCTGCCGCTTGAGGTCATGACCACCGGCATCTGCGACGGCATGGTCCTCAAGGACCCCAAGTACATCGAGGTCCCCTCCCGCAACTCCATCGCCGACCAGGTCGAGATCACCGTCGAGGGCAACTTCTTTGACGGGATGGTCATGCTCTGCACCTGCGATTCCATCGTCCCCGGCTACCTGATGGCGGCCGCCCGTCTCGACATCCCGACGATCATCGTCACCGGCGGCTATATGCCCCTCGGTCAGGACAGAGGCAAGGAAGTGCTCCACATCCACGCCCAGGACAAGGTCGGCACCGCGAAGGCCGGCAAGATGGACATGGACGTCTACAACGACCTGATCGCGCACAGCTGGGGCATCTGCGGCGGCTGCACCTCGATGACCACCGCGAACAGTATGTGCATGATCGCGGAAGCGCTCGGCATGACCCTGCCGAACAACTCCTCCACCTCCGCCGTCAGCAGCCAGATCTATCTGACCGCTTATCGCGCCGGCAAGCAGATCATGAACCTCGTCGACGAGGGGATCACCGCCCGCAAGATCATGACCGTCGAGGCCGTGAAGAACGCGATCAAGCTGGATATGGCGGTCGCCGCCTCCTCCAACCTGATCCTCCACATCCCCGCGATCGCCCACGAGTGCGGCTACACCGATATCCCGTGGTGGAAGTACTTTGACGAAGCGTCCAACGACATCCCGCTGCTCTCCCACCTCGCGCCGAGCGGCATGTACAACCTCAAGGACTTCGACCTCGCCGGCGGTACCTCCGCGATGCTCAAGCAACTCCTGCCGAAGATCGACGGCGACTGCCTGACCGTCACCGGCAAGACCGTCCGCGAGAACGTGGAAAACGCCGTCGTCTACAACTCTGACGTGATCCACAGCCTCGACAACCCCGTGATGACCGAGCCCGGCATCGGCGTCCTCTACGGCAACCTCGCTCCCGAGGGCGCGATCATCAAGATCGCGGCGGTCCCGACCCAGCTGATGCAGTACAAGGGCCGCGCCCGCGTCTTCAACTCCCTTGACGACGCGCTCGAGTGCCTGCGCTCCGGCAACATCCACGAGGGCGACGCCTGCGTGATCCGCTTCCTCGGTCTGAGAGGCCGGTTCGGCACCACCGCCTTCACCTTCCAGGAAGAGCTCAAGGGCCACCTCAACCTCTTCAACTCCTGCGCCGTCATCACCGACGGGCGCTTCTCCGGCGGCACCAGCGGTCTTTCCGTCGGTTACGTCTCTCCGGAAGCCGCGCTCGGCGGACCGCTCGCCATCATCGAGGAGGGCGACGAGATCGAGATCGACGTCACCGGCCGCAAGATCAACCTCTGCGTGCCGGAGGACGTGATCCGCGACCGTCTCTCCAAGTTCCGCTTTGAGTTCCCCGCTTCCAAGTATCCGAGATTCCTCAACCTCTTTGTCAAGAACGTCGGTTCGATGGCGAAGGGCGGCATCTGGGAAGTCTGATCATGCTAAAGAACTTCAACGTCCGTCAGTATGACGCGCTCGTCATCGGGACCGGGGTCACCGGACTCGTGGCGGCGCTGAAGCTGGCTGAGAAAAAGGGGCGGAGCATCGCCGTCGTCGGTGACGGGGTCGGCGCCTCCCCCTACATCCACGGCTTCAATATGCCGCTGGACAGCAACGATTCCCCCGAGCTGTTCTACGAAGACACCTACAAGGGCGGGCGCGAGCAATCCGACCCCGCCCTCGCGGGCGCTCTCTGCCGCAAGGCGACCGATCTGTTCCCGCTGCTCGCGGAGCTGGGCGTGTCCTTTGACCGCAAAGCGGACGGCTCCTATTCCCTGCTCCGTCCCCTCGGCGCCAGCGTGCCGAGAGTGGCGAGCGCCGGCAACCACACCGGCGTTTCCCTGCTCAACTCCCTGAACGAAAAGCTCCGGGCAAACGAGAACGTCGCCTTCTTTCCCCACGCCCGCGCGCTGCGTCTCCGTACGGAGAACGGGCGCGTGCTCGGCGCCGTTATCGCGGACAAGACGACCGACTCCTACTCCGTGATCGACGCGGGCGTGACGGTCCTGGCCTGCGGAGGGTTCTGCAACATCTATCCCTTCTCTACCAATTCGGGCGATATCGGAGGAGACGGAGCCGCCATGGCGCTCTGCGCCGGCGCCTCTCTGACCGATATGGAGTTCGTGCAGTTCGAGCCGAGCGCCGCCGTCGCCCCCGACGCGCTGCGCGGGAAGAGCGTGATCACCACGATGTTCTACGAGGGCGCGGTCCTGCGCAACAAGGACGGACACCGCTTCATGCTCGACTACTCCCCGGAGGGTGAGTGCGTCAACAAGGACGTGCAGTCCCGCATGATCTTCCGCGAGATCGCGGAGGGGCGCGGGACCGAGCACGGCGGCGTCTACTTCGACGCGACCGGCGTCGGCCGCGAAAAGCTCGACAGTCTCTACTCCTCCTATGTGAAGCGCTACGCCGACGTGGGCATCGATATCGCAAAAACGCCCTTTGAGATCGCGCCGGCGCCTCACACCTCCCTCGGCGGCGTCCGGATCAATCCCGACTGCTCCGTCGTCGGACTCTCCGGGCTCTTTGCCTGCGGAGAGGTGACGGGCGGCGTACACGGCGCCAACCGCCTCGGCGGGAACGCCGGACTCCAGACCCTCGTCTTCGGCAGCATCGCCGGCGAGAGCGCCGCCGCCTTCGCGGACGGCTTTTCCGCCGCGGACCGCGTCCCCTGCGAGCCCTTTATGGAGGCGCTGGCGGGACGGAAGGGAGAAAAACCCGCGCCGGAGCGTCTCGACGCGATCCGCGCCGGGATGCAGAAGGTCCTCTCCGAGGATCTCAACGTCCTGCGCGAGGAAAAAGGGCTGGAACGGGCGGATCAGACCCTGTCCGCCTTGCTTGCGGAGGTCCGCTCCTTTGCGACCGCCGACACCCCCTTCTCCCTCTCCCTGCGCGTGCTGCGTCTGGAGAACGATCTCGTCACCGCGCTGGCGCTGGCTCGTTCCGCCCGGCTGAGGACGGAGACCTGCGGCTGCCACGTCCGCACCGATTCCCGTCCGGAGGAGTCGGGGAAATTCCGTACCGTCGTCTCGGCGGACGCAGACGGGGTGATCTCCGCGGCGCGCCTGCCGATCGAGGCATAATTTTGAAAACGAAAAGAGGAACAAAATGAAAAAAGTCATTTTGAAAAAGAACCGCTACGTCGACTCGGTCTCCCTGATGGGGATCGGCGACAAGGTAAAGGCCCTCGGCGGGATCGAGAACGCCGAGACGTCGATGGGTTCTGCCGCCAACATCGAAGTGCTCGAGGATCTCGGCTACACCGTCCCCGAGGATACCACGCCGAACGACCTGATGATCGCGATCACCGCCGAGTCCGAGGCGAAATGGGACGAGGCGTGCAAGCTGATCATGGACGTGATCGACCACAAGACCACGGGCGAGGAGGGTGCCGTTTCCTACAAATCGCTCTCCGAGATCGACCTCCGCGAGGACGGCTACGATCTCGCGCAGATCTCCCTGCCGGGCGAATACGCGGCGGAGGAGGCCAAGCGCGCCATCGCGATGGGTCTCGACGTCTTCATCTTCTCCGACAACGTCTCCCTTGACGAGGAGCTGGAGATCAAAGAATTCGGCGCCAAGCACGGCAAGCTCGTGATGGGTCCGGACGCGGGCGTCGGTCTGATCAAGGGCGTCGCCCTTGCGGCAGGCTCCGTCATCCGCCGCGGTCCCGTCGGCATCGTCGCCGCTTCCGGCTCCGGCGCGCAGGAGGTCGGGTGCCTCGTCGAGCAGTACGGCCTGGGCGTTTCCTCGATCATCGGCACGGGCGGACACGACCTGCTCCCCAAGATCGGCGGGATCACGATGCTCGCCGGGATGCACCGTCTGGAGGCGGATCCCGATACCGAGCTGATCGTGCTCGTCTCCAAGCTGGCGGACCTCGCCGTGATGGACAAGATCCTCGGCGAGGCGGACAAACTCAGAAAACCCGTCGTTGCGATCTTCCTCGGCGCGGATGAAAAGCTCTTTGAAGGCCACAAGGTCCATCCCGCGTACAGTCTGGAAGGCGCCGCGATCGAAGCGGTCAAGCTGATCACCGGCAAAGCGCCGGCCGTCGGGTTCTCCGACGCGGAGATCCGCGCGATCGTCGACCGCGAGATGAAGCTCTACCGCCCGGAACAGAAGTACGTCCGCGGACTCTTCTCCGGCGGCACCTTCACCGAAGAGGGCATGATCTACTACACAGAACACAACAAGGGCGTCAAGCTCTACTCCAATCTGAACACCAAATACGCGGAGCAGATCAAGGATCACAACGTCAGCGTCGGTCACTGCATCCTCGACCTCGGCGCGGAGGACTTCACCGCCGAGGCGCCGCACCCGATCTTTGACCCCGCTCTGAAACTCAAGCGCCTCAACCGGGAGCTCGAGGACGACTCCGTCGCCGTCGTGACGATGGACTTCATCACCGGCCCGGGCGTGCATCTCGATCCCGTCCGCCCCTTTGCCGAGGCGTGCAAAAAGATCCTGGCGGAGAGACGCGACCATGTGACCTTTATCGCGAACATCTGCGGCTCCCTGGAGGATCCCCAGGACGTCCCCGCCTGCAAGAAGATGCTCAGCGACGCCGGCGTCATCGTGACCGCGAGCAACTATGAAAGCACCAAACTCGCAAGCGCTCTGATGGCCGCGCTGGAAAACAGATAAGGAGAACTACGATGGAAGAAAAAGAATACGCAAGCGATCTGCGCGTTGTCAACGTCGGTCTGAAATTCTTTTACGACGCGCTCGTTTCTCAGAACGTCAAGGCGACTCAGCTTCAGTGGCGTCCGCCCTATAAGGTCAACGCGGACGTGACCAACGCGAAGATCAAGCTGGAAAAGCCGGACATCAAGGCCAAGATCGAGGCGGCGAACCAGGAGGCGGTCGGCCGTCTGCTCAATTCCGATCCCTACTGGATCGACGTCCGTCCCGCCGGAGAAGTCATCGAAGGGCTCGACGACTATACCGTTATCCACTCCGGACCTCCGATCGAGTACGAGGATATGGTCATGCTGCACCGCCGCGGGCTCGTCTCCGCCTGCCTCTTTGAGGGATGGGCCAAGACCGAGGCGGAAGCGATCAAACTGATCGAGGGCGGCAAGATCAAGCTCCTCTCCGCGCTGGACACCAACACCGTCGGCGCCGGCACCGGCATCATCACGAAAAGCGTGGCGATGATCATCACCGAGGACCGCGCGACCGGCAAGATCGCCGCGACCTTCCCGGCGGAAGGCCCGAACCAGGGCGGCTTCTGCGGCTGGGGCCTCTACTCCGAGGAGATCGCAAACTACCTGCGCTATATGCGCGAGGAGCTGCTCCCCGTGATGGCGATGGCGGTCAAGGCGCGCGGCGGCCTCGCAACGAAGCCGATTTTGGCGGAATCCCTCCAGATGGGCGACGAGAACCATACCCGCCAGACGGCGTCCGACCTGCTCTTTGACAAGGCGATCCTCCCCGAGATCTTCAAACTCGATCTCCCGAAGGAACAGATCATGAAGACGGTCAACTACATCGTGGAAACGCCCCGCTTCTTCCACTGCTTCGGTCAGGGCGCGGCGCGCGCCTCGATGCTCTCCGCCGTCGGCACTCCCTACTCCACGATGGTCACCGCGGTCTGCGGCAACGGCGTGGAATTCGGCATCAAGGTCGCCGGCCTCGGCGATCAGTGGTTCACCGCTCCCGCCCCGATGATGAAGGGCCGCTATACCTCCTCGAAGTTCACCGAGAAGGATCAGCTCCCGTGGATCGGCGACTCCTGTGTGGTCGAGTGCTACGGCATGGGCGGTCTGGCCGCCGCCGCTTCCCCGATCGTGTGCAGCCTGCGCGGTCTGAAGCTGAAAGACGCGATCGCGATCACCCGGGAGATGCAGCAGATCTGCATCGCGCCGAACCATAACTTCCCCGTTCCGAACATCGACTTCGACTTCCTGCCGATCGGCATCGACATCCGCAAGGTCCTCGAGACCGGGATCTGCCCCGAGATCCACGGCGGTATGTTCAACTATCAGGGCGGTCTGATCGGCGCAGGCTCCGCCCGCGTCCCGATGCTCTGCTTCGAGAAGGCGATGCGCGCCTTTGCCGAGAAATACGGCGAGTAAGAAAACGAGAAGGAAAAACCGCACCTTTCCGTGCGGTTTTTCTTTCCAAAGGAGAATGTATGAAAAAAATTCGCAACGTGATCGTGCTGAACCTCGGCTCCACGAGCTTCAAGTTCAAGCTCTTTGACTTCGGCGCCGGGGAAAAGGTCCTCGCCACCGGAGAAGTGGAGAGCATCGGCGCGCCGACCGGCGCCTACAGCGTCACGGTCGGAGAAAAGAGCGAAAAGGGCGCCTGCTCCTGCCCCGTGCACGGAGACGCCTTTGCCCTCTGCGTGGAAAAGCTGATCGCCGGAGGCGCGCTCTCCTCGCTTGACGAGCTCGACGCCGTCGGCTACAAGGCGGTCCACTGCGGCGCCCTGAAGGGCGCGCAGCTCGTGACCGACGAGCTGATCGCCCGGCAGGAGCAGTTCTGCTCCTTCGCGCCCGCCCACAATCCGGTCTATATCGGGATGATGAAGACCGTCGCCGAGCGCTGGCCCTCCCTCCGGCAGGTCGCCTACTTTGAGACCTCCTTCCACGCGACGATCCCCGAGGAGCGCGTGACCTACGGCGTCCCTTACGAATGGAAAGAGCAGTACGCCGTCCGTCGTTACGGCTTCCACGGCTCCTCCCACAGCTATATCGCGATGAAGATGGGAGAGCTGGAGCCCTCCGCCCGGCGCGTGATCTCGATCCACCTCGGCGGCTCCTCCTCGGTCTGCGCGATCCGGGACGGCGAGAGCGTCGCCTCCTCGATGGGCGCCACGCCGCAGAGCGGCCTCTTCCACAACAACCGGGTCGGAGACTTCGACGTCTTCTGCCTGCCCGCGCTCGTCGAAAAGCTCGGCTCGCTCGACGCCGTGATGAAGAAGCTCTCCAAAGAAAGCGGCTTTCTCGGCATTTCGGGCGTCTCGAACGATCTGCGCGAGGTGATCGCCGCCGCGGAAGCGGGAAATGAACGCGCCGCCCTGGCGATCCGCGCGTTTGAAGACAACATCGTCGGCTATATCGGGATGTTCACCGCCTATCTCGGCGGGCTCGACGCGATCGTCTTCACCGGCGGGATCGGGCAGCACTGCTTCCTCGTGCGGGACGCCGTCCTCGCCCGGCTCGGCTGGCTGGGCGTTGCCGCCGACCCCGCCGAGCGGGAGCGCACGGCGGACGGCAGGATCTCCGCGCCGGAGAGCAAGGTCGCCGTCTACGTCCTCAAAACCAACGAGGAGCTGATGGTCGCCCGCAAAACGGTGGAGTTCCTCGAAAAGCGGGCTTGAAACAGAAAAAGCGGATCCGCCGGGCGGCGGATCCGCTTTTTTGTTATCCAGTCAGTTCAGCTCAAAGGTCATCGTCACGGGGTTATGGTCGGAATAGGCAAAACCCGTGTCGATCACGGCGGAAGACCGGACCGTGATATTATTGGTGACGAGGAAACCGTCTATCGTCAGCACGTACTGTCCCGCGTGATAGGCGGAGTCCGCGTTGCGGCAGCTGGGGACGGGCTTTTCCCCGTTGAGCGGGGGAATGAGGGTCACGTGGGTCCCGTCAAAGATCCCCTCGGGGATCGGCTGCGCCCAGGTATATTCGATATCCGAGGCGCCGAAGTATTTCGCCGAATCGCCGAGGATGTCCTTGTTGAAGTCGCCGCCGGCGAGCGCGTAATTCCCTTTCCGGTATTCTCCGTCCATATCCGCGAGCAGGAGCTTTAACTGTTCGGTGGCGATGGTCCCGTCCGAGGTGTAGGCGGAGAGGTGGAAGTTGTAGAGCACCAGCTCCGCGCCGCCGACGAGGGGGATGCGGCTCTTTGAGTAGCAGCGGTCCAGATCGAGGAATTTGGTAAAGCCCGTCTCGATCGGCAGCTCGACCCGCTCCGCCGAGGCGATCGGGAAGGAGGAGAAGGTCATGATCCCCGAGCGGGAGGCGCCGTGCGGCTGGGTGATCGGATAAAAGAGGAAGGGCGAGTCGTAGTTCTGCGCAAAGGCGTGCGCCTTGCCTGTCAGAGCGTCGGTGAGATAAGGCCGCTCGTCGACCCGGTAGCTGCGGGTGGAGCCGATGTCGACCTCCTGCACCAGATAAAGATCCGCCGCCTGCTCCGAGAGGACGCCGGCGATCTTTTTGAGGTTGGCGTCAAGGCGCTCCTTCGACCACGCCCAGGACTCGGTCCCGCCGTCCATGAAGAAGCCGTAGTCGCTTTCATAGGCGCCGAAGCCGATGTTGTAGGAAACGATGCGGTATTCCCTGCCCCGGTCCGGCGTTTTGGCGGAGGCGGAGCCCTCCGGCGTGACGGTCTGATCCCCGATGCGGTGGTAGGCGAGGAAGACGTAGGCGAGATAGGACGCGGCGATCAGGAGGAGGATCAGGAGAACGATCAGGAGGATCTTGAGTACTTTTTTCACGGTTCTGTCCTTTCGTTTTTGTTTTTGTGCGCTGCGAGGCAGCGGGAGGTAAAGGCGTCGACCAGGGTCTCGTACCGCGCGCGGTCGGTCATGAAGCTGATCCCGTGCCCCGCGCCGGGGAAGGTCTCGCGGGTGACGCGGGCGGGGTTGGCG
>CACYYS010000050.1 GCA_902778725.1 uncultured Ruminococcus sp.
CCGGATGTTCCGCGCGATCCGCCGGATCATGGACGAGCATCCCGACGTCAAGGCGATCTATCCCATCCATATGAACCCGGTCGTCCGCCGCGCGGCGGCGGAGGAGCTCGGCGGGTGTGACCGCATCCGCATCATCGAGCCGCTGGAGGTCGTCGACTTCCACAACTTTCTCGCCCGCAGCTATCTGATCCTCACCGACAGCGGCGGCATCCAGGAGGAGGCGCCCTCCCTCGGCAAGCCCGTCCTTGTGATGCGGGACACCACCGAGCGCCCGGAGGGGATCGCCGCGGGGACTCTCCGGCTGGTCGGGACGGAGGAGGAGACGATCTACGCGAGCTTCAAGGAGCTTTTGGAAAACAAAGAGAGCTACGACGCGATGGCGCACGCCTCCAATCCCTACGGGGACGGACTCGCCTCCCGCCGGATCGCGGATATCCTGGAGGGTAAGACTCCGCCGGAGCTCCGGCTCTGAAAGGAGAAAAGGATGAAAGGACCTCTCGACGGCTTTTATGAAAGCGGTTACGACTATTTCGCGGAGGTGAGGGGCGGCGTCCTCTCCCTGCGCGATTACGCCAGGGTCCCGGTTTTGGCGACAAAGATCCGCTACGACCGCGCCGCGGTCCGCAAAGGGGAGCGGACGGAGATCGCCTTTGACTGCGGCGGTCTCCGCTACGGGGAGAACTCCCCCGTGATGATCGTCATGACCTCGCTTGTCTTCGACGGCGGGGATCTCCTCCTCACGACCCGGTACGACCTCCTCGACCAAACGGCCGAGTACCGGCTGCGGCGGGTGGAGCGCGGCCCCTTCGACCATATCCTGATCCGCGACCGCGAGATCCTGCCGCGCCTTTCCGGCGTCTGGCATCACGCGCTGCCGGGCGGCGGCGCGAGCGGCGAGACGCTCGAGCTTTGCGGCAATACGCTCGCCTTCTGCTATGACGGGACCCCCCTCCGCACGGTGAGGATCCACGCCGCCTCGTACAAAAGCGAGCCGGACAAGGTCCTTCTGATCGCGGAGGATCTGACCGCGCGCGATCTCGGCGCCTATTCCTTCCTCACCGTCGGGGAGCGGATGCTGACCGGCTACGTTCAGATCACCGACGTCACGCCCCCGATGACCGTTTTCCTCCGCCGGGAGGACCTCGGCAGGGTCCCGCTGCCGCCGGAGGCGCTGCGGGAGGCGCGCGGCGCGATGGAGTGGCGCGAGCCTCCGGTCACGGTCGATGAAGGAAACGAAAAGGAGGAGATAAGGTGAAAAAAGAAAACAACGTCGTCAACGCCCGGATCGAGATCCCGCTCAACTCGCACAACAAGTACGAGATGGATCCCGGAAGCGGGCAGATCCGGCTCGACCGGGTCCTCTATTCCGCGATGAGCTATCCCGCCGAGTACGGCGTTATCGAGCAGACGCTCGCGCCGGACGGCGACGCGCTCGATATCCTTGTGATCTGCAAGTACCCCACCTTCCCCGGCTGCATCGTGCCCGCCCGGGTGCTGGGTTATCTCACGATGATCGACGACGGCAAGATCGACTACAAGCTGATCTCGGTCGTCGCGTGCGATCCGCGCTACGCGGACGTGAAGGATCTCTCCGATCTGCCTGCGTTTGAGCTCGAGGAGATCGAAAACTTTTTCGATAATTACAAGGTCCTCCAGAAGATCCCGGTAGAGACAAAGGGCTACCTCGGCGTGGAGGAGGCGCTCCGGGTGATCGAGGAGTGCCGGGAGGCGTTCCGGAAAGCAAACGCCCGGGAAAAGGAGAAAAAGGAATGAAAGAACTGTTCCACCGCGTCAGCATCCGCCGGTTTGAGGACCGACCGGTCGAGGAGGAGAAGATCACGGAGATCCTGCGCGCCGCGATGCAGGCGCCCTCGGCAAAGAACCAGCAGCCCTGGGAGTTTTACGTTGTCCGGGATAAGGAGCTCATCCGGCGGCTGGCGGCGTCCGGGCCTTATTCCCGCCCGGCGGAGACGGCGCCCGTCGTGATCGTCCCGGTTTATCGGGAGGACTGCGCCGCGCCCGCTTTTGCGGAGGTGGATATGAGCATCGCCACGGAGAATCTCTGGCTGATGACGGACGCCCTCGGGCTCGGCGGCGTCTGGATCGGCACCGCCCCGGTCGAGGAGCGGATGCGGGCGGTCGAGGAGATCCTCGGGATCCCCGCCGGGCTGCGCGCCTTCGCCGTTTTTCCGCTCGGCTACCCGGCGGAGCAAAAGGAGCAAAAGGACCGTTTCGATCCCGCGCGGATCCACCGGATCGGCTGACGGGAAACCGGACCCGACAAAAAAAGACCCCGGAACGCCGCAGGCGCTCCGGGGTCTTTTGTCGGTCAGCTTTCTTTCTTCTGCTCCCACGGGCGGTTGACCCGGTCCGCGAGGATCGCTTTCTGCGCCCGGTACTGGGCGAGCGCGGAGACCGCAAAGAAGAGGGCGGTTTCGATCAAGAGGGCGGCGATCCCGCCGAGGGGGATCATCAGCGCGAGATGCCCGGTAAAGAAGTTTTCGAAGGGGAGGGACCGCTCGTAACCGAAGCCGGATATTTGATAGAAGATCGCGTAGGGAAGCAGCGTGACGAACGCCGCGATCGCCGTGGGAAGGGCATCCGAGAGGAGCGTAGCTTTGTAATAGCTCCGCGGGGTAAAGCCTTCTGTCTCGGACTCGTGGATCAAGCGCGTTTTGAGGGAGAGGTCGCGCCGCGGGAGGGAGAAGAGGACGGCGAGGAAGGCGATCAGCGCGATCGCTGAGAAGACCACAATCGCCCGCTGCTTGTCGGCGAGCTCCCGCCTGTCGGTGATCATCTGCCCGAGGAACATCGCGTAAAAAAGAAAACACAGGAAGTCAAACCCGAGAAAGACGAGGATCCGCCGGAGGATCCGCAGGGAAAAGCTTTTCTTTTCGATAAGGCCGTATGTCTTCATGCGTTGGGACTCCTTTCTTTTTCCCGCTCCAGGCGGGCAAGCAATCCTTTTGCCGTGTAGAGGACCGTTCCGTCGTCAAGAACGGAGGAACTGTCCGCGGGGAGGAGACGGTTTGCGAAAACGGCGGTGATCTCCGCGGGATCCGGATGGATCAGCAGCATCCGTTTCCCTTCGGCGGGGAAACGGTAATCGACCGCTTTTTCCGAAAGGCTGAGCGGGACCCGGAGATTTCCCCCTATCACATTATTGCCCGGCGTGTTGACGTTTTGAAGATAGAGGCGCTTGACGTGTTCGGCGATGCATTTTCCGTCGCAAAAGAGGAGAGAGCGGTTGACCGTCTTCCCGGGGAAAAAGGCGACCTCATACCGCTCCCCGTCGAGCGTGAGAGCGAGGTCCGCGCGCGCCTTGTCGCCGTAAAGGGAGCAAACGGGGGAGCGGAGGAGGGAAAAGGGGATCTGCTTGCGGCGGCAGAGCCGCCGGAGCTTTGCCGTATACAAAACGCGCGCCAGCGCGCGCCGCAAAGCGGAGAGAAGGATCAGGACCGTCAAGAAAAGGAGGAAGACGAGCAGCTCTTTTCTGTTGCGGGAGAGCCAGCTCCCGACGTTTTCCCAAAACACAGAGGCTCCTTTCTGCCGGCGTTCGTTTCCGGGCGCGGATGCGGCGTGCGTTTTTCGCCTTTTTGTCTCGTTTTTGCAAAAGAAACGTCCTCAAAAATATTATACTATATATCGTTTTTTTTGTCAAGACGCGGAGCGTGTTTTCGGGGTATCGCCCGCTCGGGGGAGAAAAAGAGCCCGCGGACGCGGGCTCTTTTCTTGCTTTACGCCATGATCTTCCGGTAGAGGGCTTTGAGGTCCTCCACGCCGGCTTCGCGCGGGTTGCCGGGGCGGCAGGCGTCCGCATAAGCGTCCGCTGCCAGCACGTCGAGGTCTTCCTCGCGGATCTTTTCGTTCTTCTCGGGGATGCCGACGTCGCGGGAGAGGGCGCGGACCGCCTCCACGGCGGCGCGGCGGTACTCCGCCTCGGTCATAGCGTCCACGTTCGCCACGCCCATCGCGCGCGCGATCTCGCGGTATTTTTCCCCGGTGTAATCCTCGTTGTATTCCATCACGATCGGCAGCATCATCGCGCAGGCGACGCCGTGGGGCGTGTCATAATGGGCGCCGAGGGTGTGGGCGATCGAGTGCGCGATCCCCAGTCCCACGTTGGAGAAGCCCATGCCCGCCACGTACTGCGCCAGCGCCATTCCCTCGCGGTCCTCGGGGCGGTTTTCCACCGCGCCGCGCAGGTGCCGCGCGATCAGGCGGATCGCCTCCAGATGGAACATATCGGTCATCTCCCACGCCGCCTTGGTCGTATAGCCCTCGATCGCATGGGTCAGCGCGTCCATCCCGGTCGCGGCGGTCAGCCCGCGCGGCATGGAGGACATCATCTCGGGATCGACGATCGCGACCTCGGGGATATCGTGCTCGTCCACACAGACGAACTTGCGCTCTTTTTCCGGGTCGGTGATCACGTAGTTGATCGTGACCTCCGCGGCGGTGCCCGCCGTCGTCGGTACGGCGATCGTCGGCACGGCGTGGTTCTTCGTCGGGGCGACGCCCTCCAGGGAGCGCACGTCCTCAAACTCCGGGTTGGTGATGATCACGCCGATCGCCTTGGCGGTATCCATCGAGGAGCCGCCGCCGATGGCGACGATCGCGTCGGCGCCGCAGGCGCGGAAGGCTGCCACGCCGTCGCGCACGTTGTCAACGGTCGGGTTCGGCTTGATGCCGGAGTAGACGGTGTAGGGGATCCCCGCCTCGTCGAGCAGGTCGGTGACCTTCCCCGTCACGCCGAAGCGGACAAGATCGGGATCCGAGCAGACAAAAATGTGGGAAAAGCCCTTGGACTTTGCGATCGCGGGGATCTCGCGGATCGCTCCCTTGCCGTGATAGGAGACGGGGTTCAGGATGATTCTGTTAGCCATACTGTTTTTTACTCCTTTGTTTTTTTGGCGTTGCCTGTTTTCCCCTTCAGTATACACCTTCTTTTTTTGCGGCGCAAGAGAAAATTGTTAATTTTTTGTCAATTTTTTGTCTTTTTTTCGCGGATCCCGGCGGGGAGGCTCTCTCCGGCGCGCTACTGCCCGCCGCGCTTCCGGTATTCGCTCGGCGAACAGCCGACGTGCCGCCGGAAGAGCCGGCTGAAGTAGAGGGGATTGTCGTATCCGACGGAGGCGGCGATCTCCGTGACGGAAGAGTCGCTGTGGGCGAGCAGCTCCGTTGCGCTGTCGATGCGCAGGGAGAGGACGTACTGCGCCGGCGTGACCCGGGTGATCTTTTTGAAGTTCCGGATAAACCAGCAGGGCGTCATATGGCGCTCCCTTGCGTAATCCCCGACCGAGATCGGCAGGCGGTAATTCTCACGGAAATATTGCGCGGCGCGCTCCACCTCGGCGACCATATCCGAGCCGATCAGCTTCCCCTCCCGCCGGGAGCGGTCGGTCAGCAGCAGGATCTCGGTGAGCGTGAGGGCGAGCATATCGGCGTAACCGGCGCGGCGGAGCTGCAGCTCCTCGATCATCCGGCAAAAGAGCCGGGGAAAATGAGGGGACGCCCCGGTGAAAAACACGTTTTCCCCCCGCCCGAGCGAGTACCGCTCGAGCGTCTCCTCTGTTTTCCCGCCGGTAAAATGGACCCAGTAGGTCTCCGCTCTGTCACGGGCAAAGAGGTCGTAGCGCTGCGGTTCCCCCGGACGGAAGAGGACCATGTTCCCGCGGGAGAGGACCGTTTCCTTCCCGTCCCGGTAAAAATGGGCGCGGCCGGAGGCGACGTAGATCAAAAGATAGTCCCGGCGTCCCTCTTTGCGGGATGTGCGCAGCACCGGCCGCGTCAGGAGCCGGAAGTTGCCGACCGCCGTGACAAGGAGCGGCGCGGAGAGATCCGCGATGTCTTCATGCTTTTTTCCGAGATAGGCGCGATTGATGTACATATCTTCCTCCCCGAGTCCGTCTATTATATAATATACATGGAATCCGGGCGTTTTTCAACGTTTTTCTTTTATTTTGTGCATCTTGTTTTTCATTTTGTGCATTGTTTTTTTGCGCCGCACCTTTTATGATAAAGACAGAGAATAATCTGAAAGGAGAAAAAAATGGAAAAGAGCTGCATTTTCCCGGATTTTCCGCATTTTCTGCACGGAGGGGACTATAACCCCGACCAGTGGCAGAAGTACCCCGAGATCCTCGAGGAGGATATGCGCCTCTTTAAACTGGCAAACTGCAATTCCGTGAGCGTCGGGATCTTTGCGTGGGCGGCGCTGGAGCCGGAGGAAGGAAAGTTCGATTTTTCCTTCCTTGACAAGGCGATGGACGATATCTACGCAAACGGCGGCAGAGTGATCCTCGCCACGCCGTCCGGCGCGCGCCCGGCGTGGATGGCGCAGAAATACCCCGAGGTGATGCGCGTCGACGAGTCGAGACAGAGGCACTGGTTCGGCAACCGGCACAATCATTGCTTCACCTCTCCCATATACCGGCAGAAGGTCGCGGAGATCAACGGCCGGCTCGCCGAGCGCTATAAGGATCATCCCGCGCTGATCGCCTGGCACGTCTCAAACGAGTACAGCGGCTCCTGCCATTGCGATCTCTGCAGAGCGGCCTTCCGCGAATGGCTGAAACGGAAGTACGGCACGCTGGAAGCCCTCAACGATCAATGGTGGACGGCGTTCTGGGCGCATACCTACACCGACTGGAGCCAGATCGATCCGCCCTCGCCTCCCATGGGAGACCGCGCGATCAACGGTCTGCGGATCGACTGGCTGCGTTTCGCCGCCGACCAGACGACGGACTTTTTCAAAAACGAGATCGCGCCTCTCCGCAAGTTCACCCCGCATATCCCCGTCACCGCCAATCTGATGGGCTTCCATACCAGCGTGGATTACCGGGTGCTGGCAAAGGAGCTCGACTTTGTCTCTCACGATTCCTATCCGGAGTGGAAGGGCACGGCGGCGGATATCCGGCACGCAAGCGATCACGCGGCGCGCTACGACCTGAACCGCTCGCTCAAGCACAAGCCCTTCATCCAGATGGAGAGCACGCCGAGCAACACGAACTGGAAGCAGTTCAACAAGCTCAAACGCCCGGGGATGCACATGCTTTCGTCGATGCAGATCCTGGCGCACGGCTCCGAGTCGGTCCTTTACTTCCAGTGGAGGAAGAGCCGCGGCGCGGCGGAGCGCTTCCACGGCGCGGTCGTGGATCACGTCGGGCACGAGAACACCCGCGTCTTCCGGGACGTCGCCGAGGTCGGCGCGAGACTCAAAAAACTGGAGGAGATCCTCGGCACCGTGACCGAGAGCCGCGTGGCGATCCTTTACGACTGGCAGAACCGCTGGGCGCTCGATGTGGCGCAGGGCTTCCAGATGTCGGACAAAAAAGTGCAAAAGACGCTCCAGGATCATTATTTCGCCCTCTGGCGGCGCGGGATCAACGTCGAGATCATCGGGGAGGAGGACGATTTCTCCCGCTATGACCTTGTCATTGCGCCGCAGCTCTATATGACGAGCGAAAAGCTGATCGGCAAGATCGCCGACTACGTCAGAGACGGCGGGGAGATGCTCTGCACCTATATGCTCGGCATGGTCAACGAAAACGACCGCTGTCACCTCGGCGGCTTCCCCGGCGGGAAGCTGAAGGAGGTGTTCGGGATCTGGAACGAGGAGATCGACACCCTCTATCCGGAGGACTCGAACCGCGTGGAATGGAGAGGGAAGAGCTACCGCGCGTTCGATTACTGCGAGCTGCTCCACGCCGAGGGCGCGGAGACGCTCGCCGTCTACGGCGAGGATTTTTACGCCGGGATGCCCGCGATCACCGCGCATCCCTACGGCAAGGGAAAGGCGTACTACGTCGCCTTCCGCGGCGAGGACGAGTTCCTCTATGATTTTATCGGCTCGCTTCTGGAGGAGCGAGGGATCGTCTCGGATTTCGACGGCGCGCTCCCCTACGGCGTGACCGCCCACTCCCGGACGGACGGGGAGACGGTCTACGTCTTTTTGCAGAATTTCACCGCGCAGCCGCAGGAAACGGAAACTTCGCGTGTCTGGCGCACCGTGGAGGACGGCGAGCCGGTCTCCGGCAGGATCGCCCTCGCGCCTTACGGGACGCTGATCCTGGCGCGCAAGCCGGGCGAGCCCGGCTGAAACGGCGCCGGATCCGCCTTCCTCGCGTGTCAAATAAAAAAGGACTTGCAGCGCAAGTCCTTTTTTAATGAATATTGGGCTTGGGGGAAATGATAACGGCTCTTTGGACTTTTTTGTTTGGATACTTATTGGAACAGTAGCTGGAACTATACATCTCGTTTTCAATATGCTATTAATTCAGTTTTTCAATAATATTCAAATGATCCGAGAAAGAATCGGGAAAGAATAAGCGAGAAAAATAAGAGCATCCGAATCTTGACAAGTTTCTTACAAAAAGAAAAAGCCGCGTCAGCGGCTTTTTCTTTTTGGTGGAGGCGGGGGAATCTGTTGCCTGCGGGAAACCCGGGGCGCGCTCTGACAGTCCCCGGACCGGGAAAAAAGAAATCGCGCCTTTGGCGCGATGAAATCCTCGGGCTTCGCCCTCGGATGAAATCTGCCTTGCGGCAGATGAAATCAAATCCGTCCTTCACCCGCGCGAAGCGCGGATTTCACCGCGCAGCGATTTCATCCACGCAGTGGATTTCACCCGTCCGTAAGGACGGATTTAGTTGAAAACCCGATGCGAAAGCATCGGGTTTTCTGGTGGAGGCGGGGGGAATCGAACCCCCGTCCGAAAAGCTCTTGACAGGAATTTCTCCGGGTGCAGTATGCCGTTTGAGCTTTCCCGTCAGCGTCCCGGCATACGGGGCGCGGGCGGGGCAGCGCTTTTCTTTATGACCGCTTCAAGCGCGACGGGCGGTGCACATTTACCACGAAATGACGCCCGGTCGGAGACCGTGGTCCTTCTCCGGCGGACGGGCTGCCCTCAGGCAGCGGCGCAGCTTACGCTGCCGCGAGTTCGTTGTTCGCGATTAAATTTAGGGTGTGAGTTTTAAGGAAGTCTCACGCTTCCACCCGCTTATCCTGCCTCAAACTCCCCGTCGAAACCATTGCGCCCCCATATCGGTCGCGAGCGTATCGCGGCAGAGCCGCGCCGCGTCGCAGACAAACCGGTCGACTCGGTCCGGAGTGAGGTAAAAATAGTCCGTTCTGTTTGGGTCGAATTCCCTCCTTTCATAGTAATCCCGGATTTCCCGGAGTTTTTGATCGATGATCTTTGCCGGATAGAACGGCAGATATTCCCCCTCAAAGCGCCCGATCCCGCAGAGCGTCCGGTAGGCGGGAAAGTCCGGGTGCCGGAGGAGATAGAGACTGTCAAGGTCGTACCAGTCGCGTTTGACCGCCCGCATAAAGCTTTGACGGTCCGGGAAATCCGCGAGATACGCGCGCTCGGTCGGTCGGTAGACCGTTTCTCCCCACAGCCTGTCGGTAATCAGATGGCAGTAATACCCGCAGAGGAAGGCGTACTCCCGCCCGTCCCGCGCTTTTTGGAGATAGTCCCGGGGGAAGGCGGCGTAATCGATCGAGGCGGATCTCCCGTCCGAAGAAAAATGGGAAACGGACTTCGGCGGCGTATAGGTGAGGCCGTCGTCGTTCTGCCGTCCGCAATCGGGCGCGACGCTCCCGACGGCGAACTCCCGTGCGGGGAGGGCGGCGTCCGCGTTCAAAAGATCGCAGATCCGGAGATGGACGATCCAGCTTGCCATGCGGCGCTCCTTTTTTCAGTCCGCGCCCTTCATCCGGCGCTCCATATCCCGCGCGGCGTCGCGCTTGGCGTCGCTCTCGCGTTTGTCGTAGAGCTTTTTGCCCTTGCAGAGTCCGAGCTGCACCTTCACCCGCGAGCCGGAAAAATAGAGCGAGAGCGGGATCAGGGTCAGCCCTTCGCGGCTCACCTGGCCGAAGAGCTTGAGGATCTCGCGCCGGTGCAGCAGCAGCTTTTTCGGGCGGAGAGGGTCTTTGTTGTAGATGTTGCCGTACTCGTAGGGGCTGATGTGCATCCCGTAGACGTACATCTCGCCTTTTTTGTCGACCGCGGCGTAGCTGTCCTTGAGGTTGACCTTGCCGCCGCGGATACTCTTGACCTCGGTGCCGAACAGCTCGATCCCCGCTTCATAGCTTTCCAGCACAAAGTAGTCGTGCCGGGCGGCGCGGTTTTCGGCGATGATCTTGCGGCCTTCTTCTTTGGCGGGCATAGGCGCTCCTTTCGGGGGTCAGTTCTTTTCGGCGGCGAGGCGGACGATCTTCTCGCACAGGTCGGGATAGGAGATCCCGACCGCCGCCGCTTCCTGCGGGAGCAGAGACATCGGGGTCATCCCCGGCAGGGCGTTCGCCTCGAGACAGTAGAAGTCTCCGTCCTCCTCGGAGAGGATAAAGTCGAATCTTGCGTAGCCCGAGAGGGAGAGCGCCCCAAAGGCGGCCGCCGTCAGGGAGGAGACGCGCGCGACCTGCTCGGGCGTCAGATCCGCGGGGCAGATCTCCCGGGTCATCCCGGGCAGATACTTGTTTTTGTAGTCGTAAAAGCCGGAGAGCGGGATGATCTCGATCGGCGGCAGGACCTGTCCGCCGAGGATGCCGACGGAAAACTCCCGTCCGGTGATCTTCTTCTCGGCGAGGACCTCCGTCTCGTAGCGGAAGGCGCTCTCCAGCGCGTCCCGGAGATCTTCCTCTTTTTCGATGATGGAGACGCCCACGCTCGAGCCGCAGGAGAGGGGCTTGATCACGCAGGGGATCCCCACCGCTTCCTCGATCCGGCGCTGCGCGTCCTCGCCGCCGGCGGAGAGGGTGATCCAGTCCGCCGTCGGGATCCCGGCAAAGCGGAACAGTTTTTTGGAAATGTCCTTGTTCATCGCGAGGAGCGCGCCCACAAACCCGGTGCCGGTATAATGCCGGATCCCGTAATTGTCGAACGTGGCCTGCAGCTGCCCGTTTTCCCCCATCGCGCCGTGTAGCGCGACAAAGACCACGTCGGCGGCGCGGCAGACCTCCAGCACGTTTTTGCCGATCAGCTCGATCTGCCCGCCGTTTTCGCGGCGGACCTCGTCAAGGTCCGGCTCCTTTTCGCCGATCTCGGCGGCGAAGGTCTCGTTTTCAAGGAAGAGCGAGTCGATCCCGCTCTCCGGGATGATCACGCCGCGGTAAACGTCGAGCAGCATCACCCGGTGCCCCTGCTCCGACAGCGTCGTTGCGATCAGCGCGCCGGAGGAGAGGGATACGTTGCGCTCCGGGCTGAGTCCCCCGGCGAGAACTACGATCTTCATAGTAAAAAGCCTCTTTTGTTTTATTTGCCGTATTGTTATATTCTATGCGGAAAGGAGCAAAAAGTCAACTATATTTTTTTCAGGAGAAGGACGCGGTCGTTTCCGCCGAGGTCGCGCAGCGGCGTCGCGCGGTAGCCGCGGCTCTCCGCGAGCGCGGTGACGGCAGCCCCCTGCCGGTACCCGATCTCAAAGAGGATCGCCCCGTCGGGCCGGAGATTTTCCGAGCAGAGATCAAGGGTGATCCGGTAAAAGAGCAGTCCGTCCGGCCCGCCGTCGAGGGCGGCGCGCGGCTCGAAAGCCACCTCCGGCTGGAGGGCGCGCATCTCGCTTTCGGTGAGATAGGGCGGGTTGGCGGTGATCAGATCGTAGCGTTCTTCTCCGAGGGGGGCGCTGCGGATATCCGCCGCAAAAAAGGAGATCCGGTCCGCCGTGCCGTTTTCCGCCGCGTTTTTCCGGGCGGCCTCCAGGGCCTTTTCCGAGAGGTCGGTCCCCACGCCGCGGGCGTCCCGCCGCGCGGCGGCAAGGGAGATGCCGACGCAGCCGGAGCCGCAGAAGAGATCGGCAAAGCAGCCGTTCTCCGGCAGGAGCTTTACCGCCGTCTCCACCAAAAGCTCTGTGTCCGGACGGGGGATCAGGCAGGCGTCGTTGAGAAGATAGACCTCCCCGCAGAAATACGCCTTGCCGAGGATATACTGGAGCGGCTCGCGCCGTTTCCGGCGGGCGAGCGCGTCGTCGAGCCGGGGGGAGGAAAAATCCCGCGCCGGATCCGCCGGAAGGGCGGCGGGCGTGAGAGAAAAAAGCTCGCAGAGCAGCATCTCCGCCTCGCGCTCGGGGGAGGGGACTCCCGCCTCGCGCAGGGCGGCGGCAAGCTGTCGGCGCGTCATGCTTCGGGCGCGCCGCTTGCCGTCCCGTCTTCCGGGGCGGTTTCCGCCGCCGGAGCGGGAGTCTCCTCCGCGTTCTCGGCGGGCGGGGCTTTCCGGGTCTTCGCGATATCCGCCTCGACTTCTTCCGCGGGGAAGATCTCGGGCAGCGCGCTCTTGAGCGCGATGATCGCCACGTTCAGCTGTTCAAGGTCCGGTTCCCGCGTCGTCAGGCGCTGCATCCACAGGCCGGGCGCGGAGCAGATCCGCGTGATACGGTTGCAGTGCTTGCCCGCGTACATGATATATTCGTAGCCGATCCCCACGACCAGCGGGAGGAGCAGCAGCCGGAGCAGGAGCCGGACGTACCAGATCTCCGTGCCGGGGATCAGGAAGACGAGCGTGAAGATCAAAATCGAGAGGAGCATCAGGACAAAGATGAAGCTCGTCCCGCAGCGGGGATGGAAACGGGTATGCTTTTTCGCGTTTTCGGGGGTCAGCTCCTCGCCCGCTTCAAAGCAGGCGATGCTCTTGTGCTCCGCGCCGTGGAACTCAAAGGTCCGGCGGATATAGGACATACGCGAGACGAGAAAGATATATAAAATGAAGATCAGGATCCGGAAGATCCCGGCGAGCAGCGCGGAGGTATACTTGAACTCCGCGCGGGTCAGGGCCTTCAGGCCCCGCACGAGCAGATCCGGCAGGTAGATGAAGATCGCCAGCCCGAGCACCAGCCCCAGCACCGTGGCGATCACCATGAAAAAGTCGAGCAGTTTGGCGCCGAACTTTGCCTTGATCCACTTTTCGAATTTGCTCTCCTCCTCCGTCTCTCCGACAAAGGCGTCGGCGGAGACCGAGAGGGTCTTGTAGCTGAGGATCATCATTTCCACAAAGTTGACCGCCCCGCGCAGGATCGGGATGTTCAGCCATTTGTGCTTTTTGCGGACGCTGGTGAAGTTCTGGGTCACGACGGTGACGGAGCCGTCCTCCTGGCGGACGGCGGTGCAGGTGCGTTCCCCGGCTTTCATCATCACGCCCTCCATCACGGCCTGCCCGCCTACCTTGCCGAGACGGGGATTGGTCTCAAAGGCGTCTTTTTGTTTTTCTTTCATTCTTGCTTTCCGACTTTCTTTCCTTTATATAATATAGGACACGGAGACGGTCCCGCGGAGACGGGACGGTCCGAGTGGGATCCTGCCTAACAGTATAGCACAGAGGAGCGGGAAAAGAAACAACTTTTTGAAAATTAAAAAAAATTTAGATTTTTTCAAAAAAATGCTTGACAAACAAAACGCGCGGTGCTATACTAATCAGGCTGTCGCCCGAAAGGGCGGCGCGCAAACGGTCCTTGAAAAGAGAACAACAAGAGATACAAAGCACTGTAAAAGGTGCAGAGGAACTCGCACAATTCTTTAGAGTACAGAAACTCGAAAGTA
>CACYYS010000051.1 GCA_902778725.1 uncultured Ruminococcus sp.
GCCGATCAGCTCATCGCCCTCTTCAAGAACCGTACCGTTGCGCTCTCGGCGCTCTACGAGCGGCTGAAGAACAGCACACAGGTCCTTATCGACCGGATCAACGACAGTTTCGCCAAGCTCGGATAACAGAATAGGACAGCGACCGTTCCGCCCGATCGGGGCGGAACGGTCCATTAAAAAATATGAAAAAAATCTCTTTGTTTTTTCTTCTTCTCGCCTGCTCGCTTCTTCTCCTTTCCTGCGAGCGTGAACCGGGCGGGACAACGGAGAGCAGCGCCTCTCTCCTCCCCGGGACGGAGGGAGAGGCCGGAGATCCGGATCCTGACGAGACCGCCCCGCTCCCTGCGGAGGATTTTGCCGTCCGTTCCTTTTCCGACTTCAACGCAGCAGGAACTCTCGATTCCCACGCTGCGGACGGGAAAGCGTGTCTGGAGGCTTCCTACCGGGAAAACTACGAGTTCACCAATTCGCTTTTGAAAGCGACAAAGCCCTACTATCCGCGTATCAAAAAGATGGCGGACGGACGCTACGTGATGTTTTATCAGCAGGGGCAGCACTCCTGGAACACATACGTGACGACCGGGGACGAGATCGGGAAATGGAAGACCCCGACCGTGCTCTTTGCCCAGCAGTCGCTGCCCGAGGTGGGGGACACCCGCTGCTATATGACCTGCGACGGCGTCGTCCTCTCAAACGGCGATATTCTTGCCGTTGCCTCCTTCCGCGCAAACAAACTCTACACCAAGCGCCCCGAGCTCGGCGGACTTGCCATGCGCCGTTCGAGCGACAACGGGAAGACCTGGACTCCGATCGAGGTGATCTACGTCGGCGTCAACTGGGAGCCGTACGTTTATCAAACGAAAAGCGGGGAAGTGCAGGTCTTCTTCACTCAGATCTCCCCGAAGATCGCGCAGGAGAACACGACAGGATCCAGCGGCGTCGGGATGATCCGCTCGACAGACGGCGGCAAGACCTGGACGCCGAACGTCACGGAAGCGCCCTACCGCGCGCACACGGTCGCGCAGCTCCTTACCAAAACCGAAAACGGCGTCAAGATCTTCAGCGACCAGATGCCGAGCGTCATCGAGCTGCATAGCGGGAAAATGGCGATGGCGGTCGAGGACCGGTATCCCGCAGCCTCCGGCAAGGATACTTACTCTCTTTCGATGATCTATTCCGAGGATAACTGGGCGACCTCCGTCGGTTATGACGAGCAGGGACCGAAGAATCGGAAAACGAAGATGTTTTCCGCGGCGGGACCCTATCTCGCGCAGTTTCCCTCCGGCGAGGTCCTCCTGACTTATCATTGGGCGAACGCCCTCTATTACCGCTTCTCAAACGGGGATGCGACAGGATACGCGGCGGCGCAGAAGGCCTTTTCCGATTGCGGCTTCTGGGGCTCCTCCCTGATCGACGGAGACCGCCGCGTCATCATCTCGACCAATAAGCGGACCAACGCCGGCGAGAGCAACGAGACGGATACCCTGCGGGTCGCCCGCTTCTATCTCAACCACGCCCTCACCGCGAAAAAGCACACCGTCACCGTTGACGGGCGGAGCGGAGAATGGGACGAAAACACCGAGACGTTCTTCCTCGGCAGCGAGTCACAGGCGCAGACCTCGATCGGCACGGCGTATGACGGCGAGTATTTCTACCTGCTTGCCGAAACGCTCGATCAATACGTGACAAGCGGTGACAAGGTCGCCTTCTATCTCTCGAACGGCGCCCGCGCTTTTTACCGGATCCTTGTCAACGCCGACGGAACGGCCACGGTGTCCTATGACGACGGGAGCGCCGGCTTCGGCGCCTCGCTCAAGGAAAAGAAGGACGCCGGCGTCCTGACCGCCGCAGCGGTCTCCGGGAAGATCGACGATCCGGAGGGGACGGACAACGGGTACGTGATCGAAGTTGCGATCCCCGCGTCTCAGATCGATCTGTCAAAAGGCAAGCTCTCCTTCAACGCGATCCTCTATAACCGGGATTCTCAGAACGGCAAGACGGTGAGCGACTCCTTTGATACCGCAAATGTCAATTCCATGTCCACCTGGTTCGATCTTACTCTTTCATAAAGATCATCCATAAGACAAGCACGCCTCCGCATATAATCTCTCAAAGATGAATGCGGAGGCGTCTTTATGGCATTTTTTCCTCTTTTGTTTGCGATCAATTACGTGTTTGTCCTGCTGGGGCTCGGAGGTGAGAACTACTACCCGCCGCCGCTGCGGCACGAGGAGGAGACAGAACTTTTCCGGCGGGCGCGAGCGGGAGACGAGGATGCCCGGCGCCGTCTGATCGAACACAATCTGCGTTTAGTCGCGCATATCATCAAAAAGTATTACTGCGCGTCGAAAAACCAGGAGGATCTTGTCTCGATCGGCAGCATCGGACTGATCAAAGCGGTCGATACCTTCAAGGCGGAGTCGGGGACGCGCTTTGCCACCTACGGCGCAAAATGCATCCAGAACGAGATCCTGATGCATTTCCGCTCCCAGAGGAAGCTGAGCAACGAGATCTCGATCAATGAAACGATCGATATGGACAAGGAGGGGAACCCTCTTACGTATATCGACATCATCGCGGTCGAGGATACGATCGCGGAGGACATCGAGAAGAAGATCCATACGCAAAAGGCGATCCGGTGCGTCGACACGGTCCTGTCTGAGCGGGAGCGGAGGATCATCGTACTCCGCTACGGACTCGGGCGGGAGCGCGCGATGACGCAGCGGGAGGTGGCGGAAAAGCTGGGGATCTCCCGCTCCTACGTCTCCCGCATTGAAAAGGGCGCGCTCGAGAAGATAAAAAAACGGATCGAATGAATAAGTTGGCGGGAAAGGAGTAAACTAAGCGCAGACGAAAGAAAAAATCGGAGGTAAACAATGGTAATCGATATCATCGCTCTCGTGCTCGTGATCATCGGCGCGCTCAACTGGGGCAGCATCGGGATCTTTTCCTTTGATCTTGTCTCCTGGATCTGCGGCGGGAGCGGAACGCTTGCCGCGCGGATCATCTACGTCCTTGTGGCGCTGGCCGGCATCTGGTGCATCTCGCTGATCTTCAAGGTCAGAGAGGAAGACCGGCACGTAGAAGCCCATTCCGTTTGAGACGGGAAAAAGGCGCGGACGCTCTCCGCGCCTTTTTTCTTTATTATTGACAGGGGAGGCAGGGAATGGTAGAATAAACGGGAGGTGATGGAAATGAAACAGGTTTTGATCACGGGCGGAGCGCGCGGGATCGGACGCGCGATCACGCGGGCGTTCGCCGCGGCGGGATATGCTACCGCGATCACCTATTGCACATCGGAAAACGAGGCGAAAAAGCTGCATGAAGAGTTTGGCACGGAGATCTACCGCTGCGATTTCCGCGACCCCGCCGCGCTGGGGGATCTGATCCGGGCGATCCGCGCAGACTATCCTTCCGGGTTTGACGTCCTTGTCAACAACGCCGGTATCTCGGCGCGTAAAATGATCCAGGACGTCACGGCGGAGGAATGGAAGGATATGCTGAACGTCCATCTCACGGCGCCGTTCTTCCTCTCCCGCGAGTTTGCGTCGGATATGATCCGGCGCGGACGGGGTAGGATCGTCAACATTTCCTCGGTCTGGGGGAAACTCGGCGCCTCCTGCGAGGTCCCCTATTCCGCGGTCAAAGCCGGCGTCATCGGGATGACGAAGGCGATGGCAAAGGAACTTGCACCTTCGGGGGTCCTTGTCAACTGTGTCTGCCCTGGTGCCGTTGAGACGGATATGAACGCCGATCTCACCGCTGAAGAGCGGGATTCTTTTTCAGAGGAAGTCCCTCTCGGACGCTTCGGAACGCCGGAGGAGGTCGCGCGCGCCGTCGTTTTTCTCGCGGGAGAGGACGCCGGATACATCACGGGTCAGGCGATCAGCGTGGACGGCGGTCTCGCTTGATTTTTGCAGGATTTGATCACGAATTATGCAAATTTCCTCTTGACTTAACGGATATAGGGGAGTATACTAATAAATAATTTCAACAGCGTAGGCTGATTATTAGGAAAGGAACGCGCGTTAGCGTAAGAGCAATGAAAAGGGTTTACAATTTTTCCGCAGGACCGTCGATGCTTCCGCTTCCCGTACTCGAAAAGGCAAGGGATCAGCTTGTCTGCTACGAGGATTCCGGAATGTCCGTTATGGAGATGAGCCATCGATCTCCCGTATACGATAAGATCATCAAAGCGGCGGAAAGCAATCTCCGGACCCTTCTGAACGTCCCGGAGAATTACCGCATCCTCTTTATGCAGGGCGGCGCGTCCGGCCAGTTCGCCGCCGTTCCGCTCAATCTGATGACCGGATCCGGAAAGGCGGATTATATCGTCTCCGGGCAGTTCTCCGGCAAAGCCTTCAAAGAGGCGAAAAAGTACGGAGACGCCGTCTGCGCCGCGTCGAGCGAGGCGGAGAATTTCGCCCGTGTTCCGACGGTGAGCGCCGGTGACTTCCGCCCGGACGCCGACTACGTCCATATGTGCTTCAACAACACCATCTACGGGACAAAGTTCCCTTACATTCCGGACACCGCCGGGATCCCGCTTGTCGCCGATATGTCCTCCTGCATCCTCTCTGAGCCCGTCGACGTCTCGCGCTTCGGCGTGATCTACGCCGGCGCCCAGAAAAACATGGCGCCCGCCGGCGTGACGGTCGTCATCATCCGGGACGATCTGATCGGCAGGGAGAGTCCTCTCACTCCCGCTGTTTTCTCCTACAAGAATATGGCGGAAAACGATTCGATGTACAACACGCCACCCTGTTATTCGATCTATATGTGCGGGCTTGTGGCGGAGTACCTCCTCTCGATCGGCGGGCTTCCCGAGATGGAGAAGATCAATAAAAAGAAGGCCGCGCTCCTCTACGACTATCTTGATTCCCAAAGCTACTATCTCGCGCCGGTCGCCCCGTCCAGCCGCTCGATGATGAACGTGACCTTTGTCACGGGCGACAAGGAGCTGGATAAAAAGTTTGCCGCGGAGGCGGACGCCGCGGGCCTCAAAAACCTGAAAGGTCACCGCTCGGTCGGCGGGATGCGCGCGTCGATCTATAACGCCATGCCTCTCGAGGGCGTGGAAACGCTGGTTGGTTTTATGGACCGGTTTGCAAAGGAGAACCGTAAATAACGATGATGAAAAAGATCAAACTGTATAATAAGATCGCAAAAGTAGGCACCGACGTCTTTGACAGAGAACGGTACGAGGTGGGAGAAGCGGTCGAGTCCCCGGACGCGATCATGGTCCGCAGCGCCGCTCTCCACGAACTTCCGTTCGGTCCGGAGCTCAAAGCGATTTCCCGCTGCGGCGCCGGCGTCAACAATATCCCGATCCCGCGCTGCACGGAGGCGGGCGTCGTTGTCTTCAACACACCCGGCGCCAACGCAAACGGCGTCAAGGAGCTGGCGATCGCCGCGCTGATGCTCGCTTCCCGCGATATCGTGGAGGGCGTGAACTGGACGGCGACTCTTGCCGGCTCGGAGGACGTTGCCAAAGCGGTGGAAAAAGGCAAATCGCAGTTTGCGGGGAACGAGATCGCCGGGAAAACGCTCGGCGTGATCGGCCTCGGGGCGATCGGCGGGCTCGTCGCCAACGCCGCGGACGCGCTTGGCATGACCGTCGTGGGATGCGATCCCTTCTTAAGCGTCAACGGCGCCTGGGCACTTTCGCGCAACGTCAAGCGCGCCGCCTCGTACGAGGATATCTATAAGCAGGCCGATTACATCACCCTCCACGTTCCGGCGAACGACGAAACGCGCAATATGATCAACAAGGATACGCTCGCCGAGATGCGGGACGGCGTGCGGATCATCAATCTTTCCCGCGCGGACATCGTGAACGCCGACGATCTTTGCGAGGCGATCGCCTCCGGAAAGGTGAAAAAGTACGTCACCGATTTCCCGACCGAGAAGACGATCGGAAAGGACGGGATCATCACGATCCCGCACCTCGGCGCCTCCACGGCGGAGAGCGAGGATAACTGCGCTGTGATGGCGGCGCACGAGCTTGCGGAGTTTCTGGAGCTCGGAAATATCAAAAACAGCGTCAATTTCCCGAACGTTTCGCTCCCCCGCGGATCCGGACACCGTGTCTGTGTGATGCACAGGAACATCCCGGCCGTCCTCTCCAAGCTGACGACCGCGCTCTCCGACGTCGGGATCAACATCGAGAATCTCGCAAGCGGCTCAAAAGGCGACGTCGCTTATACGATCATCGAGACGGACCGTCCCGCTCCGGACATCGCGCTCGAAAAATTCGGCTTGATTTTCGAAGTGATCCGTGTTATAGTAATATAAGAGAAAAAGGCTGCGGTGCCGATGGCTCCGCGGCCTTTGTTCAAGAGGAGACGCTATGGTTTGCATCACAACGGTTGAGAAAGGCTCGCTCGCGGAAAAACACGGGATCCTTGCCGGCGACAGACTGCTTGAGATCAATCACAATGAGATCAACGACGTTCTGGATTACCGCTTTTACCTCACCGACCGGTCTGTGACGCTCCGCTTGCAGAGAGGGGAGGAGATTTACGAGGTCAGGCTCCGCAAGGCGGAGCACGCGGATATCGGACTCGACTTTGAGACTCCCCTGATGGATCACAAAAAAACCTGTAAAAACAAATGCGTCTTCTGCTTTATCGATCAGATGCCCAAAGGGATGCGGGAAACGCTCTATTTCAAGGACGACGACGAGCGTCTTTCCTTCCTCCACGGCAATTACGTCACGCTGACCAATCTGACCGATCACGATATCGACCGCATCATCAAAATGCACCTCTCTCCGATCAACGTTTCCGTCCACACGACCGATCCGGAGCTCCGCGTGAAGATGATGAAAAATCCGCGATCCGGCGAGGTGCTCCGCTATCTCCGGCAGCTTGCGGACGCGGGGATTCTCCTCAACTGTCAGATCGTCCTCTGCCGCGGGATCAACGACGGAGAGCGGCTGCTCCGCTCCCTGCGCGATCTTGCCCTTCTGCGTCCCGCTCTGCAGAGCGTTTCCGTTGTTCCGGCGGGACTGACCGCCCACCGCGAGGGACTCTATCCTCTCGAGCCGTTTGACGCCCGGGAGAGCGCTGATGTGATCGACCTTGTCACGGCGGAGGGGGACCGGATGCTCGCCGCGTCGGGAGAGCGGGTCTTTTACCCGTCCGACGAGTTTTATCTCACGGCCGGTCGGCCTCTGCCGCCCGAATCCTTTTACGAGGATTTCCCGCAGCTTGAGAACGGCGTAGGGATGCTCGCTCTTTTCCGTGGGGAGGCCGAGGCCGAGATCGCCCGGCTCTCCGGGGAGGGCTTCAGGCTCCCGCGGGAGCGGCACATCTCCGCGGCGACCGGATATGCGGCGTATGACGAGATCCTGCGCACCGTGAAAAAACTGGAGAGCGTCTGGCCCGAGTTTTCCTGCCGCGTTTATCCGATCCGCAACGATACCTTCGGAGAGCTTATCACCGTCTCGGGGCTCCTCACCGGGCGGGATCTCGCCGCCCAACTCGCGGGGCGGGAGCTCGGCGAGGTCCTCTATTTCCCGAAAAGCGCGCTGCGCAGCGGGGAAAACGATTTTCTCTGCGGGATGCTCCCGGAAGAGCTTTCCGCGCGTATCGGCGTGCCCGCCCTTCCCGCCGGAGGCTCCGGCGCTGAATTCGTGGATACGCTGCTTGGCATCTGAATCATCCCGATTGACTGAAAGGAGACGAAATGAGCAAACCTGTTTTTGCGATCGTCGGACGACCGAACGTGGGAAAAAGCACGTTATTCAATAAACTGATCGGAGAAAGACGCTCGATCGTGGAAGATACGCCCGGCGTAACGCGCGACCGCATCTACGGAGAAGGGGAGTGGTGCGGACGCCGCTTTACCCTGATCGACACAGGCGGGATCGAGCTGCGCTCGGAGGACGTGATCCTCAAGCAGATGCGCGTCCAGGCGCAGCTCGCGATGGAAGCCGCCGACGTGATCTTTTTTCTCTGTGATCTCAAGACCGGCGTGACGCCGGATGACCGTGAGATCGCGGGACTCCTGAAGCGCTCCGGCAAGCCCGTTATCACGGTGGTCAACAAGGTGGACCGCGTCGGGGAAGCGCCGCTTGCCTTTTACGAGTTCTACGAGCTCGGCGTCGGGGAGGAGGTCCTTGCCGTTTCCTCGGTACACGGGAGCGGGACGGGAGATCTCCTTGATCTCGCGCTCTCTCTTTGCAAGAAGGAGGGAGACGCGTCCGAAGAGGAGGATCTGATCCGCGTCGCCGTGATCGGAAAGCCGAACGCCGGGAAGTCTTCGATCATCAATCACATCCTCGGCGACGAGCGGCATATCGTCTCCGATATCCCCGGAACGACCCGTGACGCTGTGGATTCCTATATCGAAAATGAGTACGGGAAATTCAATTTCATCGATACGGCGGGGATCCGCCGCCAGAGTAAAATCGAGGACCGCGTCGAGCACTTCTCCGTTCTGCGGGCGAAGGCGGCGATCGAACGGGCGGACGTCTGCGTGATCGTCATCGACGCAAGCGAGGGCGTTACCGAGCAGGACGAAAAGATCGCGGGACTCGCACACGAGGCCGGCAAGGCCTCCCTGATCCTGATGAACAAATGGGATCTTGTCAAAAAAGATAACGGCACGGCGAGAGAATATGAAAAAAAGGTCTATGATGCGCTCTCCTATATGACTTACGCTCCGCTGCTTTTCGTTTCCGCCGTGACGGGGCAGCGGCTCTCCGACGATCTGTTCCGGCAGATCGTTTATATCGACAATCAGGCGAAGACCCGCATCACCACGGGACTCCTCAACGATATGCAAAACGATGCGGAAGCGCGCCACCAGCCCCCGTCCGACAAAGGAAAACGCCTGAAGATCTATTACGTTACGCAGTCCGGCATCCAGCCTCCCACCTTTGTTTATTTCTGCAACGACGCCGAGCTGTTCCACTTTTCTTATCAGCGCTATCTTGAAAACAGGATCCGCGATACCTTTGGCTTCAAAGGGACTCCTATCCGAATTGTCGTGCGGGAGCGCGGAGACCGCGAGGACTGACGATGTTTATTGATCTGATCCAAATTGAAGTAAAAGCGGGAGACGGCGGCAACGGCGCCATCTCTTTCCGCCGGGAGAAGTACGTGCCGAACGGCGGTCCGGACGGCGGCGACGGGGGTCGGGGCGGGAATATCGTTTTTTACGCCGACCCCGGCTCCAACACGCTCCTCGCCTTCCGCTACAAGCGGAAATTCGTCGCTGAAAACGGCCAGAACGGCCTGGGCGGCAAAATGCACGGCAAGAGCGGAGAGGACGTGCGGATCCCCGTTCCCCCCGGGACGCTCGTCCGTGACAGGGAGAGCGGGAAGCTGATCTGCGATGTCGGAGAAGGCGAAGAATACGTCGTCTGCAAAGGCGGCAGGGGTGGTTGGGGCAACCGCCATTTTGCCACGCCGACGCGGCAGATCCCCCGTTTTGCGAAAAACGGCACGCGCGGAGAGGCGCGGGAGCTGACGCTGGAGCTGAAGATGCTGGCGGACGTCGGCCTCGTCGGGCTTCCCAGCGTCGGGAAATCCTCGATCCTCTCCCGCATCAGCTCCGCCAGACCCAAGATCGCCGCCTATCATTTTACCACCCTCTCTCCCAATCTCGGCGTCGTTTCCGCCGGGGAGGGAAAAGCGTTCGTCTGCGCGGACGTCCCCGGGCTGATCGGGGGCGCTTCCGAGGGCGTGGGGCTGGGACTCGCCTTCCTCCGCCATATCGACCGCTGCCGCTTGATTTTACACGTCGTCGACATCGCGGGAACGGAGGGGAGAGATCCCTCGGACGACTTTGACGTGATCAACCGCGAACTCGGCGCGTACAGCAAGGAGCTCCTTGACCGCAAACAGATCGTCGTCGGCAACAAGCGCGACGCGCTGCCGCCGGACGCCGATCTTACCGCTTTTAAGGAAAAGGTGCGGAACGCGGGCTGCGATTATATCGAGGTCTCCGCCCTGACCGGCGCCGGACTCAAGGAGCTGGTCCGCAAGGTGGCGTCCGAGCTTGAAAAGCTCCCGCCTCTGATCCGCTATGAGCCCGAATACA
This sequence comes from uncultured Ruminococcus sp., assembly GCA_902778725.1. GTDB lineage: Bacteria > Bacillota > Clostridia > Oscillospirales > CAG-272 > RUG12395. Next base: position 10,051 of record CACYYS010000051.1, read on the forward strand.
CCGAAGAGGAGGAGACGCCGGTCGACGCCTCCGATACGATCATCCGCCGCGAGAACGATACCTTTTTCGTCGAAGGAGAGTGGCTCTACAATTTCATGGGGCGGATCAATTTTGACGACCGCGAGTCGGTCGCTTATTTCCAGCGGATGCTGCTCAAGTCCGGGATCATCTCGATGCTGGAGGAAAAGGGGATCCGGGACGGCGATACCGTCAATATCTACGATTTCGAATTCGATTTTATCAAATAACGAATAAAAAGAGAAAAAGCGGGCAAACGTTCTGCCGGAGGTATCCGATGAAACGTTTGCTTGCTTTTTGTTCTTTCGTTCTGATCTGCGCCCTGCTCGTCGGCGGAGCGGAGGCCGCGCAGTTCCGGGGACAGTTCATCCGTCTGCACATCCTCGCCAATTCCGATTCCGCCGCGGATCAGGAAATCAAACTTGCGCTCCGGGACGCGCTGCTTGAAGAATATGGGGAGACGCTCTTTGAGGCGGGAGAACGGGAACGCGCGGAGGAAAAACTGCGGGAAAAACTGGGGGAGATCGAAGCGTTCTGCGCCGCGAAAACAGCGGAGCTGGGCGCGCCGACGGCCGTCTCCGTCTGCTACGGCGAAGAGTATTACGACCGCCGCGTCTACCAAAGCATCTCGCTCCCCGCCGGGCGCTACTCCTCCCTCCGGATCGTGCTTGGCGAGGGGAAGGGACAGAACTGGTGGTGCGTTCTCTTTCCCCCGCTTTGTCTTGGCGCGGCGAGCGGAGCGGAAGAGGAACAGGCCTATCTTGACGCCGGTTTTTCTCCGGAGACGTACAGCGTCATCTCAAACGGCAGAAGCGGAAAATACAAGATCCGGTTCCGCCTTTTTGAATGGTTCGGGAAGCTTTTTCCCTGATGCTGTTTACAGAATGTTGTTTTTCTTTATAGAAACTCATCCGCTTTTTTCAGCTTCTTGAAAAGGAAAGTCCGTTTTGATAAGATTAACTTGTACTTTGAAAGTTCAAGGAAAGAGGTAAAAACGGATGAAAACGGAGATCCTGAAAGAAGAAGGACGGGTCTTCCTCGCGACAAACGGGAAGAAAGCCGCGGAGATCCTCCCCTGCGAGGGGTGCAGCGACTCTTTTGAGCGCCTGTCCGATCTTGCGTTCCTCTGGAAAAGGAAAAGCGACAGCGCCCGGATCAAGATGCGTATGGAGCTCCTCACCTGCAAGGAGGCGACCTTTACGATGGTCCCCTCCGTCAGTTATAACGGAAACGGCTGGGGCAGCACACCCGAGTACGTCGGAGATCGGGCGGAGGACGGTACGCCCTGGAGCTTCGCCTGGCACCGGGTCACCATCCCCTCCTGCACCTTCAGCGCAACGCCGGACGCCAGCGTCGCCATGATGGCGGAAGCGGGCGAGGATACCGGATGTTCCCTTTACCGGGAGGGAGACCGGGAAAAGCACGTCCTGATCTATCCGGAGGAGGACGCGCCCAAGACTCTGCAGCGCCACTTCTGGGGGGATGCGTACTACGGCGAGGGAAAGCCGCGGACCGAATTCACCGCGATCATCCTTGCCTATCCCGCCGAGGACAAGCCGATCCGCTACGATAAACTGCTCGATTTTGCCTGGCGCTATTACGGGCATCCGATCAAGGCGCAGTATCCGCCGGAGGAGCTGAAACGCCTTTCTCTCGCCTATATGCGTTTTCTCTTCAGTCGGGAGCAGGACGGCTTCTGCGGTTTTACGATGGGCTCTCAGTGGCATTACAGCATGACGGCGTATCTCAAAACGGTCAACCGCTACGAGATCAGCTGGGTCGGTCAGTCCGCTTCCATGGCAAACGCGATGCTCAAGAACTATCTGGAAACGGGCGACAAGGAATCTCTGCAGATGGGGCTGGAAGCGCATGACGCCTGGATCAAATACGGAACGGCTCCCTGCGGGATCCTCGAGTCCCGCATCGACCGTGATCCTTGGCGCGCCAAGGAGTTTCCCCCGGACTTTATGCCGGATCTCTGGAAGCTCGGTGAGTGCCAGTACGAGAGCCAGCGCGCCTTCGCGGGGAGAAAATTCCGCCGGGGCGCTGACGGCCTGATCGCGCTGACCATCGACGCCTGCAATCTCGGCGGCGCGGCGGACGCGTATTTTGAGGCTTACGATCTTGCCAGGGAGTGCGGATATGATAAGCCGGAATATCTGAAGACCGCGTTCGATATCTGCGAGTTTGCGATGAAATATCAGTCTCCCGAGGGGGGATTTGTCAAAAACTGGACCGAGGAAGGCGCGGTCATCAAAAAGGACGGCACGGTCGGCTGCTTCCTTGTTCTTCCTCTGATCACCGCATATAACCGCACAAAAGAGGAAAAATACCTCGACTCCGCCAAGAGAGCGTTCGATTACTACTATGGCGCTCTGGAAAAGGACGGCTACACCACGGCGGGCGCCCTGGATACCTACTGTATCGACAAGGAGTCCTCCAGCCCCATGCTCCGCGACGCGCTCGCGCTCTATGGCGTGACAAAAGACCAAAAATACGTCACGGCGGCGGAGAATATCGCGTGGTATCTTTCTACCTGGATCATGCATTACACGATCGTATATCCGGAGGATTCCCTGATCGCAAAGATGGCCTACGACACCTTTGCCTCTCTGGTCGAAAAGGACTTCTACATGCCTCGTAACTTCGTCCATGCAAGAAATGCCAACGGTCGTGTAGCCATGGGCTTGCACGGCTACCGTATTGGTACTGGTGAATATGGCCGTATGGGACGAATGCCTTACGCACACCGTGACATGTGGGGATTCCATCATGGCTTTCTTGGCTGGACACCCCGTAATCAGGACGGTTTCCACATGAGACGTGTTGGAGGAGCCTTGTTCATGCAGGGTGCGCCGATGGTGCCAGAGCGTCCTGACGGCAGGATGAAGCCAGGAGAACTTCGCTCTGGCGCGTATGGTTTCTACTATAAAGGACAGCAAGCCGTCACTCCACAGCCACAACAGGATGTCCTGGCAGACTTGCAGAGTGTTATCACGCCTATACAGACACGTCCGCGTCCGCAGGAGCCAGCCAAGCCATATAAGGAGCTGATAACCTCCAATGTCTATTTCAGTAACGACA
>CACYYS010000052.1 GCA_902778725.1 uncultured Ruminococcus sp.
TTTGGGCGTGTTTCGGAGCAGCGCGAACACGGCGGATCAAATCCCCTGCACGCAAAAACCGGCGCGGACTCAAATCAGAACGCGATCCGGCGCGCCAGGTGACAGGCCACCTCCGCGCCTGCAAAGCGGGAAAAGGCTCTCTCCCGAGTGCCCGATCCCCCGTCTCGAAAGGCCCCCTCCCCGAGTGCCCGATCCCCCGTCTCGAAAGGCCCCCTCCCCGAGGGCCCGATCCCCCGTCCCGTAAGGCTCCCTCTTGAGGGAGCTGTCGCCGAAGGCGACTGAAGGAGTTAAGGAAGGAGGGCGGACTGCGAAAGAAAAGACAGGGAGACGAAACTCTTTCCGTCGCGGCAAGCCGCGGCACCGGCCCGGCGGGGTCCCCGGAAAGGTCCGGAGGACCTTTTGGGGATTCGGGCCCTCGGGAGGGAGGCAGACAGGACTCCATCCGCAGCGGGTCGCTCAAACCGAAAAACGCCCTGGCCGTATCGGGCGTTTTTTGATCCGAGGGAGGATATGAACACGCTCCCCCGAGCGAAAGAAAAAAGCCGGTCCATTCCGTAACGGACCGGCTTTTGGGGAAGGAGTTTCTGTGTTTGCGCTTTCCCTGATCCCTGTCCCTTCAAAAAGTCTTTTGCCTACTTTTCTTCAGAAAAGTACGGCGGCTTTTGAGGAAGGAGCTTCTTTGAATACGCTTTTTCTTTTCCCTGCCCCTTCAAAAAGTCTTTTGCCTTCTTTTCTTCAGAAAAGAAGGTTTCTTCAGAAAAGAAGGTTATTTTTTCTCCAGTGTGATCCTCGTCATGGGGACGCCGGCGCCGGCGGCGGATTCCTCCCCGCGGCAGGTAAAGAGCAGGGACTGCACGCCGCGCTCCCCTTCCCGCGCGAGGAGGGCGAGGGCGAGGCGTGTGCGTTCCGCGTCCTGATAGGCGAGCGTTTCGTCGAGGAGGAGGGGCGGTTTTTCCTTCACAAAGAGCAGGTCGACGAGGGCGAGACGGAGGGAGAGATAGGCGAGGTCGCGCGTTCCGGCGCTGAACTGCTCGAGGCTGTGCGCGCCGGTCCTCCCGTTGTGGGAGACGGAGAGGTAGCTTGCGACGGAGAGTGCGTCATAGCGCCCGCCCGTTACGGCGGCGAGGCGCTCGCAGGCGCCCGCGGAGAGGGAAGGGGCGACGCCGCCGCGGATCTCCCTGCCGGCCTCGGAGAGCGCCTCGATGGCGCGCTCACAGGCGCGGCGGCGCCGCTCGGCGGAGGCGAGCTTCGTCTCCGTTTCAAAGAGCTGACCGGAGACGGCGAAGGGGTCGTGCGACCGGGCGCGCAGCTCCACGAGGGCAAGTTCCCGTTTGTGGATCTCCTCGCGCTGCAGCTCCGCCTGCCGGCGGTAGAATTCCACCCCCTGCTCGAGGGAGGCGACCGTCTGGGAGGGGTCCTCCGGCGGGAGGGCGAGGGCGTCGAGCCGGGCGCGGAGCTCGTCCGCGTCCTTTTCTCCGATCCCGCGGGCGAGTTCCCCGATCCGGGCGCGGAGCGCGTCCGCCTCCGCGTCGAGCCGGACGGCCTGCTGTCTGCGTTCGTCCGCCGCGTCCGCCGCGCGTTCCAGCGCTTCGGCGAGCGGGAGGGCTTCCGCCTCCTCCGCGGGATCGGGCGAGAGGCGGGCGAGCAGCCTCCGCGCGTCGGCGGTCACGGCGTCGAGGGCGTCGGAGGCGGCGTCGGTCTTCGCTTTTGCCGCGGCGGCGGCGAGGCGTTTGTCGCGCAGGGCGCGCGCGTTGTCAAGGTAGTCCTCCATCCGGGAGGCGAACTCCCGCTCCGCGCACGTCCCGCAGATGCGGGCGCGCATGGCGCGGGCCTTTTTCGCGGCGCGGATCGCGCCGATCAGGTAAAAGGCGGAAAAGAGCAGCAGCATCCCGCCGAGGATGGCGACGGGACGGCCGATCTCGGCGGAGGCGGGCTCTGCGAGAAAGGGCAGGAGCGAGGCGGCCGCCAGGAGCCCGAAGGCGAGCGCCGCGCCGCCGAAGAGGGCGAACAGGATCGCAAAGAGGCGGTTTGTCCGCTTCTTTTTTCTCAAAAATTCATGCTCGCTGCGGGCGCGCTCGGCGCCGCCCGCCGCTTCGATCTCCGCCTCGTTCTCGCCGACGGAGGGGAGGGCGGCGAGCTCGGCGCAGATCTCCCGCTCGGCGCTCTCCGCCTCCCGCCGTTCCGCCTCCCGCAGGGGGAGCTGGGGCGCGATGCGGCGCGCCGCAAGCAGCTCGCCGGGGTCGGGGCGGCGCCCGTCCGGGAAGAGGGCGGCAAGCGAGGCGCGGTTTTGCGCGAGGGCGGCTTCCTTTTCTTCTTTTTCCGCGCGGCGGGCAAGCTCCAGCCGCAGCTTTGCCGCCTCGGTCCGCTCCGCCATCTCGCGCTCCTGCCGCTCCAGTACGGCCAGCTTTTCCCGCCGGGAGTCAAGCTCCCCCTCGGTGGCGATCACGCCGCGGTTGGAGTCCTCCGCTTCGCGGAGCAGGGCTTCCAGCCGGTTTTTTTCCTCCCGGAGGTCAAAGATCTCGCCGCCCTTGCCGTTTTTGTAGATCAGACGGACGCGCAGCTCGTCCAGCGTCTTCTGCGCGCGGCGGACGTCGGTCCCCTCGTCGCCGGAGAAGAGGATGTTCCCGATCGCGTCGGAGACCTCGCCTCGCTCGGGCGCGGCGTCCGCCATCTGGGAAAAGAGCGCGGTGTTTTTGAAGAGCTTTGCGCTGACGCCGAAGAGGATCTCCCCCGGCTCCTCGCCGGAGAAGAGCAGCTCGCCGGTGTCGGCGTCGAGGATCTCCTTCACGTCCCGGGCGGTCTCCCGCGCGCCGGCGCGGCTGACGGAGAGGGAGCGGCGCACCGTGAGGCGCCGGTCCGCCGTGCGCACGGTCGCCCAGCCGCCGACGCTTGCGGCGTCGGGGGGCAGGATCCGCGCGCGCTCCGAGAGCTCTGCGCCGTCCGTCCCCCTGGCGGAGACGCCGTAAAAGAGGAATTTGAGGAAGCCGACGACCGAGCTTTTTCCGCTTTCGTTTTTCCCTTCGATCAGGTTCAGCCCCCCGGAAAAGGAGAGAGCGAGGTCGGAGAGCCCGGCAAAGCGTTCGATATAGAGTTCTTCTATCTGCATAAAAGGAGCTCCTTTCAGAGATCGGCGGGCACGCCGCCGTCCAGCGCCGTCAGCCCGAAGCGGAGCGCGTCCGCCGCCGTCTGCCGCACCTTGGGATCGTCCGAGCGCAGTTCCGGCAGGAGGGTGCGGTAGAGCGCGCCGCGCAGGGTGAGGTCCTGCTCGAGCAGCGCGCCGTCAAAGACCGGCGAGGTCTCGTCCCGCAGTTCGAGCGAGAAGACCCGGTCCGCAAGGTCCGCCGCGCGCGGGGAGACCCCGGGCGCGCAGGACCCGGTCAGGGTGAGGCGGAGGATCACGTTTTTGCCGAGCTTTTCCCGCTCAAAGAGGCCGAGGATCCGGTGAGAGGCCTCCGCGTCAGTCCGGCAGCCGGTGAGGTCGCAGACCTCCTTCCGGTAGATGCGGCGGGAGAAGGGGACAAAGGAGACGCTGACTTCGTTTTTAAGGTCGATCTCGGCGTAGTAGGCGCCGCGCTCGCCGCACTCGTCAAAGCTCCGCCCTTCCGGCGAGCCGCTGTACCCGAACCAGGTGGAGCCGATGCGCTTGATGCCGGGGGACTTGTGGATATGCCCGAGCGCCGCGTAGGTAAAGCCCCCGCGCACAAAGTCGCTCTCCGAGAGGGGACAGGAGGAGGAGACCGGGGAGGTGAGGTCCCCGTGGGCGCAGAGCAGGCGGATCCTGCCGTTCTCCTCCGGGGCAAAGCCGGTGAGCGGGTCCTCGGTCATAAAGGGAGAGGTGAACGCCCAGCCGTACACGTCGGCGCCGAGCTCGGGGAACTCAAAGCGCGAGACGGCGGGCGAGGAGAAGATATAGACGTTTTCGGGGAATTTTTTCGCCGCGTAGACGGAGCCGGGACGGTAGGGATCGTGGTTGCCCGGCGCGATGATGAAGCGGATCTCCGGCGAGCTCTCAAACTCGCGGCAAAGCAGCTCCACCGTCTCTTTCGTCGCAAAGCCGTCGTCAAAGAGATCGCCCGGCAGGAGGACGAGCTGGCAGTTCTTCATCCTGGCGTAGAGCATCATCCCGGTAAAGGTCGAGCGCAGGTCGCGCCGTCTCGCCTCTCCCCGCTCGGCGTCAAGGCGGGAAAAGGGGGTGTCGAGATGGACGTCCCCCGCGTGGAAGATCCGCAGTTTCACTTCATTTGCCATGGCGCGCCTCCTTCTTTTCTCTATTTTACCACGCCGCGCGGAAAGTTGCAAGAAAAAGCGATTTGTGTTTGACAACTTTCTCCCGCTGTGGTAAGATAGAAAGGTAAAAAACGGCAGGGAGGCGTCTATGTCTGAGTGGGAAGATCTGCGCCGGGCGTGTGAAGCGTGCCGCGGCTGTCCCTTGTGGGAGACGAGGACCAATCCGGTATTCGGTACCGGGAGCGAGACGGCGGATCTGATGTTCGTCGGCGAGGCGCCGGGGGAAAAGGAGGACCTCTCCGGCATCCCCTTTGTCGGCGCCGCCGGCCGCCTGCTCGATAAGTATCTCTTCGCCGTGGATATCCCGCGGGAAAACGTCTATATCGCCAACATCCTCAAGTGCCGCCCGCCGAAGAACCGCGACCCGCTGCCGGTCGAGGAGGACGCCTGCATCCCCTTTCTCTGGCGGCAGATCGACCTGATAGACCCGAAGGTGATCGTCTGCCTCGGCAGGATCTCCGCCCACCGGCTGATCGGGGACGACTTCCGCATCTCCCGCGACCACGGGCAGTGGTATACCCGCCGCGGCAGGCAGGTGACGGCGGTCTTCCACCCCGCCGCGCTGCTCCGGGACCCCCGCCGCAAGGGCGATATGCTCGCGGATATGAAAATGATCAAACAAAAGCTCGACGGGATCGCCTCGCCGGGCGAGGAGGAAAAAGAATGAAAAAAACAACCATGCGTAATTTTGCCCGTCTGATCGCGCGGATGGGCGCAAACGTCCAGAAGGGACAGGAGGTCGTGATCCGCGCCGGGCTCGACCAGCCGGAGTTCGTCGCGATGACGGTGGAGGAGTGCTACAAGGCGGGCGCCTCCAAGGTCCGCGTGGAGTGGGGCTATCAGCCGGTCTCCAAGCTCGGCATCCGCTACCGCACCCTGAAGTCTCTCTCCAAAATGGACGATTGGGAGATCGCCAAGCTGAAGCACGCGGTGGAAAAGCTCCCCGCGATGATCTACATCGAGTCCGATGATCCGAACGGGATGAAGGGCGTCAACCAGAAGAAGATCTCCAAGGCCACGCAGGCGCTCTACCCGATCCAAAAGCCCCTGCGCGACGCGATGGAGAACAAGTACCAGTGGGTGATCGCCGCCGTCCCCGGCAAGGCGTGGGCGAAGAGCGTCTTCCCCGGGCTGCGCTCGAGCCAGGCGATGGAAAAGCTGTGGGAGGCGATCCTCTATACCTCCCGTGCGGACGGGGCGGACCCCGTGCAGGCGTGGAAGGACCATAACGCCGACCTCGCCGCCCGCTGCGCCTATCTCAACTCCCTCGGCATCCGGGAGCTCTGCTACCGCTCGGACAACGGCACCGATCTGAGAGTCGGCCTGATCCCCGACGCGCTCTTTATGGGAGGGAGCGAAAAGACGCTCTCCGGCGTCGAATTCAACCCGAATATCCCGAGCGAGGAGGTCTTCACCTCTCCGATGAAGGGACAGGCGGAAGGGATCGTCCACTCCACCCGCCCGCTCTCCTACCGCGGCGAGATCATCGAGAACTTCTCCGTCCGGTTTGAAAAAGGCAGGGTCGTCGAGGTCAAAGCCGAGAAAAACGAAGCCCTCCTGCGCGAGATGGTCGCCATGGACGAGGGCGCGTCGATGCTCGGCGAGGTCGCCCTCGTTCCCTACGACTCCCCGATCCGCAATTCGGAGATCGTCTTCAACAATACCCTCTTCGACGAAAACGCCTGCTGCCACCTCGCCCTCGGCCGCGGCTTCGAGAACTGCATCAGGGACTTCGACAAGTATACCCTCGAGCAGTGCCGCGAAAAAGGCGTCAACAGCTCGATGATCCACGTCGACTTTATGGTCGGCTCCCCCGATCTCGATATCACCGCGATCACGCGGGACGGCAAACAGGTGCCTATCTTCCGCAAAGGCAACTGGGCGTTTTAAAAAACCCTTCTTTTCTGGAGAAAACCCTTCTTTTCTGAAGAAAAGAAGGCAAAAGACTTTTTGAAGGGACAGGGAAAAGAAAAAGCGTGTTCAAAGACGCTCCTTCCCCAAAAGCCGGGCAATACGGACTGCCCGGCTTTTTCCTTTCGCTCGGGAAAGCGTGTTCATATCCTCCCTTGAATCAAAAAACGCCCGATACGGCACGGGCGTTTTTCGGTTTGCGCGACCCTCGGCGGAAGGAGTCCCCGTCAGCCTCCCTCTTGAGGGAGGTGGCGCGGCTTGCCGCGACGGAAGGAGTTTAATTAGCCTCCCTCCTGAGGGAGGTGTCAAAACGAAGTTTTGACGGAAGGAGTTTAATCAGCCTCCCTCTCGAGGGAGGGGGACCGCTTGCGGTGGAAGGAGTTTCTTCTTTCTGTCCTTTCTCCAGCGGTCACCCTTTCTCCCCTGACTCCTTCAGTCGCCTTCGGCGACAGCTCCCTCAAGAGGGAGCCTTTCGGGACGTGGGATCGGGCCATCGGGAGGGAGCCAAACGGGGACCCCGACGGGCCGGTGGACCGCTTGCGGTGGAAGGAATCCACGTTGCCTCCCTCTCGAGGGAGGGGGACCGCTTGCGACGGAAGGAGTTTTCGCCTCCCTGTCTTTTCTCCCGCCGCGTTTTTTTTCAACCTTTCACCCGCCCGCGGACAAATTCTGCCGCCGCTTGACAGACGCGCCCGATTCCCGTACAATAAGAGTGTACGGCGCCGGAGATCGCGTTTTGCGGGTCTTTTCCGGGGCGCCGGGCGGCGTTTTTCCGGCTCCGGAAAAAAATTTTGAAAATTTTTTGAAAAATTTTTGCAAAACAGGTTGAAAAATCGACCCCTCGTTCGTTATATATAGTGAAGGGAAAAAACACAGATGGAAAAAGAGATTGCTTCGGACGCGGCGGAGCCCTACGGGGAGCGTCTCCTCTCCTGCCGCGAGATGATGTACCGGATCGCGTTCGGCGTTCTCCAAAGCGAGGAGGACGCCTCCGACGCGGTGCAGAACGCTTTCTGCTCTCTCCTCACGCAGGGAGCGGGAAGAGAAAAACTGGAAAAGGCGAAGCCTAAGCTCTTCCGCTGGTACGTCTGCCAGACGGCGAAGAACGCGGCGGTGGACCTCTACCGGAAACGGCAGCGGGAAGCGGACCGCTTCTCCGGGGCGGAGGAGGAAGACCCCTGCCCGGACGGCGGAGGCGACCCCGCCGGGCGCCTGATCCGGCGGGAGAGGAAGGCGGCGCTGCGGCGCGCGGTCAACGGCCTGCCGGAGAAAACCCGCGCCGTGATGATCCGCGTCCTGGTACTGGGGGAAAAGGAGTCCGACGTTGCGGCGTCGCTCGGGATCTCCTGTCAGGCGGTCTCCGCCAGACTGAAGAGAGGGAAAGAATTGCTGGCTGCCCGGATGCAGCAGGAGGAAGATCAATGAAACGGATCACAGAAAAGGAACTGAAAGAGGCGCTGCTCGACGCGGCGGGCGACGAGGCGGACCGCATGGAGCGGGAAGCCGCGGACGTCCCCGTCCCCGCCTCCCTGATCGCCGCGACGGACGCGATGGTCGCACGGGAGACCGCCGCCGCCCGCCGCCGCTTCCCCCTCCGCCGCGTGATCGCCGCCGGCGTCGCCGCCGCGCTGCTGCTCGCCTTCCTCGTCGTGCCGGTCTCCGCCGGAGGGAAGACGGCGGCGTCCTTCCTCCTCGACGTGCTGGAAAAGCACACCTTCTTTACCGCAAAGCCGAACGGCCAGAACGCGCCGGACCGGATCCAAACTTTTTACACCGTCGACCCGCCGGAGGGGTACGAGGTTTATAGAAAACAAATCTCCCTTTTTCCTGAAGAAATCGATCCGTTTTGGTGTGATTCTTCGTCGTTTGAATGGAAAGGAGAAAAAGGAATGATCGCGTTTTCTCAGGATCTGATCGGCGGGAGCAATACGATGGACTCGGAGGACGCCTACCACGAGGTGGTAGACTGGAACGGGTACGACGTATACTATTACTATAAATGGGGGCAGTCCTACGCCCTCTGGCTGACGGAGGAGTACAAGTTTTTCCTGATCGCGGACAATACGGATAAGGAAGCGTTTTTTGCGATCATGGACACGTTCCGGGAGATGACCCCGGAGGAGATCGACGCGCTCGAGCGGGTCTATCCGACCTAACGGGCAAAAAAAGAGCGGAGCGATCCGCTCTTTTTTTGCGCCTTTTTCCCTTTCTCCGGCGGGTCGGAGGGGGCTTTTTCCCGGCTTCAAAAAATTTTTTTGAAAAAAATTTGAAATTTTTTTCAAAAGCAGGTTGAAAAATCGACCCCTCGTTCGTTATATATAGTGAAGGGAAAAATAAAAAAACAAAACAAAGGAGAATTTACCGTGAAAAAGATTCTGTGTATCCTGCTTACCGCGCTGACTCTGTTTGCCCTGCTCGCGCCCGGCGCCCTCGCCGCGGCGAAGGACACGGACACCTCCGGCACTGTGGAAACATTTACGATCACCTCCGGTGGGTATGCGTTTGTAAAAGGAAGATACTACGGCAAGACCGGCACGACCGGCGCCACGATCACGATCAAGCTGCAAAAGAAGTTCCTGTTCTTCTTCTGGAGCGACGTGGACGGCGCCGAATGGACCGACTACAAGAGCGGACAGAATAATATGGCGTCTCATGACTTCCAGCTCTCCTCCACCGGCAGCTACCGCGCCGTCTATACCTACGACCTCTACGGCACCGGAACCACCGACCACATCGAAAAGACCGCGGAAGCCTCTTACTGATCGCCAAGGCGCACTCCCCGGGGATTTTTCCCTTCACCTCCGCCGACAGGCGGATAAATTCCCCGGGGAGCGAAAGGGAACAGGCAAGGCGCCGCCTTTCACGGCGCCCGGCGCCTTGCCGCCTTCCTCCCATCCTCCGCATTCCTCCCGCAGAGGGACGTTCTCTCCGGGCAGAATAAAATAAAAAGATAAAAAAAGAGGTGGTCCTATGCGTGTGCTTGTCCGCCCCGGCGTGTAACCGTTTTCGGTGTTCTCTGTCAAAGGTTGACAAAAGACAAAAAATACGATACCATAGGAAAGGAAAAATACACGATGAAGAAATCATTCAGAACAAAAAAACTAACCGCTCTGTTTCTTTGCTTCGCGCTTCTTTTCCCGCTCTGCTCGATCGGAGCCTTTGGTCTGGAGCTGCCGAAGCCCAAGGAACGCCCTGTGATCCCGTACGCCCTCCGCGACTGCGAGGAAACCGAGACCTTCGTGAGACGCCTCCCGGGAGAGGAAAAGGATCTTGATACGATCGTTTTCCTCGCGGAAGAGGGGAAGAGAGCGATGTATCTCTTCTCCGAGCCGGTCAAATACGTCGACGAGAACGGCGAGACGGTGGATAAGGATCTGACCCTTGTCAAAACGGACGGCGGCTATACCGCCAAGGCAAACGATATCGCCCTCCTCCTGCCGGAACGCCTCTCCGACGGCGTCTCCCTTTCCTATAACGGGAACGGCTTTGCCCTCCGCCCGACGGAGGGAGGCGAGGAGAGCGCCGCCGAGCTGACCAAAGAGAACACCGTCCTCTACCCGGACGCTTTCGGGGCGGAAACGGCGCTCCGTTATACCCCCGTCTTCTCCGGCTTCAAGGAGGATATCCTCCTCTACCGGAACGTCGGGAAAAGCAGTTTTTCCTTTACCCTGATCTCCGACACGCTCGTTCCCTTTACCGATGAAGCGGGCGCCCTCTTCTTCTGCGACCGGGAGAGCGGCGAGCCCCTCTTCCGCGCGGACGACATCCTCTGCCATGACGCAAAGGACTATTGCTTCACCGGCACTCTGACCGCCGAGCCGGCCGGAGAGGAAAACACCTTCCTCCTCACCGTCTCCGTCGATCCCGCCATCCTCGACGATCCCGAGCTTGCCTATCCCGTGACGGTCGATCCGAGCATTTGGCTTTACGCCAACACTAGCCCGAAAAAGATCCTTGACGCGACAGTCTCCACCGACAGCGGGTTTTCCACTGGAACGTCGACGACTCTCTTCGCTGACTCCTACCCGAATTCCTATGACGGAAAAAAGTATATGCTCGTCTCCTTCCCGGGGCTTTATTCCTTCCATGAATTTCTGAAAACGACCGGGTATGAAGTCATCATTGCCAAGCTGATCATGATCTGCTCCTCCAAAGGAGCGTCCTGCAACGGCACGACCTCCTATCTGTATACCGGTCCGATCTGGAGCGAGTCGAGCCCTCCCGCTTCCACCGGACATTCCTCCCCTTCTTCCTATACCGCTGCGCCCAACGTGGGCAGTTATTCACCGTTTGATATCAGAACCCTTTTTTCCAGCACATCTATGAATATGCGCAAGGGTGTGTTCATCGCGGCTTACAATTCTTCCGCCACCGGATATATCAACTATTATTCCACTGAAAGCGCACAAAAGCCGTATCTTGCCTTTACCTATAAGATAAACCAAGCCGATGGTATCGTGAGCGATCACTTATATGTGATGCGGAACCAATGCTCTGGAAATTTTGCGTATTTTCCGGTTGCCGGATCTTACCTTCGCCAAGCTCTTCCCTCAACGGTCAAAGAAGGCGGAAAAGAGTTTTCCAAGATTCTGTTCTACATTTCGTACGATACATCAACCGGCTGTTATTATCTTACCCCATATAACGGCGGATATTGCATTATGCCGAGCGGCGATTATGTGATCGAGAACGGGAGCGGGGGATATATTGCCGGGGATGAAGGCGCCGGGTGGTATATCCGGAAAACAAACGACGGATACTTCCAGTTCATTCCCGAGGAAGAGGTCTATAACCTCAGAATGTTAGGGATGGGCGATGGAGGAGACGGCGATTGCCTCGAAATGGAAGAATACGGCGCGAACACAACGTCCAGTAAATGGAGCCTTTTCCTTGCGGTGAATGCGAAAAACATCAATCAGGGTGTAGATGGGCTGTGTCCCGCAGCGTCTGTTCTTCAAGCGTTGTATGGAGCGGGAGTAGCGGGTCAAGTTTCAGGAGGAACTGACAGCGAAAAGATAGCTACACTATATTCTTCAACAGGCAATTATGATGGCGGCGTAAGAAACACGCTCAATTCCTATTTGGGTACTGATACTTATCGGTGTATTCATGAATCTTCTTTTGATGATGCAAGTGATTATGGCGAAGAAATGTATAACAGCTTGCTTGCGGGATATGCACCCATTATTCATTGCGTTTTGCCTGAGTATTTGCCTTACTATAATTATCATATTTCAGACGGACATTATATAACTATAACTGCAATAAACATTGCCGACAAGTATTCCCTTATTGTGAATGATTGCACGTTTTTGACAGCATATCAAGGAGTGTCGTTCGTTTCTGCCTATCAAGCATTAATGAGTACGCAGGGAGTTGCCACAACAATTTATCATACCTATTCAAAGAGCGATGCTTATCCTTCTTAAAAAGAGGGCAAAGAATGAAACTAAAATCGTTAGCATTTCTTTTGTGTATGTTTTCCTTTGCGCTATTCGTTGCTTTCCCTGTTTTCTCTAATGAAACGAACAGTTTTTCCCTGACCACTCCGGTAGCTGTCGGCTCTTCGGCGTCCGGACTTTCGGACGAGGCGGCGTTGGCGCTCTTTGATCGCGCCGAAACGGGAACGAGGTGGTTCTCGACCGAGGGGAGTTATTATCTGGAAACCTCCTCCTCGACAAAGACGCTCGATTTGCCGGACGGGGTCTCCCGCAGTTTTAAAAGGACGTATTCCTCAACGGACAAGCGGTTTTCCCCGGAGCGGGAGGTCACATATTCCATCCCCGCCGAACGGAGCACCGAGGCGGATTGGATGAAGTATCTGCAAACGATGTTCTCGGAAGACGTCTCCCGCGCGCTGCTCCAGACCG
>CACYYS010000053.1 GCA_902778725.1 uncultured Ruminococcus sp.
CCCGTCCCGAAAGGCTCCCTCTTGAGGGAGCTGTCGCCGTAGGCGACTGAAGGAGTCAGGGAAGAAAAGGATAACGCAAGAGAAACAACAGAGAGAAAAACTCCTTCCGTCGCGGCAAGCCGCGACACCTCCCTCGAGAGGGAGGCTAACGGGGACTCTTTCCGCGGCGGTTCCCGCCCTACAAGGAGAAACGGGGGGGATGCAGCGCAAACCGAAAAACGCCCGGACCGTATCGGGCGTTTTTTGAGGCAAGGGCGGATATGAACACGCTCTATCGAGCGAAAGGAAAAAGCCGGGCGATCCGTACCGCCCGGCTTTTGGAGAAGGAGTTGCTTTGAATACGTTTTCCCTGCTCCCTGCGTCATTTGAAAGTCTTTTGCCTACTTTTCTTCAGAAAAGTACGGCGGCTTTTGGAGAAGGAGCTTCTTTGAACGCGCTTTTGGTTTTCCCGCCAAACAAAAAGCCGCCCACGCGTACCGGGCGGCTTTTTGCCTTGTTCTGCTTTGAATATTTTTTCTCAAATCTTTTTTGGAAGTCTTTTCGCTTCCTTTTCTCCAGAAAAGGAAGACCCTATCTTCTGCTTATTTTTTCTTCTTCCCCAGGACGATGCCGACGGCGGCGAGGGCGACGACGGCGACGCCGACGATGGCCCAGACGTAGGCGGGGACGCCCTTTTCAGCGGGGGGAGCGACGGGCGCGGTCCCGGTGGCGGGAGTGTTGGTCCCGGGGACGGCGGTCGCGGGGGTCCCGGTGACGGGCGCCTGAGTCCCGGCGGGTTTTGTCTCGGCGGCGGTCGTGACCGGGGCTTTTGTCTCAACGGGCTCGGTCGCGGCGGGCTGCGTCTCGACCGGTTTTGTCTCCGGGGAGACGTCCGGCTTTGCGATCTTCACGTCGGGGACCTTGCCGTCCGAATCCTTGACCTGATCGAAGCAGGCGGCGATCTCCGGGAATTTTGCGTCCGCCTTTGTGACGCTTGTGGCGTAGAGGGTGGTACCCTGCTTGAAGAGGGTGGACTTGTTGGGGGTATAGCTGCAGACCCACTCGAAGAGGTCGATGGTGCCGGAGATCCAGTTGAGCTCAAAGGAGTTCCAGATGGTGTCCTGCGTGCAGCCGTAGAAGTTTTTGATATGGGCGTTGCCGTAGATCCACATCCTGACGTTGCCGACCTCGATGCCGTTCGGGTAGGCGGAGGAGCCGTGGAGGACGGTGACGTCGGCGTCCCCGCCGACGCGGACGTAGGCGGTGCCGGAGTAGACGCCGAGGATGGAGCGGGAGAAGGGGACGATGTAGATCTTTGACCCGGAGAGGACGGTGACGGAGGTATCCTTATCGCTTTCCTCCGGCGGATTGTCCTGTTCGTTCTGGTAGCCGCCCATCACGGTAAAGGCCTTGGCGATGCTGCCGCCGGTCAGACCGGCGGGGCCGGAGATGTCCACGCCCTCGCCGATCGTAACGGGATGATGCTGCCCGACGATCATAATGTTGTTCTGGAGCGCTTTGATATCGATCTGCTCAAAGGTCGTCTCGCCCCAGCAGACGAAGCGGCAGGCGGGCTCCTGGTTGGCCTGATAGACCGCGCCGCTCTTGCGGTAGTCGACGCCGCCGTAGACGGAGGTGAAGGTCACGGAGCCGACGTATTCCTCCCCGTAGGAGAAGGTGAACTCCTGCAGAAATGGCCCGCAGACGACGACGGTGCAGTCCTTGGAGAGGTCGAGCGCGTCGTAGGCGTCAAAGAGGTCGGAGACGGCGTTCTCCGGGGAGGAGCCGTCGCCCTTGCCGTCATCCTTGAGGTAGACGACGGTCGCTTTGTCCGCCGCGGAGGCGGGCACGGCGGAAAACGCCGTGAAGAGGAGCGCAAAGATCAGGAGAAAGGCGAAAAGGCTTTTTTTCATCTCAGTTATCCTTTCGTTTTTTTATTGTTCCGTCGCAAAGCGATCGGTCACGTTCAGAAATTCCGCCGCGGTAACGGAGACGTTCTTCGGCAGGGTGAGGGCGACGGTGCGCTCTCCCTTGCCGAGGAGCAGGGGGACGTAAAGGACGTTCGCCTCTCCCTCCGCGACGGTCTTGCCCGTTTTGCGGAAGGGGACGACGGTGTAGGCGGAGCCGTCGACGGAGAGTCTGCAGTCGGCGAGCTTGCCGGAGGTGTTGGTGAAGGTGAGCTTGAGCCACGCTTCCCTGTCCGTGTCGGAAGCGACGGCCCATTTGCCGTCCCCGCCCGAGACGGTCCCGGCGGGGGTCTCTTCGATCCGCACGAGGGTGAGATTGTCGGCGAGGGCGTATTTGTATGGGTTCTCCGCGTCGAAGGCGACGCCGATCCGCACCGTCTCCGCCGGCGCCCTGAAGACGAGGATGCGGCGGACGTAGGACTGCGTATCGAAGAGGGTGGAGAAGACCCGGCCCGACCCGTCCGTCTTTTCCGCAAAGAGGGAGACGGTAGTGCCGGCGGAGGAGAAGAGGTAGGCGGTGAGACGGTAGGTCTCCCCCGCCTTGAGGTCGGAGATCTCGGCGGCGGCCTCGCTGCCGCCCTCCGCGCCGGTCAGCTTGAGGGAGTAGTCGCCGGTGCAGCCCGGCGCCTCGGCGGTCACCGTCCCGTGCCGGACGGCGAAGGGAGCGACGGTCCCGTCCTCAAAGCCGTAGTTGGCGATGACGGCGGTATCCATCTTTGTTACGAGGGACTCGGGGATATAATAGACGCCGTCCTCGATCTTCCCGCCGCGCTCAAGGAGGATGCTCTCAAAATTCTTTTGGTATTTGTCGAGGATATCGGTGATCTTCAGCCTTTCGGGGAGATTTTCCGCAAACATCCAGACGCCGGACCTGGTGTCCGGGACCGCGCGGTTGATGATCTCCGTCTTCCCGTCCTGCCAGACGTAGCCGAGCGCCTCGTCGGGGATCGCCGCCGTCCCGAGGATGACGCCGACGATGCCGACGCCCACGGGGGTGGTGCTGTCCCCGCCGTGCCCGGCGAGGGAGATGATCCTGAGGGTCTCGACGTAGTCCCCCTCTCCGAAGAGCAGGCCGAGCAGGATGAAGGCGCAGTTGACGCTCGTTTCGCCGACGCGGGACTCCATCCCGTAGTAGGGCGTGCAGATCTCCTTGTCCGCCACGGCGACGGCGCGGCGCCAGTTGACCCCGTATTTTTCCTTGAGGGCGAAGCACCGGTCGACGACCTCCCGCTGCCAGCAGCCCTCCGGCAGGACCATATCCGCCGCGCGGCGGATCATCGCGGGGACGTCGCTCTCAAAGTACGCCATCGCGTACATCACGGTAAAGAGCTTTGCCCACAGGTAGCTGTCCCGGTCGCCGGTGACCTGCGCGAAGAGGTCGACCATATCCGCCGTGACCTCCGGCATCCCCGCGGCGCTCATGCCGAGGGTCTCATTTGCGATATACGGCTCGCCGCAGTGGGAGTAGCGGTTGCCGTTCTCCGCGTCGCCGAGGAAGGGGGTGGAATACCCCTTGTTCTTTGCGAGGGCGTAGGCGCCGTAGGAGTGGTTGCCGCCGCCCATGTCGTAGATATTGTACTTGACCCAGTCCTCGCCGATCACGCGGGAGGCGAAGGTCCCGTACCGCGCGTACATATCCTCGAGGATATACTGGTTGAAGATATCGATGCTGTAATCGTCGTCGATATAGATGTCCCAGAGCCCGGTCGAGGCGTTCTTCACGAGGCGGGGATCCCGCTTGCAGTACTTGTTCGGCACCGCGTAGGGCCCCTGGCATATCTTGAACCACGAGTCCGGCATCGCGATCCGCGGCTCGCCCGAGGAATCGACCGAGAACTCGAACCCTGTGAGAAAGCCGATCAGCTGGGAGAGGAAGCCCGCGCGGGTCTTATCCCGGTAGGTCTCGACGGAGAGGGTGCGGAAGACGGGCGCGGGATCCTCCCCGGGCGCCACCGTCTCCTCCCCCGCCGCCGTCGTGTCCGCCGGGACGGCGGGTCCCGCGCAGGCGGCAAGCGGCAAAAGGAGGGCGAGGATAAGCAGGAGGGATAAAAAACGGATCAGATCTTTCATTCTCTTTCCTTTTCAGATCAGTTGCCGGAGAAGAGCTGCGCGTTTGCGTTGGCAACGTCCTTCTCCGCTTTGCGGGAGTAGGCGGCGTACATCGAGGAGAAGCGGGTGGAGAACCCGGAGGAGAGCTGCTCGATCGCGTTCTTGTAGCCGCCGATGTCGTAGATATAGCCGACGTCGAAGACGCGGTTGTTGATCTCGATCGTGATCATGTCGGCGCTTTCCTCGTCCCGGACGGTGCGGCCGACCAGCGTCTTTTCATAATACGCGGGGGTGACGAGCTCGCGGGAGACCTTGGCGAGGTACTCCATCACGGTGGAGGTGCGCTCCGCGTCCTCCGAGCAGTTCGGCACGCAGACAAAGGAGGCGTCCCAGCCGCCGAAGGGGGTGTAGTACCGCTCCTGCTGCTCGTCGAGCTTGGGCAGCGGGAGGATGCCGTAGTCGAGAT
The DNA here is from genome assembly GCA_902778725.1 of uncultured Ruminococcus sp. Classification (GTDB taxonomy): domain Bacteria; phylum Bacillota; class Clostridia; order Oscillospirales; family CAG-272; genus RUG12395. The sequence goes on from CACYYS010000053.1 coordinate 4,462, forward strand.
CGGTATCGCGGAAGTAGTGGAACATGATATGCTCGCCGGCGCGGAAGAGGCACTTGCCGTCCGAGAACATCCCGACGGCGGAGGAGGAGTTCGTCTGGCCGTTGAGGCAATGGTCGCGGTCCTGCGTCATCTCCACAAAGTCGACGATCGCCTTTTCCGCCCGCTCGGTGTTGAGGGTCAGCTTGATCTCGCCGCCGTCCACCCGGGCGATCTGCTCGCCCGCCGTACCGAGGAAGGCGATGATGGTGCTCTTGATATAGACGAAGCCGTAGCGGTCCTGGTCGTTCATGATCTCGTTGCCGTCGAGATCCTCGGAGATCTGCAGGACGTATTCCTTCATTTTATCAAAGGTCCACTTGCCCTCGCGGACGGTGTCGTAGGGCATCTCCCAGTTCTTTTCCCGGAACATATCCTTGTTGAAGACGAGATTGTACATCGCCATCGTCGTCGTCAGGCTGATATCGCCGGTGGTAAAATAGATATGCCCGTCAAAGTTGACGTCGCGGTTGATGTTCTGGTCCCACCAGGGCTGCTCCAGCTTGAGGAAGCCGAGGGAGGAGAGGTCGCGCAGCTCGCCCGCCATCGCCAGGCGGCCGGCGTCGTAGGTGGCGATGACGCCCATGTCGTAGACGTTGTCGCCGGATTTGTTGGCGGTCAGGACCTTATGATAGCCGGTGTTGGAAGAGCTGTAATCGGTGATGCCGGTCAGCTTGACGTCCAGCTCCTCCGCCACGCGCTCGTTGCGGCGGAACTGCGCGTCCTCGATGACGGTGGTCGTGGTATCGAGCGCGCCGAAGTCCTGCAGCACGTCGCCCGAGGCGTTGAGGTTGGTCATCAGGACGATGAACTCATAGCCGTCATAGCGGTCCTTTGCGATGTAGTCGGGGCGGGCGAAGGGGTCCGCCGTCGTATCCGGCGCGGTATCAGAGGGCGCGGCGGGATCCGCCGTTTCCTGGGGCTTGGCCGGTCCGGCGCAGGCGGGGAGCAGGAGCATCAGGAGCGCCAGGGCGAGGCAGAGGAGCGTTTTTGTTTTTTTCATGATTTCCCTCCAAGATCGGCGAGGTACGCCGCTTTTTCAAAAATTTCAAATTTCATCTCCCCGGGGGCGAGGCGCACGCCGCGCGTCTCGGTCTCCTCCCGGTCGGAGAGGTTGTAGAGGACGCGCAGGATCCGCTTGCCGTCCGCGCTCTCAAACTCGCTCTGCCGGACAAAGGCGGGGAGAGCGGAAACGTCGAGGACGGTGTAGCGCCCGTCGAAGAAGAAGTCTCCGTATTCCTTCATTTTGCCGGTGCACCATTCGATCACCCGGGCGTACTCCGGCTCGCGGCTGAGATCGGCGCGGCAGACGTAGAGCTCCGCGTCGTAGCGCAGGCCGTGCAGGAGCGCCGTCTTCAGGCATTTTTCATAGTCCCCGTCCGCGCCGCGCACGCCGCGGTTGGTCGTCACGACCTCGGGGAAGGTGTAGCGGAAGAGCGCCGGGAAGGCGTCGCTTTTCGGTTTGAGATCGACGTTGATCAAGCCGTGCAGGAACTGCGTGTAGGACGCCGCGATATCGGTGACGATCTCGGCGGCAAAGACCTTGCCCTCTCTGTCGCACAGCTCGTTCGCCCGGTCAAAGACCTGCCGGTGGTAGATCCACTCCTCGTCCACGCGCGCGCCGTGCTCGTGCCGGTCGTTGAAGCAGGGCTGGTGCGGGCAGGCGCCGTAGCAGTCGGCGAAGACGCAGTCGGCGCCGAGGTCGCTCATCTGCCGGAACTGCGAATCAAGCTGATCCCTCCAGAGCTTTGTCCCCGCGCAGCAGATCGGGAACTGGACGGCGCCGTACATGGCGCGCAGCTCCCCCTGCCCCGGGTAGACGAAGGCGGGGCGGAACTCGTTGCCGTTGATGTCGAGGATCCGGACCTCCTCCCCGTGCTCGCGGTAGAAGTCCGCGTGCGGGTCCATAAAGTGGCTGTTGCACTCGAGGATCACGCGCCCGCCGAGGGAGCGGATCTTCTCCATCGCCCGCGTCAGATCGGCGAACGCCCCGGGATACGCCTCCGTGTAATGCGGATAGTTGCGGTCCATCCCCTCCTTCCACCAGGCAAAAAGGAAGATCGTGTCGATCCCCCGCTTTTTCCCCTCGAGGAAGGCGGCGGGGAGATCCTCCGCCTTGTAGTAGTCCTCTCCGTACTGGGAGCGCATGATGATCCGCTGCCAGCCGGTCATCCTCTTCACCCAGTCCGCCTTTTTCCGGACGGTGAAGAAGTGGGCGTCCGCCCACGCGCGGTAGGTCTTCGCCCCCTCGCGCCAGTCCCCGTCAAGGAGTCCCACGACCGAGGTCGGCAGCGTCAGCCGCTCGCCCGTGCGCGCCATCGGGAAGTGGTCGATCCCGAGCATCATCTCGGTCTTCTCCCGCCGGATGCGCTGCCGCACCGTCTGGAAGGAGTACCGCATCTTTTCATCGTAACGGGCGATATAGAGGAATTTGTCTCCGCTCTGCACGCCGAACCAGCCCATCGACGCGCGCGGATACGGCTGATGCCAGAAGATCTCCTCGTCGTTGTGGTGATAATAGTCGCCCTTCTGGTCCCGGAGCCACTTCCAGGGATTGACGATCCGGCGCCCCAGCCCCGTCGGGACAAAGAGCTGATCCTGCGCCTTCTCCCCCGAGAGCTCGTCAAAGCAGGCGAGCGGGCAGAAGCATTCGTTCACCCGCACGCCGGGCTCGCGGTTCTCCACCTCCGGCGTGAAGGAGAAAAGCTCCCCCTCCGCCCTCACCGTGACGGTGAAGGTGATATCGTACCCGTCGCCGTACGCGGAGACGAGGCGCGGATAACGGAGGATCAGCGCGCCGTCCTCCTCCCGTACCGTTCCCTTCTGCGCGCGGGAATAGACCGGGATCTCGGTGCGCAGCCCGTCGTCGAGGATCAGGCGCCACAGGTCGCCGTCGTGACTTGCGGTCTCCGGCTTTTCATTGAGGAAAAAACCGGCGACGGCGCCGTCCTCCGAGGTATAAAAGGTCAGATTTTTTGTCTTGATCTGCATGATGCCGCCCTTTCGTTTTGAAAATATGACGAAAAGAGAAAGAAAAGCCGCGATCGCTTTATCCAACTCTCACAAATCTATTATAGCGGAAACCGCCGCGTTTTTCCATACACAAGAATAGAGAAGTTTTTCAAAATATGAAACCTTTTTTCCCGAAATCCTTGCATTTTATTTCCTCCTGTGGTACATTGGAGAGGAAAGGAGGCGACGGGATGTTCTACCTTGACCTGCAGACCCTGCCCGCCGTGAAGATGACGGGGAAGGTCCGGGAAAAGCGCGGCTGGAGCCACAACGGCCGCACGATGACCGAAAATCTCTTCGTTTTTTTCCACGCGGGGGAGTGCGTCTTTGAGATCGCCGGGCAGGAGCTCTCCTATACCCGCGGGGACGTCGCCCTCGTGCCGAAGGGCGTGTGGTACCGCCCGCACACCTCCTCCATCTGCGAATACACCTTTTTCCACTTTGACGGGGAGCTTACCCCCTGCGAGGGGCCCGTCTCCCTCCCCTCCCTGCGCGATCTGCCCGCCGGGATGCCCCAGTACGGACACCTCGACGAGGGGGAGACGCGCCTCTTCTTTTCCTATAAGATCTCTCTCGGCGCCGCCCTGCCGGACGCCGAGGTCCTCCTCTCCCGCGCCGTCACCCCGGAGCACGCCGCCCGCGGGATGCACCGCCTCCGGACCTCCGTCCGCTTTGCGGAGCTGCTGCTCGCCGTCTCCCAGCGCTTCTGCGAGCAGACCGCCCCGGAGGACTCCCTCCCCCCGACCGTCGCCCGCGTCATCGCCTTCATCCGGGAGAATTACACCCGCCGCCTCTCCCTCGAGGAGCTCGCCGAAAACGTCGGCGCCTCCAAGCAGTACTGTATGCGCGCCTTCAAAAAAAAGATGGGCATGACGGTAGGCGACTACCTGCTCGATCTCCGGATGCGCCACGCCGCCTACCTCCTCCGCTCCACCTATATGAACGTCAACCAGACCGCCGACTACCTCGGCTTTTCCAGCGTCAGCTACTTCTCCCGCTCCTTCAAAAGCTTCTACGGCGTCCCGCCCTCGGAATACAAAGAGTAAAAGGAGATCCGGCCGTGAAAAAAAAGATCCTCCCGCTCCTGCTCGCGGCGGCACTGCTCGCCGCCTGCGCCCCCGTCCCCTCTCCCCAAACGAACGAAACGAAAGGAGAAACCGCCATGACAGACCCGATCCCCTCCCCCGCCGCCCCGGCGGCCGAGGGCAACGCCCTCTTCTCGGAGCCGCTGCGCCCCGCCTACCACTATACGGCCAAAAACAGCTGGGTCAACGACCCGAACGGCCTCGTCTTCTTCAAAGGTCTCTACCATCTCTCCTATCAGACCACCCCGGGGAAGCCCTTCAACGGTAAGATGTACTGGGGCCACGCCGTCGGAGAGGACCCCGTCCGCTTTACCGAGGCGGAGCCGGTCCTCGCCCCGGACGCCTCGGGCAGCATCTGGTCCGGCACCGCCTGGCCGGATACCGAAAACCGCTCCGGCCTCTTTGACGGCGTGGAGGGCGGCGGTCTGATCGCCGCCTATTCCACCGACCGCCAGCAGATCGGGATCGCCTGGTCGACGGACGGCTTCTCCTATACCAAGCTCGGCATCGTCATCCCCAACACCGAGTACAAGGCCTTCCGCGATCCGAAGCTCTTCTGGGACAGCGTCTCCGGCCGCTTCACCATGGTCGTCGCCGGCGGGACCGTCCGCTTCTACCAATCGGACGACCTCCGCTCCTGGAACTGCGTCTCGGTCAATGAAAAGATCACGACCGAATGCCCCGACTTTTTCCCGATGAAGGTCGAGGGGACCGATACCGAAAAGTGGGTCCTCACCTGCGCCGGCAGGCACGCCTACGTCGGCTCCTGGAACGGCAGGACCTTCACCCCCGAGACGGGCGCGATCCCCCTGACCGAGGGTCCGGACGCCTACGCCGGCATCACCTTCGAGGGGACGGACGGCCGCCGCCTGATGGTCTCCTGGCAGAACAACTGGTCCTACAGCAGCGCGGCGGACGGGATCTGGAACGGCGCCATGACCGCCGTCACCGAGCTGAAGCTGGAAAAAACGGGCGCCTCCTACCGCCTCCTCCAGACCCCCGCAAGAGAATACGCCTCCCTCGAGGAAAGGACCCTCCTCGAGCGCCGCGGCCTCACCGAAAAAGACGGCGACCCCCTCGCCGGCGTCTCCTCCAACACCTGCCGCCTGCGGATGGAGGTCGACGTCCGCGAAACGACCGACTTCACCCTCACTCTCTGCCGCGGCGAGGGCGAGGGGACCGTCCTTTCCTTTGACAAAGAGACGATGACCCTCCTCTTCGACCGCTCCGCCTCCCTCGCCGGGATCGCCCCGATGAAGACGGTCTACTCCCTCTATAGGATCCCCCTCTCCGCCGCCGACCTCCGGGACGGCGTCCTCACCCTCGATCTTTTCCTCGACGTCTCCTGCCTCGATCTCTTCCTCTGCGGCGGCGCGCACGCCTTCTTCTCACGGATCCAGCCCCTATCCTCCAGCCGCGGGATGTCCCTCACCTCCGCCGGCAGGCTGAAGATCGTCTCCCTCTCCGTCACGGAGATGAAGAATATCCACTTTGCGGAAACGGAAGCGGTCGACGCCGTCCACGCGGACCCCTCTCCCCTCTTCCTCACCCTCGACGGCGGCGCGGCGGAACGCTTCGTCTCCGCTTACGACGGCAGCGACCGATACACCGCCGAGTGCCTCGACCCCTCCGTCGCCTCGGTCGAAAAGACCGCCCGCGGCGTCCGCCTGACCCCGCTCTCCCCCAGCTCCACCTCCCTCCGCCTCGTCTCCGGCTCCCGCTCCCTCACCCTCCCCCTCACCGTCGCGGAGCGGGATGAGTATTCCTCCGATATCGCCGTCTTCTCCCCCTCTTACGCTTCCCTCCTCCGCCGCCCCGACGGGCTCTTCATGACCCCCCTGTCCGAGGGCAACGGCTTCGCCTTCGGCGACGTTTTCTGCGAGGATACCGACTTCTCCGCCCGCATCCTCCCCCGGGGCGGCGAGCGGGCGGCCGCCCTCCTCTTCCGCGCCTCCGATCGGCAGAACTTCTACGCCCTCTGCGCCGATATCGCAAACCGCACCGTGAAGATCTGGATGCGGAAAAAAGGCGCCGAGTCGACCCTCGCGTCCGTCCCCTTCTCCTTTGAAAGCGGCAAGCCCTTCACCCTCCGCGTCCTCTGCCGGGGGGACCTTCTCGAGGGCTTTGTGGACGGAAAAAAGGTGATCGCCGTCCGCAGCGCCGACCACCCCGCCGGCCTCGTCGGACTCAACGTCTGGAAAGCCCCCGTCCTCTTTAACGACCTCCGCCTCGCCGGCGCCCCGCAAAAGACCGACTCCGATCTGACCGCCCTCTTCCCCGTCGCCGGGACCGTCGGCAAATACGGCGAGGGCTTCCGCCTCTCCCGCCCGGACGGGGACGGCTTCGCCGTCGCCGATTTCCGCGCCGCGGACTTCACCTTCTCCGCCGATATCACCGTGGAGGAAGGCGCCTCCGCCGCCGCCCTCCTCTTCCGCTATACCCCGGATAACTTCTACGTCGCCACCGTCGACGTCAAAAGCAGGATCCTCAAGCTCTGGAAACGAGTGGACGGCGTCACCTCCGTCCTCTCTACCGTCCCCGTCTCCGTCGCCGCCGGCGAGACCCATACCCTCACCGTCAGCGCGGCAGGCCCCGTGATCACCCTCTCCCTCGACGGAAAGGTCGCCCTCCGCGCCTCCGACCGCTCCCACGCCGACGGAAAGCTCGGCCTCAACGTCTTCCGCGGCAGCGCCGTCTTCGAGCATATCCGGGTGGAGACGGAGTGAGAGAGACAGAAAAGAAAAGCCCTTCCTTTTCTGGAGAAAAGGAAGCGAAAAGACTTTCTGAAAAGGGATAAAAGGAGAGTCAGCGGACTCAAAGCAAATCAAATACAAAAGCCGGTCCGTTACGGAATGGACCGGCTTTTTGTTGTGCGCGGGAAAGCGCGAACATGGAGGATCAAATCCCCTGCACGCAAAAAACAATGCGTAAACAAAACAAAAACGCATTCCGGCGCGCCAGGTGACAGGCCACCTCCGCGCCTGCAAAGCGGAGTAAGGCTCCCTCTTGAGGGAGCTGTCGCCGTAGGCGACTGAAGGAGTCAGGAAAGGAGAGAAAAGCGCGGGAGAAAAGACAGGGAGACGAAACTCCTTCCGTCGCGGCAAGCCGCGACACCTCCCTCAGGAGGGAGGCTATCAAGACTCCTTCCACCGCAAGCGGTCCCCCGTCCCGAAAGGCTCCCTCTCCGAGGCCGTCTCTCCCGTTTGGCTCCCTTGTGTAAAGGGAGCTGTCAGCGGAGCTGACTGAGGGATTGTAAAAGAGAAAAAACGCCTCTTTCCGATCCGGCGCGCCCATCCGACAATCCCTCCACCGCAAGCGGTCCCCGTCCCGAAAGGTTCCCTCT
>CACYYS010000054.1 GCA_902778725.1 uncultured Ruminococcus sp.
ATAACGGAACGGAACGGGGTTTGCGCCGTTTTTGACGAGGACCCCGAACTCCACCGTGCGGTATCCGTGATGATCCTCGGTAAAGGAATTGAGGATGCGGAAGACGGCGCGCAGCGCCTCGCCGTTCTCGTTTGAGCGGATGTTGAAGCCGAGCAGGTCAAGGACCCCCTCGGTCCGCTCGGTCTGCGAGAGGATCAGCCAGGAGGCGGAGTCGGCAAGAGAGGCGGCGTCCGTGACGAAGGAGAGCTTCCCCTCCCCCGCCGCGCCGGAGAAATCAAGCCGGTCAAGCCAGTCCTCGTCCGCCCGCACGCAGAAGTCGACGCCGGACGTGCCCGCGGTGTTGACGCGGGAGAAAGGCAGGGTGTCCGGCACGCGGAGCTCCACCCTCCCGTCAAGGACGGCGGGGTAGGCGGCGTTCTGCCGGACGACGACGTCCCCTTCCACCTTGCCGCCGAGGAAATTGACCTCGACCGACGCTTTGGCGGAGGCGACGTTCTTCGACGTGTAACCGAGAACGTAAAGGTTGCCGCAGACCGTGCCGCCGGAAAACTCGTATACGATCTTTGCCCCGTCCCATTTGTTGTGGCCGAGCAGGGCGGCGCCGGAGGCGGTGCCGGACTGCGAGGCGGGAGCGAGCACGTCGCCGTACGCGTGGCGGATCGTCATGGCGCCGGAGTAGGTCTCAGCCGTGCCGTTGCGTCCGCCCGCGCGGAACCAGTTGTAGGAGCAGTCTCCCTCGAGGACGACGGTCTGGTCGCGGGTGACCGTGACGGCGGAGGTCTCCGACTCGTTCATACCGAAGAGGAGGATACCGTTTTTCGACGCGGTCTCCGCGTCCGCGGGATCCGCCGTGACGGAGAAGACGGAGGAGGCGATCCGGAAGTTATGGTACGCGAGGATGAACGCGGGATTGCTGCCGGACCAGACCAGATCGAGGTTCTCCAGCGTGTAATCCCCGTTGAAGCGGAGCCCGTACTTTCCGTTTGCCGCCTGGGTGATCGAGGTGGCGGCGATGAAGCGCGCGCCGTTTGCGGCGTTGCCGCCCGCGCGGTAGTCGGCTCCGTTATAGTAGGAAGTGATCGTGACGGGATAGACGGAATTGGCGGCGAGGGAGGCGTTTGTCACCGTGAGGGGACCGCAGACGACGATGACGCCGCCGCCCGTGAGCTGCTGCGCCGCGGCGGTGAGCGTTTTGAGCGGAGAGGCGGCGCTGCTCCCGTCGTTTGCGTCGTCGCCCGCGTCGCAGACGTAGCGGACGGCGTAGCTCTCCGCCGTGCCCCATGAGAGCGGCTCGGCGTACCCGCCGGCAAAATCGCGCAGGGCGGGTCCCTCTTCCGTCATCGTCCAGACGGCGTCAAAATCCAAGTGATGGTACTCCGCCTGATTTGCCGTAACGGGAAGAACGACCGCGTCGGGCGAGGACGCCGACGCGCCTCCGGCGAGATAAAAATCGGCAAAGGTAAGGACCGCGCCGTTCTGCGCGCCGCCGGCGAGCGCCTTGCCCGCGGCGGAAAGGGTGAGCGCGGCGTAGTTGCGGCAGAGGGAGACGGAATTGGCGCTTGCGTTGGCGTTATAGGCGGCGTAGCCGATCACACCGCCGACGTCGACCGCCGACGCTCCTGTGACCGAGCCGCGGACCTCGCAGTCCCGCACGTCCACTCCGCGCGCCTTGCCGACGATCCCGCCGGTGCCGGAGAGCGACGCGGTGCGGGTGGAGGTGATCGCCCCGGTATTTGCGCAGCGGGCGACAAGGATCTGCGCCGCATCGCTGATCGCGCCTCCGGCGATCCCCCCGACGTTGAGAACGCCGGAGACGGAGCCCGTGTTGACGGAGCCGAGCAGCTCGGATCTGCCGACGCACGCCGCGCCGTTCTGGAAGAGGCCGACGATCCCGCCGCAGAATCCGTCGCTGGTCGCAACGGCGGAAACGCTGCCTTCGTTTTTGCAGCGGGTGACCGTGAGATCGGCGCCCGCGACGGAGGAGGGGTTGTAGGTCGCGCCGATCACGCCGCCGAGACGGAGACTCCCGGTGACGGCGCCGGCGTTGCGGCAATCGGAGACGGTAACGGAAACCTTTGCCGCCGAGCCGAAGTCAAGGAGCCCGACGACGCCGCCGACGCGGCTGATCGTCGCGGTCTCGCCGACGAAGGCGCCCTCGAAGACGCAGCCGGCGATCTGCTTATGGCGCGCCGCCGCCGAGTCTACCGTATAATAGCCGACGACGCCGCCGGCGTGCGTAAGCTTTGTTACGTCCGCCTCCTCGCTCGGGAGGAAACGGAGCGTGAGCGCGGAAACAAGCCCGGAGAGGTCTGCGTTGAGCGCGCGGCCGACCATGCCGGCGTAGCGCTGCGCGATCCGCAGCTCGCCCTCCGCGCGCAGATCCCGCACCGTTCCGTTCTTGACGTAGCCGAAGAGGCCGAGACCGGTGCCGGAGAGGGTGGAAGCGTTTGTGGAGACGCTGACGCCGGAGACCGTGTGCCCCCGTCCGTCAAAGGTGCCGGTAAAAGCCCTCGAGGAGGAAGTTCCGATCGGCGCCTGCGGATAAGAAGAGGTCGCCTCCGAGAGATCGATATCGCAGTCGAGGACGCAGGTATTGCCCCAGGCGCCCGGATCGTTCATCAGGCGCAGGAATTGATCGGGCGTGGAAATATGGAGCGCGTCCCAGCCCTCCGCCGCGGCGGCGGGGTCGGGCGTTACCGCTCCGCTCACCGGAGCGCGGCAGATCTGCAAGCCATGGGAGACCGCGCGGACCGTGCCGTCTTTGAGTTCGTTATGACCGACGGAGCCGCAGAAATAGAGGTAGCCGTTTGCGCAGTAGACGGAGTTCCAGACGCAGTAATAGGTATCGTCGGCAACGCCCTCTTTATCGTATCCCTCATAGTCGATGGGGAGCGGGACCTCGGTGGAGAAGGAGGGAGAAAGGCGGTAGCAGACCGCCGTACCGCTCACCGCCGCGGAGGCGAGGGAGGCGGAATTGGCGAAGGTGACGGGAGAAGAGGAAAGAACGACGTGGGGGGTGCCGTTGTAGGCGACTTCACCGTTGAGGATGGTGCGGCCCTCGGCGGAAATGGGCTCCTGGAAGGAGACGGCAAGTCTGCCGTCCGGGAGGACGGCGACGCCGGGGACCGCGCAGTTGTAGCCCTTGGTGTTCGAGCGGGCGACGATCGTGCGGTTGGTCCAGTTTGTGATGCCGTCCTGCGAGAACCAAAGCTCGATCTCGAGGTTGCTGCCGCCGTCGATCCATCCCTCGATCGCCAGAACGTAGCCGCTGCCGTCCGCGAGGCGGGCGACGATGGGCATCCCGTCGCGGCTGGCGTGGTCGATCCCGTTGAGACAGATCCGGGGCGTTTTGTTCCAGGTCTTTGTGGGGACGTCATAGGTCATCACGGAGATGTCCTGATACCAGGAGGAAGCGCCGCGCTCGGTGCGGGGGGTGAGATCGTCGGCGTAATACATCGCGACGGTGTTTTCGTCGAGCTGAAGGAGAAAAGGCTCCCAGAAGCCGTGCTTGGAGGTGGGAAAACGCTCGATCAGGATCTCCTCGCTGTCATAAGAGAAGAAGCGGTCCTCCGCCGACCGGGTCATCACGCGGATGGAGGTATAGAACTCGTCTCCGTCCTGATAATCCGCCGGGGTGTGAGTGTGCGTCCGGTAGGCGACCATCATCGAGCCGTCCGAGAGCTGGATCGCCTGGGTATTGGCGCGGTCCATCCCGGTGTGGGTGGTGACGGAGGTCGTAATAGAGGAAGCCGCCTTTTCATGGAGGTTTGACGAGCGCAGAGTATAGGTCTCGCCCGAGTCGAACGAGATATACTCATTGTGCCCGGCGTAGACCATCAGCGCGCCCGTGGAGAGCGACGCCATCCTCGGATAGCTGCCCGCCGGCAGCTTTGCCGGGGCGGCCATCACAGGGGTGGACAGACCCGCCGCGGTGAAAAACAAAGCGACCGGAACGGCGCCCGCCGCCAAAACGAGCGCCAGCACCAGCGCGAGCAGGATCGGCTTCCTCTTATTCATAGACTTTCTCCTTCTTGATGCGCAAGCATAATATACCAAGTATATTATACAGGACGGGAACGGAAAAAGAAAGTGCTTTTTTGTTTTTTTGTATGATTTTGCGGAGTTTTTTTCGGATCGGAACGGGCAAAACCGGGCAGAAGCGGCAGCGGCGGCAGAAACACAATCCCTCCACCGCAAAGCGGTCCCCCTTGAGCCGCTCGCCCCCGGCTCGCGGCAGTGAAATCCGCCCCGCGGGCGGGTGAAAGGTTGAAAAAGAGAAAACGCGCGAACATAGCGAAAAAAGAAGCGGAGAGGGACGGCGTGAGATAAACCCCCGCCCTGCAAACAGCGACGCACGCTTTTCCTTTTGCAGGGCGGGAACCGACGCGGTCCCGCCCTGAAAAAAACGGCGCGGCCCGAACCGCGCCGGAAACGCAAAAAGGAAGACCGGGAAGCGAACAGAAGTGCGCTTCCCGGTCTTTGTTCCGTTTTTACCAACCACGGATCAAGCGAGATCGTCAGCGTTCGGCTCTTCTCCGTCGTTGCCGCTGCCGTTCGGGAGAGAGGTGGAGACCACCAGCTCCTCGGAGAGCTTCAGTAATTCCAGTTCGGGCTTACTGTATTTTTCTTTCATCTTTCCAAATCCTTTCTCGCCCGATCAGGCGCCCGCGTTTTCGACCGCGTCGATCACCTTGGCGGCGGTCTCGTTAGAGGAGGTCAGGCGCTGCGCGATCGTGTATGCGCTGTCGGCGCTCTCGGCTCCGTAGACGACCTGATCCACACCGTTCACGGTCACGACCATGTAAGCGCGGAAGACGTATTCCGTCTCATATCTCGCCTCGCTGATACCGGTGAGGGTCGTATAGAACTGCACGTCGTTGCCGTTTGCGGGATCGTAGTCGTAGTAGTTCATCTCCGTGCCGGCTTTGTAAGCGATCTTCTTGGCGACCTTGTTCTGGTAGGTGAGCTGGGCGTCGCTGTCGAACCACTCCAGAGCGGTCGCGTTGTTCGCGTTCTTGATCAGAACGCCGAACTCCTTGACGGTGAAGTCGGGATCATCGACGATGTAATCCTTGAGCTTCGCGCCGTAGCGGATCTTGACGCCGTCGGCGCCGTTGTCCTTCAGACCGAAGCCGAGGACCGCATCGATCGAATCGCGGTAGGTGTCCGCGGTGATGTCGGTCGTCACGTTTGCCTGCGTGTAGGTGTTCTTCGCGATCAGGTAGGAGGAATAGGTGCTGTTGACCTTCATCTCAAAGGTAGCGGGAGCAGTATCAATGTTGGCATAATCCCGAACGGTCGCGTTCTCGCCGACGGTGATGTCAAGGTTGCCGGTGATGGCACCAAAACTAGCCTCAGAACCGCCGTCATACAGTCTTGCAACCGTGCCGCCGTTGATTGCAACAACAGCGTTACCGCCCGTTGCTCCTTTCTTATTTGTAGGCGCCGTGTAAAGTTTGGTCACGGTACCGCCGTTGACCGTAATATGCGCCGTGCCCGGATAATTCACATTAAACGCGCTGGTAGGCAGCGTTACCCATCCTGCGATCCTTGAAAAACCACTGATCCACCATCTGCCCGAATCACTGTTCACGGTAATATGCGTATCAGAGTTTTCAGCAGGCCAGAACGCATACGGCTCATAGAAAGTGATCCCTGCTGTATCATATCCGGTTAATTTGCCGGTGTCTGGGTCTTTCTTCGGATTGGCAAAAGGGGCAAAATGATTATACGGCTGCGCGTCCATACCGCCAAGCAAGCAAACCTCGCCGCCGTTTGTCACACCGGCATCGATCACAAGGTTGTTGAAGTTGGCTGCAATCGTCACGGAAGTACGATCCATCTTCGTCGGATCAGCAGTGTTCGGGAACGCAAGATGTTCAAAATCAAACGTCAAATCCTTGAAGGTGGTATTTCCGCGGAGATTGTAAAGATCCAATCCCCACTTCACATCATAAGTTTTACTGTTAACAGAAACTTGTCTCGTTTGGACCTCAGGCCCAATCAGTTTTATGCCGGAATTTGCGCCTTTGATCGTGACATCTCCGGTATGATAGGGCTCATTGAAACGGCAATTCTCCGTCAATTCGGTCGCTTGGAAGGTATAGTCATCCTGAAGGATGATTTCCCCTCCCGAAAACGCCAATGCGGCAATTGCTCGAGAAAGAGACGAAGTGGGAGCGGCCTCTGTTCCGGGATTATCGGGTGTTCCGGTCGAGGATACATAAACCGTTTGATTCTCTCCGCTGCGGAGCGGGATCAGATTCACGTTCGCCCTTGTGACAACATCGAGTCTGGCGCCGTTTACATTCTCTGTAGACTGAAACACACCGCTTTCTCTTGTCCTTGTGCCGGTTAAACCGCTTCCGGTCCCCGCTGCAGTCAAAACGGAAACTCCGGTATAATTGCTGCCCAAGCTAATATTCCCGCCGTAGAAAATCGTGTAATCCTCTACCGTGTATTCAGCTTCGATCGTGTCAATCGCACCGCCGGTATAGAAAACGCAACAATCATTAATGGGTGCTTGTGCTAAATACTGCCCGACTTTGAAAGTCTGGATATAGCCACCGGACACATACCAATAACTCTGCCCACCCGGTGCGTTTTTGCCGCTTGTTCCCCAGTTTGTCGTGCTAGCAAACGGAGTATAACCGCCTTTGAAGAAAACATAGCTCGTTCCGGTGTGTGTTTTCTGGAGGTCCTGATCAAAGTATCCCCCGCCGCAAACCATACGATAGTTGCCGCTTTCTACCGTCACCCAAGAATCGGAATAGCGGCCCATAGTGTCGTCTAATGCAGGATTCGCGGTTCCGCCGGAGACAGTAATATTAGATTTCTCTTTAGCTCCGAGATTCGTCCCTAAAGTTGTCTGACAAACGATCCCCAAGCCCATTGTAAGACGGTTATAATTTGCGTAAAGATAAGTGTTACCCGGAGAATACAACGTAATATTCTCGATCGTTACTGGCCCGGCAAATTTGTTCGTAGTCGTCAACCGCCAAACAGAAGCAGAGTTTTCTCCCTTTACGGTGATCATCCCATAATGCACGCGGAGATCAGAAATCTTAGCCATGTTGACACCCTCAACAAAGCCATATTTGTCCAGGATTATGATCGTACCGCCTTCCGGACACAAAGATCTATAAGCCGTTCTAAAGGTCTGATAAGGAGCTTCTTTGGAGCCATCGCCGGTCTCATCGCTTCCCGTATCATCCAGATACACGACGCGATCTGTGCCCGGCTCGGTCGCCGCGACGGTCCCCGCGAACGCAAACGGTATCATCGAAAGTACCAGCAGCGCCGCAAGGAGTGCAGATAAGAGTTTCTTTTTCATTGTTTCCTCCCTGTTTTGTAAGAATTGCAACATCCGAGCCGTCCGGCTTTATGCACTTTGCACTTTGCACAAAGTTTTTTCGGACGTCTCAAATATTTTTACACAATTATTATAACGGAGCGTTCCCGATATTGCAAGGTAAAAAGTTCAGAAAAATCGGGATGATTTTGGTCTTGACTTTTTGCTAAACGTATGATAAAATAAAAGTTTTTTCAAAATAACGCAAAAGCGAAACAAAGCGCGACGGCGGGAGAAAAACTCCTTCCCTCGCGGAGAGCCGCGAGACCTCCCTCGGGGAGGGAGGCTGACGAGAACTCCTTCCGTCGCGCTCCGAGAGCCGGGGCTGACCGTCAGAACGGCACGAGGGGCGTCTCCGCGGCGGTATCCGCGGGGGCGGTATCCGCCGGGGCGGAAGCGTTCAGCGAGAAGCGGTGGATCGCGCGCAGGGGGCTGCGGAAGACGGAGATCTCCTCCCCGGCGGGGAGGCTTGCGGGGTCGAGGAGCTTTTTGTTATACACGTAAAAGCTCCTGCGCTGATAGACCGGCGCCTCCACGGCGAGGCTCGCGGCGGTCTCCACCGCCTGCGCGTACGCCTCCTTCTGCCGGTCGGGGTCCGGCTCGGAACGGGCGGCGAGGATCTGCGCGTTCAGGGCGGTGAGGAGGGAGACGGTCTCCTCGTCTCCGTTTTTGTAGAGCCAGAAGACGCCGCTGTTCCCCGCCTGCGGATTCTGATTTTCCGCGGGGTCGGAATACCAGCGGGGGAAGAGATCGGGGTCGGCGCCGCTCGCGGCGCTGACGCCCGCGTAGACCTGGAGCCCCGACTCGTACGCCGAGGAGAGCCTCGAGACAAGGTCGGGATCGACCTCCACCGTCACCCTGACGCCGATGCGGGAGAGGATCTGCGCGGAGACCGCAAAGATCTCCCCGAGCGGGTGATCCGCCGCCGGATAGGGCAGCGTGTATCTGAACTCGACCTGCGCGCCCGCTTTTTCGTGTCCCTCGGGATAGCGCATCACGTTCGCCTCCCCGTCGTAGACGTAGCCCGCCTCGCGGAAAAGCGCGAGCGACGCCTCGCCCGTTGCGTCATAGGGGAAAAGCGGCTCGGTCTGTCCCTCCGGATACGCCCAGAGCGCCTTGGACATCGGGCGGACGCTCGGTCCGGCGAGTTCGCCGTAGTAGCGGTCGTAGGCGAGGGCGGTGTTGAAGGTGCGGATCAGCGCCCGCCTCACCGCAAGCTCCGGCACGGCGCGCGCCTGGATGGCGATATAGCCGTAGGCGTTGACGTCATAAAAGAGCGCGGCGAGATCCCCGTACCCGTCGGCGACCGTGTCGATATTGCGGGCAAGGGAGAGCGAGGCGGCGGGAGCCGCGAACGCGACCTCGCCCGCGCGCAGCGCGTCCGTCTCCCCGCCCGGCGCGACCGTCCGGCAGATCAGGCTCCGGATGCGCGGAGAGCCGAGGCAGTACGCGTCGTTCGCCTCATAGAAGGCGGCGCCCGCCTCGTACTTCTGCAGGCGGTAGGGGCCCGCCCCGACCGGCAGGTCGCTTCGGCTCTTCACGGAGTCGATGAAGCCGCGGTCGTTGAAGACCACGCCGTACGGCCCGCGCTCCCCCGTGTACGCCGCGGCGTAATAGCGCTCGGAGACGACGGGAAAATTGAATTTTTGCAGATCGGTGGGGTCGTAGCGCCCGGTCTCGACGGAGAGGAACGCCCGCTCCGTCCCGTCCGCGCAGACCTCGCGCCCCCAGGAGACGCCGGAGATCGACGGGACGCCGTCCCGCAGCTGCTTTGAGCCCTCGCCGAGGGTGTAGAGGCTGTCCAGCGCCTCAAAGAGGTCGAGCCCCGCGGACTCGGAATTGATCCCGTCCCGGTCGGAGAAATTGTAGCCGTAGCAGGAGAGGATCAGCGAGAAATAACTGCCCGCGTCAAGACGGAGCGTCTCATCGGAGAGATTGTAGAGCGTCCCCGCCGCGTCGAGAAAGATCTTTTTATACTCGCCGAGGGAGTAGCGGGCGCCGGTATATTCCACGGCTTCCTCCCCGCGCAGATAGACGGTCTTCCCCTCCCGCTCGGTAAGGGTGACGCGAGAAAGCCCGGAAGCGGGCAAAAGCCGCCCGTCCGCGACGGTCCAGCTGCGGATCCTGCCGTCCTCCGCCGGGGCGTAGCCGCCCTCCGGATCCTCGATAAAGCCGTAGCGTCCGTTCTTTGCCTCCGCGTAATCGCAGACAAAATCGCCGAAGCCCCACATCTTCATCCCGAGGACGGTGCGCAGCGTTTCACTCTCCGCGACCTCCTCCTCGGTAAAGTTGGGGAAATTCGGGGTGCCGACCGCCTCGGAGTACTTCTCCCAGCAGACGTCGATGATCTTTTGCGCGAATTTGGCGCCCGCCTGCGGCAGGTAGCTCCAGTAGGCGCGCTGCTGCTCCGGCGTGACGCCCTCGACGCGGGGATAGGTCCCGTCGTCGTTGACGCCCGCCGCGCGGATCTTTTTTGCCAGTTCCGCGCAGGCGAGACGGACCTCCTCTGTCGTCTGCGTGCGGTAATCCCGCAAGCCGGCGATCCCGACCTCGTCAAGGCGCCAGGGCCCGTCATAAAGCGGATCGCAGAGCAGATAGACCGTGAAGATCAGGTCGTTCACGGTGAGGGGAGAGCCGTCCGAGAAGGTGAGACCGTTCTTCAGAAAGAAGGTATAGACGGTACGCCCGGAGCCGGGATCGACCGTCTGCCCGACCGACCAGGCGGCGGAGGCGGCGTCCACCGACGCGACCATCCTGCCGGATACGTCGCAGTCGAGCAGCGGGAGCTGGGTCAGGCGGACCGCCTCGCCCGCGGCGGAGGGGTAAAAGAGCGGGTGGAAACGCCCGTCCATCCCCGAAACGGCGACGGTAAGCGGCGTCTCCGCGTTCACCTCCGAGCGGGGGGTCGCGGCGGCGTCGTACCGCCCGGCGGGATAATCCGGGAGGACGGTCGCGGTCGGCTCCGCCGGCCGCGTCTCCGCCGTATACACAGTCTCCGGGAGAGCCGTCCCCGTCTGCCCGTCCGGTCCCCTGCCCGAGCAGGCGGCAAGCAGCGGGGAGAGGCAGAGCGCCGCCGCCGATAAAAATGCAAAGATCCGTTTCATGGAAGATCCTTTCCGGCGGAGATCAGCGCGCGGGGGCGTTTTGCTCCAGCCAAGCGTCGATGCGGGCCGCCGTATCCGCGAGGCAGCCCTCCTCGTACGGGACGCGCAGTCCCGCGCCGCGCACCAGCTCCTCAAAGGTCCTCGTCCCGCCGAGATCGACGAAGGCGAGGTACTTTTTCCAGGCCGCCCCGCGGTCGGCGAGCATCTCGCACCAGAACTGGAAGGCGACGGTCTGCGCCATGCAATAGTCGATATAATAGAGGGGATCGAGATAGATGTGGAGCTGGCGCTGCCAGCCGGCGCCGCGCCCGTAGAAGGGCAGCCCCTCCGAAGAGAGGGAGGGACGGTATTTTTCCTCCAGCTCGCGCCAGACGGCGTTGCGCCCCTCCGGCGTGAGGTCCTCCTCCTCGTACATCCGGTGCTGGAACTCGTCCACCTCGCACCCGTAGGGCAGGAAGAGGAGGGCGTCGGCGGCGTGGGCGTACCCGTAGCGGGCGGTATCCCCGCCGAAAAAGCGGTGATGCTCCGGGGAGGTGAGGAACTCCATGCTCATCGAATGGACCTCGCACGCTTCGATCGTCGGGCTGAACAGGGCGCGCGGATAGCCGCGGCGGAAGGCGCGGTAGGCGGCGAAGGCGTGACCCGCCTCGTGGGTAAGAACGTCCACGTCCCCGGAGGTGCCGTTGAAATTGGAGAAGATGAAGGGCGCCTGATAGTCGGCGATCTCGGTACAGTAGCCGCCCGGCGCCTTCCCGTCCTTGGAGAGGACGTCGAGCAGCTCCCCGTCGTAAAGAAAATCGATGAATTCCGCCGTCTCGGGCGAGAGGGCGTGATACATCTCCCTGCCCGCCGCGAGGATCTCCCGCGCCGAGCCGTGCGGCTTGGGGTTCCCCTCGGCGAAAAGGAGCGGAGAATCGCAGAGGGTGAGGCGCTCCACGCCGATCCGCTTCGCCTGCGCGCGGCGCAGCTTTTCCGTTACCGGAACGACGTCGCGGAGGATCCGGGCGCGGAAGGCTTTCAGCTCTCCGTAGCCGTAGCAGTTG
>CACYYS010000055.1 GCA_902778725.1 uncultured Ruminococcus sp.
GATGTCCTCCCCCTCCCGGAAGGCGCGGATCATGTTTTCGTCCCCCGAGAGGTGGGCGAGCAGGCGCAGCTCGATCTGCGAGTAATCCGCGTCCACGAGCAGCATCCCCTCCGGCGCGATGAAAAAGCGGCGCATCTGCCGCCCGAGCTCGGTGCGGATCGGGATGTTCTGGAGGTTGGGATCGGAGGAAGAGAGACGTCCCGTCGCCGTCCCGCACTGGTGGAAGGAGGTGTGGACGCGCCCCTCGCCGTCCGCCGCCTCGAGCAGACCGACGACAAAGGTGGAGTTGAGTTTGGTCACGTGCCGGTACTCCAGCACAAGGGAGACGATCTCGCTGTGGGGCGCGAGCTTTTCCAGCACGTCGGAGGCGGTGGAATAGCCGTTTTTCGTCTTTTTGGGCGCCTTGAGTCCCAGCTCCTCAAACAGGACGGCGCCGAGCTGCTTCGGCGAGTTGATGTTGAACTCCCGGCCGGCGAGCAGATAGATCTGCTGCTCGAGACCCGCCGCGATCTCCGTGAGGCGCCCGCCGAAGTCGCGCAGTCCCTCCCGGTCGACCAGCGCCCCGTCCCGCTCCATTTCGTAAAGGAGGACGGCGACGGGGATCTCCGTCCCCGTGAGGAGCTTGTCCGCGCCGCTCTCCGCGAGGCGCGGCGCCAGCCTCTCCCAAAGCGAGGCGATATAGCGGACGGGGGAGGCGCCCTTTTCCGGCGGATATTTGGCGGTAAGGGCGGAGAGAGAGTAGTCGGTCGCGCCCGGATCGTCGAGATAGGCGGCGAGCATCGTATCGAAGACGCAGCCGGAAACCGGACGGCCGAGGCGCGCGCACGCCGCCTTGAGATCGTGGCAGACAAGGGCGTATCCGCCCGCAAAGAGCCCGTCCGCCGCGCAAAGCTCCGACGCGGGGAGGGTGTACGCGTCCTCTCCGATCAAAGCGGAGAGATCCCCCTCCGCCGTAAAGGTAAAGACGACGGAAGCGCCGCGGGCAAGGGAGAGCAGCTCCTCCGCCGTGACGGGCCGCGCGTCTTCCGGCGCAGCGTCGGAGAGCTTTGCCGCCTTGAGCGCGAAGCGCTCGGTCAGGCGGGCGAAGCCGAGCTCGTTGAAGAGCGCCGCCAGCGCGGCGTCGTCCCTCTCCGCCGCCTCCGCCTCCGCGAGGCCGAAGCCGAGGGGGGCGTTCCGCTCGATGCG
Organism: uncultured Ruminococcus sp.; assembly: GCA_902778725.1. Classification (GTDB taxonomy): domain Bacteria; phylum Bacillota; class Clostridia; order Oscillospirales; family CAG-272; genus RUG12395. The sequence continues at coordinate 1,186 of CACYYS010000055.1, forward strand.
GGCGAGAGTGCGGGAGAGCTCGGCGGACTCCCGGCCGGCGCGCAGCTTTTCCTTCTGCTTTTCCGGCAGGTCCGCCGTGTCGAGCGAGGCGTAAAGCGTATCGAGATCGCCGTACGCGGCGATCAGCTTGAGCGCGGTCTTTTCCCCGATCCCGGGGACGCCGGGGATGTTGTCGGAGGAGTCGCCCATCAGGGCTTTGACGTCGACGAACCGGTCGGGCGTGACGCCGTAACGGGAGAAAAACTCCGCCGGATCGATCGCGGCGGTCTCCCGGTTGCCCGCGAGAAGGACGGTCGTCCGCTCGCTGACCAGCTGCAGGCTGTCCCGGTCGCCGGTGAGGAGATAGGTGTGCGTATCCCCGCGCTCCTCCGCCTCCCGGGAGAAGGTGCCGAGGATGTCGTCCGCCTCGTATCCCTCCTTCTCCGCGACAAACGCCCCCATCGCCGCGAGCGCGCGGCGCGCGAGCGGAAACTGCTCCAAAAGCTCGGGAGGTGTGGGACGGCGGCCGGCCTTATACGCGTCATAGATCTTATGGCGGAAGGTCGGGGCATTCAGGTCGAAGGCGGCGACGACGGCGTCCGGCTTGAGCGTCTCAAGCTGGGAGGCGACCGAGTTGACCAGCCCGTAGACGGCGTTGGTAGGCAGGCCGGAGGGGGAGGTCAGCGGCGCGACGCCGTAAAAAGCGCGGTTGATGATGCTGTTTGCGTCGATCACGAGCAGGGTCTTCATGACGCGGCCTCGCTCTTCTCCCGGGCGCGGCGCGCGTGATGGAGGAAGCAGAGCTGGATCGCCGCAAAGGCGACAAAGGAAGCGACGGCGATGTCAAGCGAGATGGAGAGAAGGACCGGAGAGCCTCCCTCCGGACGGGCGGCGTAGAGCAGATCCGGCACGCAGAACGCCGTGCCGAAGAGGACGGTGCCGAGCCCGCAGAAGAGATAGGACGCCATCCCGATCCGCTCCCGGTAGTCGTGCGCCTCCTGCGAGAGGAAAAGAGCGGCGAAGACGGCCGCGAGCGTGAAAACGCTCTTTTGCGGGTCGTTGATGACCATGCCGCGGTCAAAATAAACGGAAAACCCGAGCAAAACGGGGAAAAACGCGGGGAAGGCGCCGAGGAGGGCGTTGAGCCCGTCCCTCTCCGCGCCGTGCTGGAAGCAGAAGTAGAAGGTAACGCCGACGGCGAGCGCGGAAACGGCGAGCAGCATCGTCCGCAAAAGCGAGCTTGACACGAAGGGATCGCGCAGCAGATCGAACGCGAGGAAGAAAACGCCGAACACGAAGAACAGCGAGGCGACGAGATAGGAATTGCCGCCGCTTGTCTTGGCGTATCCGCGCAGACGCCGACGGACCAGCAAGGCAAAAACGCCGAACGCGGCGGCGGCGAGGAGCAGCACCAGCGTATACGCGGTGCAAAGTCCCTCTCCTCCCTCGTAATGGCCGGTATAACGCGGATTGAGGGTGTTGCGGTCATAGACCGTATAATGTCCGAGCAGGAGCTGATAGCGGAGCGCGGCGGCGCAGAGCCCGAGGAGAAAAGCGGCGAGCACGGCGATCCTTACTTTTGTTCTGGTACTGATATTCATAACATTCCTTTCGCTTATGCCAGATTGATGATCTCAAGCCCGTTTTGACGGGCGTAACAAACGGTGTAAAAGGTGCCTCCGGAGGGACGGACCAGATAGGCGACGCAGACGGAGGCGGCGTCCGCGAGCTGGCGGTCGCGCGCGTGCATACAGCCGGCGGTGTAGCCCTCGCTCGCGTAGCTGACGGCGTCCGCGAGGGAGAGGATCCGGCGGTACTCCGCGCGGTCCCGGGCGCTCCAGTTCTCGTCCTGCCCCGGATAAGGGAGAAAGAGGATCAGGGAAACGTCGGGGCAGATCTCCCGCAGCCGGAGGACGGCGCGTTCCGCCATCATATCGAAGCCGAGCGCCCCGCCGCAGCAGAACTGCCGGACGCCGCGGACGTAAAGCGCGCGGAGCGTCTCGTCCAGCTTGCGCTCAAGCTCCCCCTCCGCCGCCGCGGGGATCGCGCGGTGACCGGTAAAGCAGCAGGCCGTCTCCTTCATCCCTTTGCCTCCATGCCGATCACCGAGAGCATCGTCCCGCGCCGGCCGCGCATCCGCCGGTGGGAGAAGAACAGCCGCTCTTCACAGTGGGTACAGAGACCGGAGAGCCCGATATTCTCCTCGCGGAGCCCCGCCTCGAGCAGAAGGAGGCGGTTGGCCCGCGGAAGATCGCAGAAAAAGTGTCCCGCCCTCGGCGAGGGGGAGAACACGGCGTCCCGCAGGGCGGGACGGTCCGCCGCCGCGGCATAGACCTCCTCGCCCGTCTCGTAACAGGGACCGGCGATCGAGGGACCGATCACGGCGCGGATCAGACGGCGGTCGGCTCCCGCCTCCTCCATCCGCTCCACACCCGCGAGCGCGATCCCCGCAAAGGTCCCGCGCCATCCGGCGTGCAGCGCCCCGACGACCCCGCGGACGGGTTCGCAGAGCAGGATCGGCACGCAGTCGGCGGTGCGGACGGCGAGGAAGAGTCCCCTCTCCGCCGTCACGTACCCGTCCGCCGTCTCCTCCGAGGGGTAAAGCAGGCTCTGACCGGCCATCTCCCCCGTCACGCGCAAAACGCGCGCCGAGTGGACCTGCCGGAGGGAAACGAGCCGGGAAAGAGGAAAACCGACCGCCTCGGAAAAGAGACGGAGATTCTCGCGCGTCACGCTCTCGTCCTCCAGCTCCCCCGGCACAAGGTTGAGAGAGGCCGTCGCCTCTCCCGTCCCCACGCCGCCGAGGCGGGTGGAAAACGCGTGCCGGACGGGGAGAAGATCGCTTGTAAGATAGGTCACGCCGTTCGGGGCGGTCATGCAGTCCATATATCACAACCTCATCAGCCTGATCGGTTTGAGCGCGCTCCCCCCGGGGTAGTCCCGCGCCTCGGCAAAGGCGAAAAACCCGTCCCCGTCGTAAAAACGCACCCGCTGCCCCGGAGGGAAGGCGGTCCCGATCTTTTCCTGGTAGATCTCGCAGCCGTTTTGCGCCAGGCGGGCGTAAAAGGGCGGCAGCGTCAGAGCGGGGAACGCGGGGAACGCGGCGTCCGCCGGTAAAAGGAGCGCCGGGCGTTCTTCCGGCGGCGTCTCCTCCAGCCGCTCCAGCGTGACCGCTCCGTCAAGGGAGAAGCCGCACGTCCGCGTCCGGCGCAGGGCGCTCATCACGGCGCCGCAGCCGAGCGCCTCGCCGAGATCGGCGCAGAGGGTGCGGATATACGTCCCCTTCGAGCAGAGGACGGAGAGCGCGTATTCATCCTCCCGCTCCGTCCTTGCGACGGAGAGCGATTCGATCACGATCCCGCGCGGCTCGCGCTCCACGGTGATCCCGCGCCGGGCGAGGTCGCACAGTTTTTCCCCTCCGCGCTTCAGGGCGCTGACCATCGGCGGGGTCTGGAGGATCCGGCCGGTGAAGCGCTCGCGCGCCGTGCGCGCGACGTCGGCGTACGCGGGGAGCGGCGCCTCCCGCCCGGTAAGGACGCCCCAGATATCCTCGGTATCGGAGGTGAGGCCGAAGCGGACGCGCGCTTCGTACCCCTTTTCCCCCTCGGGGAACAGATCCGCCGCCTTCACCGCCCGCCCGATCAGCACGACGAGCAGCCCCGTCGCGTTCGGGTCGAGCGTGCCGGTGTGTCCCGCCTGCCGCGTGCCGAAAAGGCGCGCCGCGCGGCGCACGGCGGTATGGGAGGTCATCCCCTCCCCTTTATCGAGCAGGAGGATCCCGCACGGGGCGGGGTCCCGGATCTCTTCTTTCATCTCGCTTTTTCTCCGCTCAGGGATTTGCGTTGTTCTCCAAGGCCTTGTCGGAGAGGACGTTGATCGCGAACTCCAGCGCGTTGCCGCGCTCCTTCAGCTTTTTCAGGATGCTCTTTTCCGTCGGATAGGAGCCGTCCCCGGTCCTTGTGACCGCCTCGGAGACGACCGAATAGAGGATCTCCCCGTAGCCGAACTCGTCGAGCGGCCCGAGGACCGTGCCGGAGAGGATGATCGGGAGCATCCTGTTGTCCTCCCCGTCCCGGCCGCAGAGGTCGGCGGCGTACTCTCCCCGGTAGCGCTCGTAGGAGCGGCAGAAGAGGATATCCAGCGCCGCGGCGGCGCGGTCTGTGTTCCCCGCCCCCTTCGGCACCGCGGCCGCCGTCGCCCGGTCGGCGAGGACGGCGGAACGGTAGGGGAGCTCCTCCTCCAGCTTCGGCATCGGCAGGATGGCGTAGCGTTCGCGGTCCATCTCCCCGTAGCGTCCGAGCGTGGTGAAGGCGAAGGCGACGTTGGGCGAGCCGTCGTTCCCGGAGGTGTGATAGGGACTGTCGAAGATCCGCTCCCGCAGCAGCGTGAGCCGCCGGAGGGGATCCTCCTCTCTCGCCCGCACCGCAAAGGTCCCGTCGGCGTTTTTGCCGACCGGATCCGCGCCGGAGGAGATCCAGAAGAAGGGCGCCTCCTCCTCGCCGACCCGCATCAGAAAATAAGACGTTTCCTCGTCGACGCTGCCGTTCATCTCCGCGAGGAAGCCGGTCATCGCGTCATAGGTCCATTTGCCGTCCGCGGCCAGGACGGAGGGGAGCTGCTCCGACTGATAAAAGGCGGAGAGCGCCGCCCGGTCGTAAACGACGGCGGACGCCGCGTCCCGGTATCCGACAAGGAAAGCGCCGGTGAGCAGATACCGTTTGCCTCCCACCGGAGCGGGGGAAAACGCCTCCCCGTCATACGCGGGATGGGAAAGATCCATCACCGTCTTGGAGGAAAGATCCTCAAGCTGCGCGTGGGAAAGCAGCTCGGACAGATCCCCCGAGATCGGCAGGACGAGGATATCCGCGATCGGGTCGCCGGACGCCGACGCCCGGTTCAGAGAGTCGACCGCGGTATTGCTTTTGGAAAAATCGAGTACGAAGCCGTACTCCATCTCAAGGGCTTTGATCTCCTCGCTGTCCCCTCTCGCCATCAGCGTCGGCGCCGTGACAGAAAGAAAACCGCGGGTGCGTTCCGTGTCCGAATAGAGGACGGTGACGGTAAAGCCGCCGAAATCGGAATACTCGTCCTTCGGTCTCTCCGTGACCGTCTCCCGCTTCGTGTCGCGGGGCCGCTCCTCCCCGATCCTTTTGCGGATCGCGTTGCCGGAGAGGAGGATCACGGCGAGGGTGAGCGCCGACAGGAGGATGACCGCCGGGAGGCGGAGCGCGGAACGAAGCCGCTTCTTTTTATCTTGCGTCAGTTTCAATCCGGTCCCTCCTCAGCTGCGCAGCGCCGCGGGGCAGTACGCCCGCGCCGCGGTGAAAAACGCTTCCTCCGCGTCAAAGAGCACGGCGACCGGCCGGCTCTCCCCGTCGAGCGTGAAAAGCGCGCACGCCCGTTCGCTCTCCGGCGCGGAGAGCGCCTCCACCGTCCGGACGGGGGAAAACGCGGAAAGTCCTCGTCCGATCCCCTCCCCCGTTACGATCCGCTCCGCGCGGCGCAGATCGCAGGAAAAGAGCTCCCGGCGCCGGCTGGAGCCGTAGATCGCGGCGAGGGTGAAAAAGCCGTCCGTGATCTCGACGTCGTAGACAAGGGAAAAACGCGGAAAAACCAGCCAAAAAGCCGTCCCCTCCAAAAGGACCGCGAGCAAAAAAGAGGCGGGGGAGGGGAAGGCGAGGGCAAGCGCGGTGAGAAGCGCGCCGAGCGCGAAAAGGAGCGCCGAAAACAGGAGACACCGCCGCAGATGGGTGCCCCTGTACGCCGCGCGATAGGAATATCCGACGACGCCGATCCTGCCTGCCATTTCCTTCCTCCCGATTTTTGCGTATATCACCGCGATTTTAATTACCGTTATTTTACCATAGCGATCTCTTTTTTTCAATGCTTTTCGGGAAAAAACACGTTTTCCCCCCGCGGCGCGGGCTTGACATCCCCTCCGGGCTGTGATAGAATAAGTTAACTTACTATACTTATTGTACGCTGAGAAAGGGAATATTCATGGCTGACGATAAAAAAATGGTGGACCAGATCACCCCGATGGACGAGGATTTTGCCAAATGGTACACCGACATCGTAAAAAAGGCGGAGCTGATCGAATACACCAGCGTCAAGGGCTGTATGGTCATCCGTCCCTACGGCTACGCGATCTGGGAGAATATCCAGCGGATCCTTGACGGCGAGTTCAAGGCCCTCGGGCATGAAAACGTCTATATGCCGCTCTTTATCACCGAGAGTCTGCTCAACAAGGAAAAGGACCACGTCGCCGGCTTCGCGCCCGAGGTGGCGTGGGTCACGCACGGCGGGAGCGAAAAGCTGGAGGAGCGGCTCTGCGTCCGCCCGACCTCCGAGACGCTCTTCTGCGAGCATTTCTCCAATATCGTACACTCCTACCGCGACCTGCCGAAGCTCTATAACCAGTGGGTCAGCGTCGTCCGGTGGGAAAAGACGACCCGGCCGTTTCTGCGCACGCGCGAGTTTCTCTGGCAGGAGGGTCACACCATCCACGAGACGGCGGAGGAGGCGATCGCCGAGACCGAGCGGATGCTCCACGTTTACGCCGACTTCTGCGAGAAGGACCTCGCCATGCCGGTCGTCCGCGGCAAAAAGACCGAGAGCGACAAGTTTGCCGGCGCCGTCTCCACCTACGCGCTGGAGGCCCTGATGCACGACGGAAAGGCCCTGCAGGCGGCGACCTCCCACTACTTCGGCGACGGGTTCTCCCGCGCCTTCGGCGTGGAATACACCGACCGGGAAAACAAAAAACGCCATCCCTTCCAGACCTCCTGGGGCGCCACGACCCGCCTGATCGGGGCGATCATCATGACCCACGGCGACGACAGCGGCCTGGTCCTCCCTCCCGCCGTCGCTCCCGTACAGGTGATCGTGATCCCCGTCGCCCAGCACAAGCCGGGCGTGATCGAAGCGGCGACCGCCCTCACCGGGCGCCTTACCGCCGCCGGGATCCGCGCCAGACTTGACGCAAGCGAGAACAGCGCCGGCTGGAAATTCGCCGAATACGAGATGAAGGGCGTGCCGCTGCGCATCGAGATCGGTCCGCGCGACATCGAGCAGAACGCCTGCGTCGCCGTGACGCGCCTTGACCGCAAAAAGACCGTCCTCTCCCTCGACGGGCTGGAGGACGCCGTGAAAGCCCTGCTCGAAGAAGAGCGCCGCGCGATGTTCGAGCGCGCCAAAGAGAATATGGACCGCCGCACCTACGACTGCCGTACGGTCGACGAGATCAAAGCCACGCTCAGGGAAAAGGGCGACGGCTTTATCCGCGCGATGTGGTGCGGCTCCCCCGAGTGCGAAAAGAAGATCAAGGAGCTGACCGGCGTCTCCTCCCGCTGCATCCCCTTCGCCCAGGAGAAGATCGGCGACCGGTGCGTCTGCTGCGGAGAGCACGCCGACACCCTGCTCTACTTCGGCAACGCGTACTGATCCCCTCCTCTGAGGCTTTTGCCATGCGGGTATTCGCCACCTCCTTAAAGGACCGGCTCAGGCAGCTCGACTTCATCATCCTCGGCTGTGTGCTCGCCCTCTCCCTGATCGGCATCGTCGCCCTTTGGGGCGCGAGGTCGGTATACGGGATCAAGTACGTCATCGTCCAGGGCGCCGCCACCCTGCTCGGACTGCTCTTTATCTTCCTGATCGCCAATCTCGACTACCAGGATATCTGCGATAAGCTTGCGATCCCCCTCTTTATCGCCGCCGTCGGCGCGCTGGCGCTGACGCTGGTCATCGGATCGGTCGGCGATTACGGCAGCAAGAGCTGGATCAAGATCCCCGGCGTGCCGGTCACGATCCAGCCCTCCGAGTTCATCAAGCTCTTTCTGATCCTCACCTTTGCCAAGCACCTCGAGGTCCTGCGCGGCAAGCTCAACCGCCCGCTCTCCGTCCTCCGCCTCGCGCTGCACGCCGGCGTCCTGATCGGCCTCGTCATGCTGCAGGGGGACCTCGGCACCGCGCTCGTCTACATCTGCATCGTCCTCGCCATGCTCTTTGCGGCGGGACTTAGCCTCTGGTACTTTTTCATCGGCGGAGGCGCCGTCCTGATCCTCTTCCCCTATCTCTGGCCCAAGCTCAACCTCTATCAGCGCGAACGGATCCTCGTCGGCTTCAACCCCGAGATGGACCCGACCGGGAAAGGGCTGCAGCCCCTGATGTCCCGCCGCGCGATCGTCGCGGGCGGACCGTGGGGCCGGGGCCTGGAGGGAGGCGGCGCGTACGAGGACGTCCCCTTCGCCCACACCGACTTTATCCTCTCCATCATCGGAGAAAAGTTCGGATTTATCGGCTGCATCCTCGTGATCGCCATCTTCCTTGTCCTGATCATCCGGATCATCTACGTTGCGATGAAGGCGCGCAAGGACTGCGGCGCCTATATCGCCACCGGGATCGCCGCTCTCCTCATCGCCCAGGTCACCGAAAACGTCGGGATGGCGCTCGCCATGCTCCCCGTCGTCGGCATCACGCTCCCCTTCCTCAGTTACGGGGGCTCGTCCGTCCTTTCCCTTTATCTGACCGTCGGGGTACTCGAGAGCATCTGTACCCACCGCAAAAAATATCACTTTGAACGGGAAGAGGCGTAGTCCCTCCCTCTCAGGGCGGCGTGATCCGCACCTCCCCTTTTTCCGACCGTTTATCCGCGCAGACCGGCTTCGCCGCCAAAAGCGAAGCCGGTCTTTTTTGTTTTTTCCTCCTTTGCCGCCTTTTCGCTCTCCCCGGGAGGTTTGTTTTCCTCTGTTAGGACCCTCGCGCCTCCACTGGAACAAAGAAAAACAAATTTGTATTTTTAGTGTAAGTATTCAAAAATTGAATATTTATAGTCTATAGATTTTGCGCTCGAATATTTATAGACTATTTTTGTGAGGTAATGAAATGAGTGGGATTGCTAAAATGGTCGGCCAGCGCATTCGCAACTATCGGATCCGCCTTGGACTCAGTCAAGAAAAACTGGCAGAATTATCCGCTTGTCATCCTTCTTATATCGGGCAAATCGAGCGGGGAGAGAAAAACGCGACCTTGGAGAGCATCGAAAGGATCGCCTCCGCGCTTCGCGTTTCTCTTTCTGACCTTTTTGAGAAAATCGGCACAGCAAATTCCTCTTCTTCGAGCATTCCGCTTTCCTGTTATAATTTGATCGCATCAAAAAGCCTTCCGGAGCAGGAACTCCTTTATCAGATCCTTTTAGATATCGAACGCTACAAATCTTAAAAATCGCAGTACCGCGCTCCGGTAATGCAAATCTCTTCAGGAGGAACGGTTTGAAAATCAAAAAAGGCTTCCTCCTCCGCGAGATCGCGGGGGAAAATATCGTGATCGGCGTCGGCGCGGCCGCCAAGGGCTTCAACGCCATGATCCACCTCAACAAGTCGGGCGCCTTCCTCTGGCGGCAGATGGAAGGCCGCGATACGACAAAGGAGGAGCTCCTCTCCGCCATGCTCGAGCATTACGACATCACGGAGGACATCGCCTCGGCGGATATCGACGCCTTCCTCTCCGCGATGAGGGGGGCCGGTCTGCTTGAACAGTAAGGAATCCTGCGACCGGCTCGAGGAGATCATCGCCTCCGTCGGCTGCGCCGTGGTGCAGGGGACGGGGACGAGCATGCTCCCCCTGATCCGCAACTCCACCGACCGGATGCTGATCACGGCGAAAAAGGACCGGACGCCCGCACGCCCCGCCATCGCCGTATACCGCCGGGGCGACCGGCTGATCGCCCACCGGATCCTCGGGACCGACCCCGACGGGACGCTGCGCATCCGCGGGGACAACCAGCTCCGCTGGGAGCGCGTCTCCCCGGACGAGGTCATCGGCACGGTGGAGGGCGTCTACCGCGGGGAGCGGTATCTCGACTTTTCCGTCGATAAAAAGTCCCGCTTTCTCCGGCGTCTCTGGTGCTCCCCCCTCTTTCCCCGCCCGCTCCTCTTCCCTCTCCTCCGCCGCCTCTCCCCGCTCTACCGCAGGGAGGCCGCCTACGCCCGCTCCCAACGCGCGGAAAAGAAAAAAGGATAAAAAAAAGATCCGTCCGGAAGGAGGCGCTTCGTGGGGAAGCGCCTCCTTCCCGTTTAAACGCGGGGCAATTGACCATTCCGGTCGGCAATAGTAGAATGACTAAAACAAATCTGGATTTGCCGGACATTGGGCAAATGTCCAATGGTTCGCTATCT